>CAMLHT010000068.1 GCA_946479895.1 uncultured Gemmatimonadota bacterium | reverse complement strand
GCCGGCAAGTCGTACCCGGCCGGTTCCTATGTGGTGAAGACGAACCAGGCGTTCCGTCCCCACGTGATGGACATGTTCGAGGCGCAGCAGCACCCGGACGTGATTCCCTATCCGGGCGCGTCGCCGACACCGCCCTACGACATCGCGGGGTGGACGCTCGCGTACCAGATGGGGGTCGATTTCGACCGCGTCCTGGACGATTTCAGCGGGCCGTTCCAGAAGATCACGGCCTGGAACGTCAGGGCGCCGAACACTGGCGTCGCCAGCGGCGGATTCACGATGGACCGCCACGCGACGAATTCGTTCTTGGCCGTCAATCGGTTGCTCAAGGCCGGCGTGGCGGTGAGCGAGGCGCCGAATGGAGACTTCGTGGTGCCGCCGGGCGCGCCGCGCCGTCTCATCGACAGTCTCGGACTCGTGCTGGAGCCGACTGACGCGCCGGTGGCGGGAATGCTGCCGGTGAAGACGAAACGCATCGGGCTGTGGGACCAGTACGGCGGCTCCATGGACGCTGGCTGGGCGCGCTGGATCCTCGAGCAGTTCGAGTTCCCGTTCGAGCGCGTGTTCGCGCCGCAACTGGACGCGGGGAACCTGAATGCCCGGTACGATGTCCTCGTTTTCGTGGATGGTTCGTTGCCAGCGAGTGGGAGTGGGGGTGGGGGTGGGGGTGGGGGACGTGGTGGAGCAGGCGCAGCGCCATTGAACGTTCCGGCGGAGTATCAGTCACAGCTCGGTCGCGTCACCGTCGAGGAGACCTATCCGAAGCTGCGGGAGTTCATGGAGAACGGCGGGACCGTCGTCGCCATCGGCCAGGCCGGGATGAACCTGGCCGAGTGGCTGAAGCTGCCGATCGGCAGCCACCTCGTGGATGCGAGTGGTGCTCCGCTAGCGAGCACGAAGTTCTACGTCCCCGGCTCGGTGCTGAGCGTGAGGATGGACACGACGCACGCGCTCGCCCGCGGCATGAAGGAGCACACCGATTTCTTCTTTGAGAGGAGCCCGGTCTTCCGGATCCTTCCCGGCGGCGAGGCGTCGGTGGAGAAGATCGGCTGGTTCGATTCGAGGACGCCGCTGCGGAGCGGCTGGGCGCTCGGCCAGGAGAACCTGGAGGGTGGCGTCGCCGCGCTGCGGGCCAGCGTCGGCAAGGGCTCCCTCGTGATGTACGGGCCGGAGATCCTCCAGCGCGCGCAGCCCCACGGCACCTTCAAGCTGCTGTTCAACGCCCTGTACTAGGGCGTGAAGCGGATGGTCGCCGCCGTCTTCACCCAGGAGCCGGAGAATCCGCCGCCGACCAGCCAGTTGCCGTAGGCATCTGCGCTCGGCGGCAGATAGAGGTCGAACACTTCGCGCTTCACCTGGCCGGGCGCGAAGTATCCGGCGGCGACGTCGTCGCTGATGCGGCTGATGTACACGCCGCGGCCGCTGTAGCCGGTCGGGGCGAGCGCCGAGAGCGAGAAGGTCATCCGGTAGCCGCCGTAGCCCTCGACCGGAATGAGGATGCCCACGGCGCGCGGATTCCGGGCGGTCACGGTGACGGGCGCCCAGGCGAACGCGCCGAATCGGCCATGGCTGACGATGCTGTCGGCCTCGATCGAGATCTCGAGGTCGGCGGCCGTGGCCGGAACCGCATCCACCGGCGGGTGCACGATGGGCCCGGAGGTCGCCACACACTGCTGGTCGCACTCGACGACGCCGGCGCACCGCCGGAGGAAATATTCGCCGGCGTGGACGAAATCCGATTTCTGACGGCGGAGCAGCGCATGCAGCATCTCATGGCGGACGACCGGGCCGTTCCGCACGACGGATCCGGCGAGGATGATGCGCTCCGGCCCCTGGGCGTACACGCCGTCCACGTCGGCGCCGGAGGACGACGGGAAGCTCGACCCGGGGACCATGTACCAGTCGATGTCGCTCATCGGCCGCGTCCGGCCGGAGCACTGCTCGACCATGGACCACCACTGGGCGTAGTGGGGCTCGGGCTGCATGGAGATTGCGCCCGAGGGGAGCGGAGCGGTCACCTCGCAGGCGGCCAGCACGGCGAGACAGGCGGCCAACAGGCAACGGGAGATGCGCGCCAGCGGACCCCGGGGTGAAATCGTATATCTCATGTTGCAGGTGTAAACCTTCCCGGAATCCCCCCATGTCACATCGTCGTCCCTTCCGCTTCATCTCCGGTGTCGCGGCCGTCGCCGCGTTCGCCCTTCCGGCCGCCGCGCAGAACAGCAATGCCGCGTCGCAGGCCCAGCCGACCGATCCCCGGGCCATCATCGTGGCCGAGGGCTACCTGAAGCCGCCGGCGGTGGTCGAGAAGATCGTCACCGCCAATCGCGGCGCGAACGTCGCCTTCACGAATCCGAGCCCGGACCGGAAGTGGTTCATGAAGCTCGAGAGCGAGGGCCTGCCGACCATCGTCGACTTCGCGAAGGGCCACATCTACCTCGGCGGAGTCCAGGTGGACACGATGGCGTTTCGCGCGCGGTCGCTGACGACGCGCGGCTCGCACTCGATCACCCTCATCAACCCCGCGAACGGCGCGACCCGCACGATTCCCGCGCCCGACGGCGTGGACATCAGCGGCGCCACCTGGTCACCCGACGGCAAGTCGATCGGCTACGTGGGCAGCTCGGCGAAGGCGACGCACCTGTACCTGATGGACGTCGCGTCCGGCCGGTCGACGCAGCTCACGAAGACGCCGCTCAACGCGGTGCACGTGACGGGCTTCTCGTTCTCGGACGACGGCCGGAAGGTGGTGGCCGTCCTCGTGCCGCAGCCGTTCCGGGCCGCGCCGAAGCCGCCGGCCGTCGCGACGACGCCGCTGATTCGCTTCACCGACGGGAAGATCGCGAAGGAGCGCATCCATGCGTCGCTGCTCGAGACCCCGTACGACAAGGAGCTCCTCGAGTATTACTCGATGGGCCAGCTCGCCGTGATCGACGTGAAGTCGCGGGCGGTGAGGAACGTCGGCGCGCCGGCGATGATCCGCGCGGTGAACGCCTCGCCGGACGCCCAGCACTTCCGCGTCACGCTGCTCGACAAGCCGTTCTCGTACATCGTGCCGACGTCGAGCTTCGGCACCACCGAGCAGCTGTGGGATGCCAATGGCAAGTCGCTGGTGATGATCGTGCGGCGCCCAATCCGTGAAGGCGAGCCCGACTCCGGGGCCGTGGCGCCGGCGGACACGGCGGCGGCGAATGCCGCGCTGATGGATCCGGTCATGCGCGACAAGAACATCCTCGGCTGGAACCCGCTCGGTCCCGGACTGCTCGTGGTCATTCGTGACCTGAAGGCGGACTCGATCGCCGCGGCAGCGGCGGCCGCGCGGGGCGGGCGTGGAACAGGCGCGGGCCGTGGCGCGGGGGCGCCGGCCGGACGTGGCGGCCAGGGCGCCCCTCCGGCGACGGGGCCGCGCAAGCTGGCGGTCTGGATGCCGCCGTTCGGGCCGACGGACCTGAAGGAGGTCTACTCATCCACGGGCCGCATCAGCAGCGCCACGTACACGCCGGACGGGAAGACCCTGTTCCTCGTCGTCGGCAACCAGAACTTCGCGATGCGCCTCACCGACACGACGAAGCACTTCGTGCTCCAGAACGCGAGCGTCGGCGGGGGTGGCCGTGGTGGTCGCGGTGGCGGCGCCGCGGGTGGCGGGCGCGGCGGCCGGGGCGCGGTCAATCCGCTCGCCGGCACCGTGGTGACGCGCGACGGCTTCGTGGCCATCGCCAGCGACAACCGCACGGTGTTCGTGAGCGGGACGAAGCAGCCGGGCGCGAACTGGGAGAAGGAAGGCCCGGTGTCGTGGGTGGACAAGCTCGACATCGAGACGGGCGCGCGTTCGCGGATCTTCGAGGGTGCCCAGGGCGCGACGGAAACGATCGTCGCCGCGCTCGATGACGATTACACGAAGGTCATCCTCTCGCGCGAGTCGCCGACCGAGGTGCAGCAGTCTTACCTGTTCGACCTCGCGGCGAACACGAAGATGAAGCTGACGAACAACGTGGACCCGACGCCGGAGGTGTCGCAGGCGATCCGGAAGCGCCTGTGGGCGACGCGGCCGGACGGGGTGCGCTTCGTGGTGGACGTCACGCTGCCGAAGGACTACAAGGAGGGCACGCGGCTGCCGGGCATCATCTGGTTCTACCCGACCGAGGTCTCGACCCAGGAAGCGTACGACGAGGGCCGGCAGGGCACGAACATCAACCGGTACCCGACCGTCAGCCCGCGCTCGGCGGAGATCTGGACGACCCAGGGCTACGTGGTGATGCAGCCGCAGGCGATCCCGGTCTTCGGGCCGCAGGGCTCGATGAACGACAACTACGTCAACGAGCTGCGCGACGGCCTGTACGCGGTGATCAACGCGGTCGTGGACGCGGGCTACCTGGATCGCGACCGGATCGGACTCTGGGGCCACAGCTACGGCGCGTTCTCGACGGTGAACGCGATGGTGAACACGAAGTGGTTCAAGGCGGGCATCGCCGGCGACGGCATGTACAACCGGTCGCTGACGCCCTTCGGGTTCCAGCGCGAGAGCCGGGACTTCTGGCAGGCGCAGGACGTCTACCTGAACATGTCGCCGTTCTTCAAGGCCGACAAACTCTCCGGCGCGCTGCTCATGTACCACCAGACCGAAGACCAGAACGTGGGCACGGCGCTCATCAGCTCCATCCGCATGCAGCACGCGCTCCAGGGCCTCGGCAAGACGTCGGCGCTGTTCATGTATCCCTACGAGGATCACGGACCGGCGACGCGCGAGACGGACCTGGACCAGTGGGCGCGGTTCATCGCCTGGTTCGACGTGTACGTGAAGAATGCGAAGAAGCCGGCGGTGGTGCCGTGAGTAGACCGTAGACCGTAGACCGTAGACCGTAGACCGTAGTGAGTAGTGAAGGGGCCGCGAAGAGCGGCCCTTTCCCGTTTAGGTTGGGCGCATGCGTATTCGAATCCTGCTATCCGCGGTCGGCCTGCTCTCGGCGACGGCTTGTTCGTATCAGCGGCATGTGGCCGTCACTGCGGCGCCGGAGCCGTTACGGCGTGAGATCCAGGCGGCGGGAGTGCGGGTGTCGTATGAGCTGACGGGCGATACGGCATCGGGGAAGCCGGTGGTCGTGATGCTGCATGGCTTCGGCGCGGCGCTCGAGTCATGGTCGGACATACAGCCGGCGATCGCGGCGGAGTATCCCGTGCTGCGGATGGACCTCAAGGGCTTCGGCATGTCGGAGAAGCCCCGCGACGGCAGGTATGCGGCGGTGGATCAGGCCGAGGTGGTGGCCGGCGTGCTGCGCGGGCTCGGGTTGAAGAAGGTGGTGATCGTCGGCCACTCGTTCGGCGGGGCCGTGACGTTCGCGACGTATCTGCGTCTGCGGGCCGAGCACGACGACCGCATCGCGGCGCTCGCGTTCATAGATCCCGGTGTGTACGAGCAGCCGCTGCCCTTCTTCATCTCGACGCTGCGATCGGAGCTCACGCGCTGGCTGATGTACACGTTCACCACCGCCGACTGGCGCGCGGAGACGGTGCTGAGGCGGGTTTATGCGCACGACAGCGTGATGACGGCGGAGCGGGTCCACCGCTACGCCCGGTACATGGACCTCCCCGGGGCTCACTACGCGTTCGAGCAGACGGCGAAGCAGATCGTCCCTCCGAATGCCGCCGAGCTCGAGGCGCAGCTCAAGACCATCGCGGTGCCGACGCTCGCGATCTGGGGCGGCGACGACACGATCGTGCCGCTGCGGTATGCCTGGCGCTTCCGCGCTGATGTGCCCGGCGTCGAGTTCCACGTGCTGCCGGAAACCGGCCATGCGCCGCAGGAGGAGCGGCCGGCGGAGACGGCAAGGCTGCTGCTGGGGTTCCTGCGACGCGTATCCCCGTGACAGCACACCTCTTGCCCTGACTGCTCCCAACCAAACCGGAGAGCATCATGGGCGTGAAGCCATCGAACAACTACCAGAGCGACCGGCCGGAGTCGGGCGGCGCCGACAAGGACGGCATCCGCGAGAAGAACGGCCTGCTCGATCGCGACAAGGAGAAGTTCGCGGTGGACCAGGCGAAGAAGGCGGAAGAGAAGGAGGCAGGGCGGGGGAACGGCGCCGGCCGCGAGAGCAGGAACTGAGACAGAGGGGGCCGGGCAGATCCAGGCACTCATACCTGAAGCCCTGCGTGCCTGGCAGCTGAAACCGGGTTTCGCGAAACCCGGGTTGAGCTGTCAGGGACTCAGGGCTTCAGGTATCAGGGCCGCTACCCCCCGAGGACGTAGATTTCCCCCCGGCTCAACCCGGAACGTCCTACGGATCACTTCGTCTCGACGATCGCCCTGATCGGCATCGTCATCATCGTCGCCTCGCTGCTGTCCGGCGTGCTCGAACGCACCGCCGTGCCGCTCGTGGCCGTCTTCCTCGCCCTCGGCGCCACGCTCGGGCCTTCCGGGCTCGGCGTCCTCGACGTCGGCCTCGAGTCGCCGTCGCTTCGCGTGCTCGCGATCCTCGGCCTGACCCTCGTGCTCTTCAGCGACGCGGTCACGCTCGACACCCGGGAGATCCGCGCGCAGCGGGCGCTGGCGCTGCGGGTGCTGGGGCCGGGGACGCTGATTCCCGCGGCATTGATCGGCGTGGTCGCCTGGGCGCTGCTCGGCGTTTCGGTCCCCGCGGCGGCCATCCTCGGCGCCGCGCTGGCATCCACGGATCCGGTGCTTCTCCGCAGCGTCCTCCGCTCGCGGGCCATTCCGCCGGCGCCGCGCATGGCCCTGCGTCTCGAGAGCGGGATGAACGACGCCGTGCTGCTCCCGATCGTGGTCCTGGCGATGCTGTTCATGCAGTCGGGGACGACCGGCATCGACGGCGCGGAGCTCCGGCATCACATCGTCGGGCTGTTCGTTCTCGGGCCGGTGCTCGGCGCCCTCGTGGGCTGGATCGGCATCATCGTCCTCGGGCAGATCCGCGACCGGGTGGGCGTCCGGCGCGACTACGAATCCATCTACGCCCTCGGGCTCGCGTTCACCGCGTACGCGGTGGCGGAGAGCGTCGGGGGCAGCGGATTCCTGGCCGCATTCTTCGCCGGCCTGCTCGTCGCCATGCAGGACGTCGAGCTGTGCGACTGCTTCCTCGAGTACGGCGAAGCGACGGCCGAGATGCTCCTGCTGCTGACTTTCGTCGCGCTGGGCACGTCGCTGATCTGGAACGGGCTCTCGGTCATCAGCCTGCGGACCGTCACCTTCGCGGTCGCGGCGCTGGCCATCCGCACCGTGGTTCTGTATCCCATGCTCGCGGGCACCAGGCTGACCACGCGCGACCGGAAGATCATCGCGCTGTTCGGGCCACGGGGGCTCAGCTCCCTGCTGTTCGTGCTGCTGCCGGTATTCGCCGGCGTGCCCGGCGCCGATGAGCTCTTCACGATCACCTGCCTGGTGGTGCTGCTCTCGGTGGTCGTGCACGGCGGGGGCATCGCCCTGTTCATGAGGCGCTCGGGCGCCGCGCCCCAGCTCGGGGCCGCGCGCACCGTCGCGGGGACCTCGAGCATCGCGCCCTCCACTCGCCAGCTGACCGTGCTGAACACGGAAGCCGACGGACTCGACGAGCGGATCACGATCGACGAGGTGCGCGCCGCGCAGGCGCGGGGGGAGGAAGTGATGCTCGTCGACTCGCGCGCGGCGAAGAGCTACGGCGCCGATGATCGCCAGGCGGCCGGAGCCGTCAGGGTCGAGCCCGACGACCCCGTGCGGGACGCGAACGAGCTGCGATTGTCGAAGCACGCGACGCTCGTCGTCTACTGTGCCTGACACGACGAAGCGACAAGCACCCGTGTGGTGCGACAGTTACGAAAGGCGGGCTGGCTGAACGCGCGCGCGCTCGTCGGCGGATGGGCGAAATGGGTCGCCGAGGGCATGCCCGTCGACGTAAAGTCAGGGATCGCGGAGCAGGGATAGGGAAATTCGCGGCGTGGCGCGATGGCGCTCGCGCCTCACGCTCCCTCGTGTGCGCGCCGCGAGCTGCGCGCGCCTTACCGGCATCGCCTTCCACGGCGCGCCGGGACCCGTCGGCGAATCCCCGACAGGATTTCCTCTGCTTCACTGACTTTGGCCACCCGTGGGGATTGCGACTCTTACTGCGCCGGCAACGACAAGCAGGTCGAGCCGCCAGCGAAGTCACACAACCCACGGGAGCCTTTATATGAAAAATCTCACCAGACTCGCCATCGTCCTCGCGACGGTCGTGACGGCCGGAGCTGGCGCGCAGCAGCCGATCAGTATCCAGCACATCCGCCCGATGGACCAGCGTGGCGTCAACATGTACGAGCCGTCCAAGCACGACACCGTGACCTTCCAGGGCACGCGGGTCGTCTTCGGCGGCGCCTTCCGCCAGGACTTCCAGGGCCTGTCGCACTCGAACACGAATCCGGCGACGCCGCTCATCGGCCTCGGCCATGGCTTCAACAACGCGGTCGCCAACCTGAACCTCGACGTGCAGCTGGTCAAGGGAATCCGGATCGCGATGACGAGCTATCTGTCGGCCCGCCACCACAACGAGACCTGGGTGAAGGACGGCTACATCCTGATGGATGCCTCGCCGATCGACAACCCGATCCTGAACAAGGTCATGAACTACACGACCCTCAAGATCGGCCACTTCGAAGTGAACTACGGTGACGGGCACTTCCGCCGCACGGACAACGGCAGCGCGATGTTCAACCCGTTCGTCGGCAACTACATCCTCGATGCCTTCTCGACCGAAGTCGGCGCCGAGGCGTACGTGCACGACGGCTGGTGGCTGGCGATGGCCGGCATGACGAACGGCGAAGTGAAGGGAATGGTGACGACGCCCGAAAAGCGCTCGCCCGCCTTCTTCGGCAAGATCGGCGTCGACGGGAAGCCGCTGTCGGATCTCGACCTCCGGGTCCGCCTGTCGGCCTCGGCGATGTCGCAGTCGAAGAGCGCCAACCAGACCCTGTATGGCGGCGATCGCGCCGGCAGCCAGTACTACAGCGTCGTCGAGCCGGTGGGCGCCAGCGAGAGCACGAACGCGTGGAGCGGCATGGTGCGCAACCCGTTCGGCAGCTCGATCCAGGGCCAGATGCTGAACCAGTTCGTCAAGTTCAAGGGCTTCGAGTTCTTCGGCCAGCAGGAGTGGGCTCGCGGCATGAACTTCACCGGTGAGACGGCCAAGCGTAAGATCTCGCAGCAGGTGATCGAGGGCCTGTATCGCCTCGGACCCAGCGAGCAGTTCTACGTCGGCGGCCGGTACAACAACTTCGACGGGCAGCTGGTCGCCAACAGCACGGCCGAGCAGAACATCAGCCGGTATCAGGTCGGCGGCGGCTGGTTCGTGACGAAGAACCTCCTCGCGAAGGGCGAGTGGGTGAACCAGGACTACAGCGGCTTCAGCGACATCCGCAGGGGAGCCAGCTTCAAGGGCTTCATGTTCAGCGGCGCGGTGAGCTTCTGAAGACTGGATGACGGGACGGGGCCGCGGCGAAAGCCGCGGCCCTTTTCCTTTTCCCGGCCATGAGGGCATTTCCCTGACAGCATGGGGGATCTAACCCGCACCGAAATACAGCGCGCCCCCGACGGAAGCGGCCCTACCGGATGGCGATTCTTCTCGGCGAGACGGAGATCGAAATCAATCCCCACACGCAGCCATAGAGGAGAACACACAATGCGCATCCCACTGACCGGCCTTGCCCTGGTTGTCGCCGCGGCGGTTACCGCTGGCGCCCAGACGACCCGCGCGGCCGTCGCGCCGGCCAGCAAGCTCTGGATCGAAGGCACGTCCAACGTGCACGACTGGAAGGCCGAGACCTCCGAGATCAAGGCGGACATCGAGCTCGACGCGGCCGGTCTTGCCGCCGCGCCCGGCAAGATGGTGAAGAAGGTCACCGTCACGATTCCCGTGAAGTCGCTGAAGAGCGGACACGGCAAGATGGACGAGAACCTCCAGAAGGCGCTCAAGGCCGACAAGAATCCCGAGATCGTCTACAAGCTCACGAGCATCGAGGCAGTCGGAGCCGAGGCCAAGGAATCCTTCACGCTCCGCGCGGCGGGAACCCTGAGCGTCGCTGGCGCCGAGAATCCGGTGAGCATGGACATCGCGGCGACGCGGCTCCCCGACGGCAGCGTGAAGGCGACCGCGACCGTCCCTCTCAAGATGACCGCCTTCGGCGTGAAGCCCCCCACGGCGATGCTGGGCGCGATCAAGTGCGGTGACGACGTGAAGGTGAAGTTCGACCTGGTGCTGGCTTCCAGGGTGGTGGCTGCAATCGACAAATGACCGTCGGTTGTGGAACGGAGGGGGGTCGAGTGGTGGGACTCGGCCCCTTTTCGTTTTTCCGGAGGGTCCTCAGGGATTCCCTGACGGGATTTCCACCCTATCCCGACAGGACCCCCGCGGCGGCCCCGGTAGAATCCCTGAGCACCCGATTCCCTGACAACGTCTTCCTGTACTCATAGATGTCCAACCCCACCAGGACCCTGCTCGACCAGATCACGAGCCGTCGCCGATTCCTCCAGACCACCGCCGTGACGGCCGTGGTGGCGGGAGTCGCTTCGGCCTGCAAGCCGGAGGAGGCCGCCAGGGCGGCCCAGGCCACGCCGCCCCTGCCGACCGGCGGGACGATGGGCCCCCATGACACAACGTCCGCCGCCGATGCGATGGACGAGCTGCACGAGAAGGGCGTGAAGGCCTTTCCCGCGAAGACCGCCGGCAAGGGCAACCAGCTCCTCAAGCCGCGCCTCGACGGCGACGTGAAGGTCTTCGAGCTGAACGCGAAGAAGATCCAGTGGGAGGTCGAGCCGGGCCGGATGATCGAGGCCTGGGCCTACAACGAGCAGATCCCGGGTCCGCAGATTCGCGTGCGCGAGGGCGACCGCGTCCGGATCGTCCTCGACAACCAGCTTCCCGAATCGACCGCGGTGCACTTCCACGGCCTCGAGATCCCGAACGACCAGGACGGCGTGCCTTTCATCACGCAGCCGCCGATCAAGCCGGGCGAGAAGTACACCTACGAGTTCACGGTGCCGAACGCCGGCTCGCACATGTACCACTCGCATCACAACGCGGCGAAGCAGGTCGGCCTCGGCCTCCTCGGCGCCTTCGTGGTGGAGCCGAAGCAGAAGTCGGCGAACGACGACCTGCCGGTGGATTACGTGATGATCCTGAACGACGGCGCGCACGGGTACACGCTGAACGGCAAGAGCTTCCCGGCGACCGAGCCGGTGGTGGCGAAGCTCGGGCAGAAGATCCGCATCCGCTACATGAACGAAGGGATGATGATCCACCCGATGCACCTGCACGGCATGCATCAGACGGTGATCGCCAAGGACGGCTGGGACCTCCCGATGCCGTACCGGTGCGATACCCTCAACATCGCGCCGGGCGAGCGGTACGACGTGATCGTCAACTGCAACAATCCGGGGACCTGGGCCTTTCACTGCCATATTCTCCCGCACGCCGAGTCGCAGCACGGCATGTTCGGGATGGTGACGGCGCTGGTCGTGCAGAAGTAGACCGTAGACCGTAGACCGTAGAACGTAGACCGTAGACCGTAGACCGTAGACCGTAGACCGTAGTACTCGAGGTTTCATGTCCACAGCCATTCGACCAGGCGAGCCGGCACCGGTGAAGCCCCTGCGCATCGTTCGCGATTCGCGGCAGGCTTCGCCGCGCCGTCTCGCGGCGTTGCGGGTGCCGCTGGTCGTAAAGCTCGTCGGCGCGAACGCGTTCTCCCTGCTGGTGCTGTCGGCCGCCTGGATGTACCTCGACTTCGACATCCATCGCGGGATCGTCCTGTCGATCGCCGGCACGGCGCTGCTCGCGCACTTCATGCTCGTCGTCGTGGCGCTCGGGCCGGTGCACGACCTCGAGAAGCTGGCGGAGAAGGTGTGGGGCGGGGACTACGCCGCGCGCTTCCGCGACTCGTCCGTCGCCGACGAAGAGGTGGTGCGGGTCGGTACGATGTTCAACACGCTGCTCGATGGACTGATCACGGACCGGGCCCGGATGCGCGCCCTGGCCGAGGAGGTCGTCGCGGTCGGCGATCGCGAGCGGGCGGCCCTTGCCCGTGAGCTCCACGACTCCACGGCGCAGCGCCTGGCGGCGCTCCTGCTTCAACTCTCGGCCGTCGCCCGGGACGAGAAGGACCCGGCCCTCGCGCAGCGGCTGGCCGACCTGCGCGACGCGGCCGAGGCGATGACCGAGGAGGTGCGGATGCTGGCGTCGTCGGTGCATCCCCGGGTGCTCGACGACCTCGGCATCGTGGCGGCGGTGAAGAAGCTCGCGCGCGACACCACACGGGCGAGTGGAGTGAAGGTGCAGGTGCGGGGGCCGGAGGCGGTGGACCTGCCGCAGGCGGTCGCATCGGTGCTCTACCGGGTAGCCCAGGAATCCGTGCGAAACGCGGCGACGTACGCGGATGCCGGGGTGATCGATATTTCCATCCAGCGAACGCCCGAGCTGGTCGCCCTCGAGGTGACGGACGACGGCAGGGGCTTCGACGTAGACGAAGCGATGCGGCGGCGTCCGGGGATGGGGTTGTTCACCATGCGCGAGCGTGTCTCCCTCGTGGACGGCACGTTCGAGATCCGCAGCAATTCCAGTGGAACGACGGTCGCGGCGGCCATTCCCCTGGCGATGATTCTCACGAAAGGAGACAAACGATGACCGGGGACATGATTCGCGTAGTGCTCGCCGACGACCACGCGGTGGTTCGCGCGGGCCTCAAGGCCGTGCTGAGCTCGGCCAAGGACATCGAGGTGGTCGCCGAGGCGAAGAACGGCCTCGAGGCGGTGAGCTACGCCGAGCGCTTCAAGCCCGACGTCGTCGTGATGGACCTCTCGATGCCGGAGCTCGACGGCACGGCAGCGACGAAGCAGATCGTGGACAAGGGGCTGACGTCCAGGGTCCTCGTGCTGACGATGCATGCCGAGGAGGACTACCTGGTGCCGCTGATGGAGGCGGGGGCGGCGGGTTACCTGGTGAAGAGCGCGGCCGACCGCGAGCTGGTGGACGCGGTCCGGGCGATCGCCCACGGGGACGTGTACGTGCGGCCGGCGGCGGCACGGGTCCTGGCGAAGAACCTGACGAAGAAGGATCCCGAGAAGGTGAACCGGGAGCGGTTCGAGAAGCTCACGCAGCGGGAGCAGGACGTCCTGCGGCTGGTCGCGCAGGGATTTTCGGCTCCGGAGATCGGGGAAAGGCTGTACATCAGCCCGAAAACCGTGGACACTTATAAGCAGCGGATCCACGAGAAACTCGGACTCGCCCACCGCTCCGATTACGTACAATTCGCCCTCAAGCTCGGGTTGCTCGCGCAAACGTGAGAGACCGGCGGCGGGGCCTCTCGCCCCGTCGCCGTTTGAGCCTGATTCGCGCCCTGCACAACCTCGTGAGCCGCCTGCGGGCCTTCGCCGCCGACCCGGGTGAGACGGAGCGAGTGCTCGCGGAGCTCCAGGCGTCCGAGGCGAAGTTCTCCGGCATCCTGGCCATCGCCGCCGACGCGATCATCACCGTCGACGCGAACGAGCGGATCGTCCACTTCAACCAGGGCGCCGCGAAGATCTTCGGCTACACGGTCGAGGAGGCCATCGGGAGGCCGCTCGACATCCTGATCCCGAAGCGGGTGCGGGGCATTCACCACCAGCACATGGACCGCTTCGCGGAGTCGGCCGTCCGCGCGCGGCGGATGGGGGAGCGCCGCGAGATCTTCGGGGTGCGGCGCGACGGCACCGAGTTTCCGGCCGAGGCGTCCATCTCCAAGCTCGACAGCCCCGACGGCCCGCTGTTCACCGTCGTGCTCCGCGACACGACGGAGCGGCGGCGCATCGAGGAGGACGAGCGGTTCCTCGCGCTGGCGGCCACGGAGATGGCGCGGTCGCTGGACTACCGCGTCGTCCTCCAGACGATCGCCGACCTCGCCGCGACCAGGCTCGGCGACGCGGCGATCCTCGACGTCGTACAGCCGGACGGATCGCTGTCGCGGCTCGGCAGCGCCGCCGTGCCGGGGCGGAAAGTGCTGATCGCCGAGATCGCGCGGGCAGGCCTGAGCTGGGAGTCGCCGTCGCCCGTGATCGACGTGATGCGCCGGGGCGCGACCGAGATGGTCACCGGCATCGACGACGAATGGATCGAGGCGCACGAGGAGCTCACCCTGACCCAGGCCTGGCGCACGCTCGGCGCGCACTCGATGCTCATCGTGCCCCTCGTCGCGGCCGGGCAGCCGCTGGGCGCGCTCAGCGTCTTCCTGGTCGACCCGAAGCGGTCCTTCAACCTGGATTCCCGCGGGCTCGTCGAGAAGTTCGCGCAGCCGGTCGCGCTGGCGCTGATCAACTCGTCGCTCTATGCCACGGCCCAGCGCGCCAACCACGCGCGCGAGGAAGTGATGGGCGTCGTCTCGCACGACCTGCGCAATCCGCTCAGCGCCATCGCCATGTGCGCGCGAGTGCTGCGGGAGAATCCGCCGGAGGACCCGAAGGGTCGCGCCGAGCTGCTGACGACGATCTCGGAGTCGGTGGAGACGATGAACCGTCTCATCCAGGACCTGGTGGACGTCGCGAGCATCGAACGAGGCCAGCTCTCGCTCGAGCGGGCGATCGTGCACCCGGGGCGGGTGGCCGACCGGGCCATGCACATGTTCCAGGTCGAGGCGAAGTCGTACGGCATCACCCTCACGCGGACGGTGGAGGCGGGGCTGCCGGAGGTCGAGGCCGACGAGGCACGGCTGCTCCAGGTGCTGTCCAACCTCATCCGGAACGCGATCAAGTTCACGCCCGACGGCGGTCGCATCACGATCGACGTGCGGGCCGTCGAGGGCTTCGTGAAGTTCAGCGTCATGGATACAGGCATGGGGATCGATCCCTCGCTGCACCAGCGGATCTTCGACCGGTACTGGCACGCCTCGACCGGCGCGCGGCGTCGCGGGACGGGCCTGGGCCTGTCGATCGCGAAGGGCATCGTCGAGGCTCACGGCGGCCGGCTCGCCGTGGAGAGCGAGGTCGGGGCGGGCAGCACCTTCAGCTTCACGCTGCCGATCCGCTGACCACGGCCTGTGGGCGAAAGCCCGACAGCGGAACACCGTTCCGCCGACGGTAACGACGGCCGGCTCCCGATATCCTCCGGTACGGAGAGGAGGAGCAACTGGTGAGCGCCACGACGGTGATCATTCCGGCAAGCGAACGCGAGGCGCCGGCGGCGGCACCGCCGCGGTCGCGCGCGCGGGTGGTGACCCCCCGCATGGTGGCCTGGCCGTCGGCGGCGCTGGCGGTGATCATCGCCGGCTGGATCGCGCGGCTCGCGATCGGCGAGGATGCCGCTCACCTGACGTGGATGGCGGGCCTCGCCGTCTGCGCGATGCCGGTGGTCTTCGAGACGCTGCGCGACGCGCGACGCGGCCAGTTCGCGACGGACATCGTGGCGACGCTCGCCATCGTCGGAGCGTTCGTCCTGTCGTCGCCGGTGGCGGGGCTCGTCGTCGTCATCATGCTCCGCGGCGGAGAAGCCCTCGAGCGCTACGCCGAGGGCCGCGCGTCGGCGGCGGTGCGCGCGCTCGAGGAGGCAGCGCCGCGGCGCGCCCACCGGGTGGGTGACGGCGACGACCTGGCGGACAGCGACGGCAGCGAGA
>CAMLHT010000067.1 GCA_946479895.1 uncultured Gemmatimonadota bacterium | reverse complement strand
TGGTCTTCGTGGCCGCCGCGGCGACCCGCTCCGGACTGCTCTGGCCGGGCGTGGTGATCTCGACGTTCCTCCGGCTTCCGAGCTCCGGCGCGGCAGCCTGCACCACGAAGAACAGGAGGCTCGCCGTGAGATACAGCCGGAGCGGGGAGATGAAGTGCGCGCGCCGGCCCTCGAGCCATTGCCGCGTCAGCTCCCCCGGCTTCCCAAGCAGCGTGCGGACCGTCTCGGCGAACTTGCCGTCCCATCCGCTGAATTCGGAGACCGCGTCTCCGACCAGCTCGCGCACCGAGGGATGCGGCGGGACGGCGCGCTGGCCGCAATCCGAGCAGAACTGGCCATGCAGCCGCGCGCCGCAGTTGAGGCACTCCAGGTCCCATCGGCGCCCGGTCGCGATCGGCCCGGGCTCCAGGGGCGCGGATGCGTCGCGGGCGCGGGTGAGCCTCATTTCATTCCCACTCGATGGTGGCCGGGGGCTTCGAGCTGACGTCGTACACGACGCGATTGATCCCGCGCACCTCGTTGATGATGCGATTCGAGATGCGCCCGAGCACGTCGTGCGGGAACTGGAACCAGTCGGCCGTCATGCCGTCGACGCTCGTCACCGCCCGCAGGGCGAGCACGTTCTCGTAGGTGCGGAAGTCGCCCATGTTGCCGACGGCGCGAACCGGCAGCAGCACGGCGAAGGCCTGCCAGATCTCGTTGTAGAGGTTCGCCTCGCGAATCTCCTCGAGATAGATGGCGTCCGCCTTCTGGAGCACGGCCACCTTCTCGCGATCGACTTCGCCGAGCACGCGGATGCCGAGGCCCGGGCCGGGGAACGGATGCCGCCCGACCATCTCCTCGGGCAGGCCCAGCTCGCGACCGACGTTGCGCACCTCGTCCTTGAACAGCTCCCGCAGCGGCTCGATCAGCTTGAACTTCATGTCGGGCTTGAGGCCGCCGACGTTGTGGTGCGTCTTGATCGTCACCGACGGGCCGCCGCGCGGCGACACCGACTCGATCACGTCCGGATACAGCGTGCCCTGCACCAGGAAGTCGGCTCCCTTCCCCACGTCGCTCGTCGCTTCCTCGAAGACGTCGATGAACGCGTGGCCGATCGCCTTGCGCTTGGCCTCGGGCTCCGCGATCCCCTCGAGCGCCTTGAAGAACCGGTCCGATGCGTCGACGGTGACGAGCGGGATGCCCATGTTCGCCTTGAACGTGCGCTCGACCTGCTCGCGCTCATTCTGCCGGAGCAGGCCCGTGTCGACGAAGATGCAGGTGAGCTGGTCGCCGATCGCGCGGTGCACCAGCGCCGCGGCCACCGAGGAATCCACGCCCCCGGACAGGCCGCAGATGACCCGCCGGTCGCCGACGAGCTCACGGACGCGCGCGATCTCCGAATCCACGAAGGCGCCCGGGGTCCAGCTGGGCTCCGCCTTGCAGACGTTGAACAGGAAGTTCGAGATCATCTCGCCACCGCGCGGGGTGTGCGACACCTCGCAGTGGAACTGGACGCCGTGGATGGGCTTCGTCTCGTGCCGGATGGCGGCGACGGGAACGCTGGGGCTCGACGCGGTGACGACGTAGCCGGGCGGCGCGACGTCCACGTGATCGCCGTGACTCATCCAGACGCCGACGCTGTCGGTCTTCCGGAATCCCTCGAACAGCCCCGCGGTCTCCTCGACGTGCAGCTCGGCGCGGCCGTACTCGCGGCGGCCGGCGCCGACGACCTTGCCGCCCTGGATCTGGGCGATGAGCTGCATGCCGTAGCAGATGCCGAGGACCGGGGCGATGTCGAGGATCGCGGCGTCGGCGGTCGGGGCGTCCTGGTCATAGACCGAATTCGGGCCGCCGCTGAGGATGATGCCGGTCGGCTTCCACTCGCGGATCCACTCCACGCTCCGGGTATGGGGATGGATCTCGGAGAAGACCCGGGCCTCGCGCACGCGCCGCGCGATCAGCTGGGTGAACTGCGAACCGAAGTCGAGGATCAGGATGCGTGAGGTCATGTATTTCCGCCGTCATCCTGAGCGAAGCGAGGGATCTGCTTGTGCGGGATAAGCAGATCCCTCGCTTCGCTCAGGATGACGCTAAAATTTCCACTGCGGCCCGGAAAGCGTGAGGAATTCCACGCTCCGGGCGTCGAGGTCGAGGATCGCCGCCGTCGGGACGCCGTTCACCCACCCGCAGGCCTCGCCCGGATTCACGATGAGCGTCTCGCCGCGGGTCTTCATTTCCTGCTTGTGGCTGTGCCCGTGCACCACGATCTCGTGCGACTCCAGCGAGTGCTCGGGGATGTCGGCGATGTCGTGGACGAGGAGGATGCGGCGTCCCCCGATCTCGAAGCTGTGGGGCGACTCGAACAGCTCGAGGCCGATGGCCCGGCCGGCCCGCGCGCGGAGGCTCTCCAGGTCGGCGTCGTTCTTTCCGAAGACGCCGGCCATGGACATGTGCGCCGCCTCGAACGGATCGAGGGCGAACGGGGCGCAGAAGTCACCCGCGTGCAGCACGAGGCCGATGCCGGCCTCCTGCATCTGCTTCAGGAAGGCGGCGACCGCCGGCACACGGTCATGGCTGTCCGACATGAGACCAACGCGCATTCACTCCCTCCACGCCGGCGCGTCCACCTCGAGCCGCGTCAGGTCGGCGTACGACTCGCGGTTCGTGACGATCGCGAATCGGTTGCCATCGACGAGCACTTCGGCGGCGCGCGGCCGGCTGTTGTAGTTGGACGACATGACGTACCCGTACGCTCCGGTGTCGAACACGGCGATCAGCTCGCCGGCCTGAACATCCACAATCGGGCGGTCGAGCGCCAGAAAGTCCCCGGATTCGCAGATCGGCCCGACGACGTCCGCCGTCACCTTCTCGGCCCGCTCCGCGACGGCCTCGATCCGGTGGAAGGCGCCGTAGTGCGACGGGCGCAGGAGCTCGGTCATCCCGGCGTCGGCGACGACGTAGGACTTCCCCCCGCTCGTCTTCCGATAGAGCACCCGTGAGACGAGGGCGCCCGAGTTGCCGATGATGAACCGGCCCGGCTCCATCACCAGCGTCAGGCCGCTCTCCTTCACCATCGGTCCGATGATCCGGGCGAAGGCGTCGAGGTCGGGCGGCTGCTCCGAGTCGTAGCGCACGCCGAGTCCGCCGCCGATGTCCAGGTATGCGAGGTCGCGCGCGCCGAGGGCGCGCAGCTCGCTCGTGAGGCGCAGGAGACGCTCGGTGCCGACGCGATAGGGCTCGATCCGGCTGAGCTGCGACCCGAGGTGCATGTCGAGCCCGACGAGACGGACGTTCTTCATTCCGAGGGCCGCCTTCGCCACCGGGATGACGTCCTCGTACGGGATCCCGAACTTGCTCCCCTTCTGGCCGGTCTTGATGTAGTCGTGCGCCGCCTCGAGCGAGACCTCGGGGTTCACGCGGATGCCCACCGGCGCGACGCGCCCCAGCTCCCCGGCGATGCGATCGATCGCCCGCAGCTCGGCATCCGATTCGACGTTGATGAGGAGGACGCCCGCCGCGATGCCCTCGCGCAGCTCCATGTCGGTCTTGCCGACCCCGCCGAAGATGATCTCGTCCGGCCGGAAGCCGGCGTCCAGCGCCCGGTGCAGCTCGCCGCCCGAGACGACGTCGGCGCCCGCGCCCATCTCGCGCGCCACGCGCAGGAGCGCGCGGTTCGAGTTCGCCTTCAGCGTGTAGTGCAGCCGATGCGGAATGCCCGCCAGCGCCTCGTCGAGACGCCGGTACCGGTCGCGAATCGTGTCCGCGCTGTACACGTACACGGGAGTCCCGGCGGCGCCGGCGATCGCCGACAGCCGGACTCCCTCGCAGTGCAGCTCGCCCTCGATGCGAGGGAATCCCGACTTCAGTATGCCTTGGCCCACACGGCTTCGGCTACGGATGGCTTGCCGCACTTCAGGCAGTGCGTCGGCGCCACGGCGGACTGGAATTCGTCGTCGGGGAGGCAACGGATCGTGGCCTTCGTCTCGGTCTTGATCTCCTGCTCGCAGGTCTCGCTGCCGCAGAACCCGGCGTACACGAATCCGCCGGGGCCGTCCATCAGCGCCTTGAAGTCGTCGTAGCTGATCTTCCCGCGCTTGCTGTTCTTCTCCCGCCGGTCGCGCGCCGTCTCCAGCATGTCGTCCTGGATGCGCTGGAGGATCTCCGCCGCTTCCTCGGCGATGATGTCGAGCGACACCGTGGTCTTCTCGCGGGTGTCGCGGCGGACGAGCACGGCCTGGTTGTTGGCCAGGTCGCGGGGGCCGATCTCCATCCGCAGCGGCACGCCGCGCATCTCCCACTCGTAGTACTTCGCGCCGGGCTTCATGCCGTCGCGCCGGTCGATGTGGATGCGCAGCGCCCCCGGACCGCGGCGCTCCCACTCCCGCAGGTCGGAGACGATCTTGTCGGCCGCCTCGAGCACGGTCGCCCGCTCCTCGTCGCTGCGGTAGATCGGGACGATCACGATCTCCGTGGGCGCCAGCAGCGGCGGCACCCGCAGGCCATTGTCGTCGCCGTGCGTCATCACGAGCCCGCCGATCAGGCGCGTCGAGACTCCCCAGCTCGTGTTCCAGGCGAAGTCTTCCCCGCCCGTCTCCGTCTGGAACTTGAGGTCGAACGCCTTCGAGAAGTTCTGCCCGAGGTCGTGCGACGTTCCCGCCTGGAGCGCCTTGTTGTCCTGCATCATCGCTTCGCAGGAGTAGGTCTTCAGCGCGCCGGCGAATCGCTCCGAGTTCGTCTTCTGGCCGGTGATGACGGGCATCGCCATCCAGCCTTCCATGAAGTCGCGGTAGACGCCGAGCATGCGGCGCGCCTCCTCTTCCGCCTCCTCGTGGGTGGCGTGGGCCGTGTGGCCCTCCTGCCAGAGGAACTCGAGGGTCCGGAGGAAGAGGCGCGTGCGCATCTCCCACCGGACCACGTTCGCCCACTGGTTGATGAGCAGCGGCAGGTCCCGATAGCTCTGGACCCACTTGGCGAACATGTGGTAGATGATCGTCTCGGACGTCGGCCGGACGATCAGGGGCTCGTCGAGCTTCTTCCCGCCGCCGTGCGTGACGACCGCCGTCTCCGGCGCGAAGCCTTCGACGTGCTGCGCTTCCTTCTTCAGGAAGCTCTCGGGGATGAAGAGCGGGAAGTACGCGTTCCGGTGCCCCGTCTCCTTGAACATGTCATCCAGGGTGCGCTGCATGCGCTCCCAGATCCCGTAGCCGTCGGGGCGGATGACCATGCAGCCGCGGACGGGCGAATAGTCCGCCAGCTCGGCCCGCAGCACCACTTCGTTGTACCAGGCGCTGAAGTCAGCGGCCCGGGTCGTCAGCTTCTTGTCGTCAGCCATTTCTCAAGGTCATCGTGAGGGTCACGCGATGCCGGGATTCTCGCGCAGGACTGCCAGCAGGCTTTCGAGGGTCGACGGTCGATCCGCGAGCATGCGCATCAACGGGGACGGACCGGCGCCCTCCACGCGTTCTCCCAGCTCCTCCACCCGGATGGTTCCGGATTGGGTGAAGCCCTCTTCGAGTGTGACAAAATACGTTACCCCGGCCGATTGCGCGGCCTTTCGCTGCTTCCCGATCTGCTGCCGCCGGAGCGCGTACTCCACCGATGCCCCCGACCGGCGGAGCGCCGCCGCCGTCCGGACGACGTTCGCGCCCTCTTCCTCGCTCGCCGCCCCGACCCAGAAATCCGCCGAATCGACGGTCACGTTGAGGCCGCGGTCCCGAAGCAGCTCGGTGAGCACGACGTCGCCCATGCCGAAACCCAGCGCCGGCAGGTCCACCCCGCCCAGCTGGCCGAGCAGGTTGTCGTACCGCCCGCCGCCGCAGATGGCGCGCAGCTCACCCTTCGCGTCGAAGAGCTCGAAGACGATGCCCGTGTAGTAGGCCAGGCCGCGCACGATCGAGAGGTCGATCGAAACCCACTCGGCAACGCCAAGCTGGGTCAGGTGGTCCATGTACCGCTGGAGATCGGCGAGAACGCCGGCCGCGCCGGGCACCGCGTCGCTGACCACGATGTCCGCGAGGCTGGCGCGCGGCGTCTCGACCAGCTCGACGACGCCCCGGGCAGCGTTGGAATCCAGGCCGGCGGCGCCCAGCTTCTCCAGCGAGACCTCCCGCGGCTGGCGGTGGATCTTGTCCACCACGGCAAAGACAGCCGGTTCCTGCTGCTCGGTGACGCCGAGGCCGCGGAGCAGCGCTCGCAGCAGCCGGCGGTCGGAGACGCGCGCGCGCACGTCCTCGTGGGTCAGCCCGAACTCCCGCATGATGTCGATGGCGACCGCGAGCAGCTCGGCGTCCGCCGTGACGTCCGCCTCGCCGATGATGTCGACGTTGAGCTGGAAGTGCTCGCGCAGCCGGCCGCGCTGCTGGCGTTCGTACCGGAAGAGCTGTGGCATGGAGAACCATCGCACCGGCTTCCGGAGCGCGTTCGCGCGCGCGGCGACCATCCGGGCCAGGGTCGGCGTCATCTCCGGCCGCAGCGAGACCTCGCGACCGCCCTTGTCCGTGAAGTTGTAGAGCTGCCCCACGATTTCGTCGCCGCTCTTCTTCGTGTAGAGGTCGAGCGGCTCGAGCGGAGGCCCGTCGTACTCGACGAACGCGTAGCGGTGGGCGACCTCGCGCCAGACCTTCGTGACGTACGCCCGCTCCGCGAATTGCTCCGGATAGAAATCCCGAAATCCGGGTAGTGCTCCGCCTGCCTGTGCCATCGGCGAAAGCTACCGGGCCAGCGGATTCACCTGCAAGCGCGACATCGCGTCGCCGACGGTGTGAAAGGAGCCGGTGATCAGGGTGGTGCGCGACTGGTCGGACGTGGCCGCGCGCAGGGCCTCGTCGAAATCGGCGATCACGCGGAGCTCCAGCCCCGCCTCCCGCGCGAAGCGGACGACGTCGCCCAGGTGCCAGCGGCGCTCGGCGGGCGCCGACGGCGGCATCGTCGCGATGATCTCGCTCGACACGCTGCCGATGGACTGGAGCATCGGGCGCCAGTCCTTGTCGCCGAGCACGCCCATGAGCGCCACCACGGGTTGCTGGAGGCCCAGCGCCTTCAGGGTGCCCGCGACGACGGCGGCGCCGGCCGGGTTATGGGCGACGTCGAAGATGACGTTCCCCACCCGATGGAACCGGCCCGGCAGGGTGAGCGTGCCGACGGCGCTCGTGATCGACTCGAGCGGGATTTCGTACTTCGGACCGCTCGCGCAGAGTCCCAGCCAGGCCGTGAGCACGTTGGCCGGCTGGTGCGATCCCACGAGGCCGATGCGGGCCTCGACGTCCTTGCCGCCGGCATTGATGCTGAACGTCGTGCCGTCCGCCGTCACCCGGGTGTGGGAGAGGACCACTTCCCGCGCGACCGAGAGCACCGGGGTCGCGCCGGCCGCGTTGGCGCGGTCCTCCAGCTGGCGAAGCGTGTCAGGCCAGCCTTCGCCGATCACCGCGGCGCGGCCCCGCTTGAAGATCCCCGCCTTCTCGGCCGCGATCGCCTCGATGGTGTTTCCCAGCAGCTCCATGTGATCGAGCCCGATCGAGGTCACGACCGCCGCCATGGGATCGACGACGTTGGTGGAGTCCAGGCGGCCACCGAGTCCGGTCTCGATGACCGCGGCGTCCACGCCCGACCGCGCGATGTGATCGAACGCCATCGCCGTCGTCGCCTCGAAGAACGTGGCGCCTAGCCGTTCGATGGTCGCCACGTGGCGGTCGATGAACTCCACGACCTCGTCCTCCGTGATCGGCACGCCGTCGACGACGATGCGCTCGCGGAAGTCGATGAGATGCGGCGAAGTGTAGGTCGCCACGCGGAGTCCCTTGTGGCGCAGCATGGCGGTCATCGCCGCGACGGTGCTGCCCTTCCCGTTGGTGCCGGCTATGTGGAAGGCCGGCAAATCTCGCTGCGGGTTCCCCAGCTCGGCCAGCAGCGCGGCGGTGCGCTCGAGGCCGAATCGGACGCCGCCCGTCGTCCGGGCGAAGAGGTACTCGAGCGCCCGGGTGTATCGGCTCGCGCTCAATGACGGAGGGGAATCAGGCGGTGATTTCGGCCGCCGGATTGCCGGACATGTGGCGCAGCAACTGGCTTACCGTCCTCTTGAGCGTACGGCGATGGACGACGGCGTCCACCATCCCGTGGTCGAGCAGGAACTCGGCGGTCTGGAATCCCTCCGGCAGGTCCTGCCCGAGATTCTGCTTGATGACGCGTGGGCCGGCGAAGCCGATGACCGCGCCGGGCTCGGCGAGGATCGCGTCGCCGAGCATCGCGTAGCTGGCGCTGACGCCGCCCATCGTCGGGTTGGTGAGCACCGAGATGTACGGAATCCGGCGGTCGGCCAGCATCGCGAGCACGGCGGAGATCTTCGCCATCTGCATCAGCGACAGCACGCCCTCCTGCATTCGCGCGCCGCCGGAGGCGCAGACGATGATCAGCGGATACTTGCGCTCGAGCGAGCGGTGGCCGAGCCGGGCGATCTTCTCGCCCACCACCGAGCCCATCGAGCCGCCCATGAAGGCGAAGTCCATCACGCCGAGGTTCACGGGCAGCGAGTCGATCATGCCGCTGCAGGCGAGGAGCGCGTCGTTGTCGCCGGCGTTCGTGATCGCCTTGCGCAGCCGCGCCGGATAGTCCGGGAAGCCGAGCGGGTCGACCGAGCGCATGTCGACCTCGACCTCCTCCATCGTGTCGCCGTCGAGCAGGATGTTGCAGTACTCGATGGCGCGGATGCGACGGTGATAGTCGCAGCTCGGACAGACGTTGAAGTTCCGGGAGAACTTCTCGCCGATGTCGGTATGGCCGCAGGCCTCGCACTTCTCCCAGATATCGGGAGGGATCTCGAGGCGCTCGCGACGCGGCTGACGGGGTTTCTTTTCCTTCCGGAACCAGGCCATCCGGGAAATGTGACTGGCCGGGGTCGCGGACGCCACTATCTGGAGGACGGAGGATGGAGGGCGGAGGACGGAGTGGCTCGAGTCGCCTCCGCCCTCCGTCCTCCGTCCTAGATACGCAGTTGCCCGCCGAACCCGGCGCCCCGGCCTTCGCTGGAGATGCGCGCGAGGATGCCCACCGCCATCCAGCTCGCGAGCAGGAACGAGCCGCCGTAGCTGAAGAACGGGAGCGGGATGCCGGTGATCGGCAGCAGGTTCAGCGTCATGCCGACGTTCTCGGCGACGTGCGTGAACCAGAGCGCGAGCAGGCCGAACGCGACGAGGCTGCCGAATGAATCATTGGCGCGCTCCGAGACGCGGACGATGCGCAGGAACAGGAACAAGAAGAGCGCCAGCGCCACGGTGACGCCGAGGTAGCCCAGCTCCTCGCCGACCACGGCGAAGATGAAATCGGTGTGCTGCTCCGGCAGGAAGGCGAGACGCTTCTGCGGGCCATGGAGGAATCCCTGGCCGAACCAGCCGCCCGATCCGATCGCGACCCGCGACTGCGTGACGTGGTATCCCGACCCGCGCGGATCCACCGTCGGATCGAGGAAGACCTTGAGGCGGTTCTGCTGGTAGGTGTCGAGGTGATCCCACAGCAGCGGGGCCACGATGCCCATCGAGACGTTCGCGACCGCGAGCGCGATGCCCTCCCACAGGTAGGGGCGATACCAGAGCAGCAACCCGATGAAGAGCACGAGCCATGCTCCCCAGACGGCGGAGTTGAACGCGAGGATGAGGCTGACCACCGGGCTCGCGAGGAGCACGAGGAGCTTCCAGGGCGTTCCCGCCCAGAACAGGAGGCCGAAGAAGATGCCGACGAAGACGATGGCCGTGCCCAGATCCGGCTGGAGAAGGATCAGCACCATCGGTATGAAGACGACGAGAATCGGCTTCCAGAGGTCGAACATCGACTTGGCGGCGCCGGTCTTTCGCTGGGCCAGGACGCGGGCGAGCATGAGCACCACCGCGAGCTTGGCAAACTCCGCGGGCTGGCCCAGGCGCCTGCCGCCGATGGTCAGCCAGCCTTTTACGCTCGCCGCCGTGCCGCCGCCCGAGCCGAAGACGAGGGTGACGGACAGCAGGAAGAGCGCGAGGCCGTACAGGGGCACCGTCATCCACTCGATGAGCCGGACGGAGGCCCGGCTCAGGGCGAACGCGGCGATGAGGGCGACGACGAGCCACATCCCCTGCATCTGATACGCGCGCGCGACCGAGCGGATCGGGCGGTCGGTCACGCCGGCCGAGTAGACCATCGCGAGGCCGAAGAGTGAGAGCGCGAACGCCGCGCCGACGAGGGGCCAGTCGACGTTGATCCTGCGAATCGCCATCAGCCCCCCTGATCCCCTAGCTCGTAGTGAGCCTTTACCTTCAGATAGTGGCCGATGATCGCCGAGGCGATGTGCGCCGATCGCGTGCCGTGACCGCCGTACTCGAGCATGACGACGACGACGATCTTGGGGGTCTGCCCCTGGCCCGCCGGAGCGATACCGGCAAACCAGGCGTGATTGAGCTCGGTCCCGTTGACGAACTTGCCTGACTGCGCCGTACCTGTCTTCCCCGCAATGGCGACGCCTTCGATGGCCGACGCGGCGGCGGTACCACCAGCAGAAAGCACGTCGATCATCGCTTCCCGCAGTTTATCCAGCTGCGGCTGAGGCAGATCGATGACACGCTTGCGATCCGACTTCACCTGGGCGACCCGCAACTCCGGCTCCGTCCCGTCGGAAGCCAGGGCAGCATAGAACCGCGCCATGTTGAGGATCGTCTGCGAGTTCTCACCCTGCCCGATCGAGAGATTGAGCGCGACGGCCGGCGCCGTCCATCGGCCCTTGCCGTACTTGGCGTCGAGATACGCCTGGTAGTCCGCCGGATAGCTCGGAGTGCGCTCGCTCGGCAGATCGATCCCCGTCTTCTTCGCGAAACCGAGCTTCACGCCTCCAGCGCTGAGTCGCTGCAGCTGCAGTCGCAGGCCGAGCTGGTAGAAATAGACGTCGCACGACTTGGCGATGGCGCCGGCAAGGTCGAGGCTTCCATGGCCTTCCGGCTTCCAGCATTTCCAGGCCCGATTCCCGAAATAGTAGGAGCCGGTGCACGACTGCGGGAAATGCTCGTCCCACCGCACGGCGTTGTCCTCCAGCGCGATGACGGACGTCGCCAGCTTGAAGGTGGAACCAGGCGGATAGCTGCCGAGCAATGCCTTGTTGTAGAGCGGTCGGCGCAACGTGTCCGATCGCAACGAATCGTAGTACGCGGGCGACATGCCGCCGATCCAGCGATTCGGATCGACCCCCGGCGCCGAATGGATCGCCAGGACGCCTCCGGTCTGGGGATCGATCGCGACGGCGCCGCCGATGAGCGAGTCGCCGAAGATGTTGTAGACGAAGCGCTGCAGGTCGAGATCGATGTAGGTCTTCAGCTCTTTGCCGGGGACGGCCAGGAGGTCCGGCCGCGCGCCCTGCTCCCGCATGATGCGGTTCCGGGCGTCCACCTCGACGAAACGACTCCCTTCCCGGCCGCGCAGCATGGACTCGTATTGCTCCTCGAGTCCGGTGCGTCCGATCTGCTGCCCCGGGCGGTATCCCGAGTCGGCCAGAGTGGCCAGCTGGTTTTCGCTCACTTCGGCGGTGTACCCAACGAAAGCCCACACGGCCTTGCCCTCGGGATAGACTCGCTTGGGCGTCGCCTGGATGATCAGTGACGGGAAGTCGAGCCGATGCTCCTCGAGCACGGCGACCTGGTCGAACGAGGCGTCCGGGAAGATGGCCGTGGGCCGCGCGATATCCCGGCGATAGCGCCGGACCGCGTCCTCCTTGGACTTGCGGCTCATCGGAATGAGCTCGCTGAGCTGCTCCATCGTCGCCTTGAGCTCGCCCTCGTTCTTCACGAGCATCGAGACGTTGTAGCTCACCGAGTTCTCGGCGATGATCTCGCCCTTCCGATCGAGGATCACCCCGCGCGGCGCCGGAATCGGCACCTGGCGCAACCGGTTCTCCTCCGACTGCATGACCCACTGGCTGTGGTCCAGCACCTGAGTCCGGAAGAACGCGACCAGCAGTATCAGGATCACACCCGTCACGATGATCGAGGCGTTCCGTCCGCGACGGACCACGTCGTTCGGGTGGAAGCTCATGCCGTCGGACGCAGCTCCATGATCGGACGCAGCATCGTCAGCACGATGGCGCCCGCGATGGCGGTGAGCGCGGCCGCCAGAGGCGACCACACGAAGATCTGCATGGCGAGCTCGGTTCCCACCACGCGATGCGCGGCGAGCACCACGATGACGTCGAACACCCACTTGCCGATGAACAGGAAGAAGGCGTTGAGCGCCAGGTTGTCGGCGAAGAACACCGCCTTGAGCCACGACGCGGCGTAGGCGACGATCGTCATCCCGAGCGCCGCCGCCCCGAAGCCGTTGACCGCCAGGGCGTCGGCGATGAGCCCGAGAAAGAGACCGTACATCGCCGCGACGCCCGGCCGCATGCGCACCGCGCCGAACAGCGCCGCGATCAGCATGAAGTCGATCGGTGCCCGCCATCCCAGCAGGGGCCGCACGGTGTAGTGCAGCATGACGAGGATCACGCAGCAGATCAGGGTGCGGAGAAACGAGCCCCAGTTCATCGCCGTGTCCTCATGGTATCGATCCGCACCGTCGTATCGGGCCGCGGGCGCGTCGTGTCACGAACGATCGGACGCCGGACCGGCGGAGTCACCCCGCCTGCCGGACGACGCGTCGAATCCGGCCGCAGCGAGTCCGGCCGCACGATGCCGTTGGCGCGCATCACGGAATCGATCGCGACGCGCTTGGCCGAGTCGAGCGTGGCGCGGCGCTGGCGGTCCGCGAGCTCGGCGGCCGCGATCATCAGCGAGTCGCCGCCCGCGACGATGCTCTTCGTCGCCGAATCGATGGAGACCGCCGACGTCCAGATGTTGCCGACGCCCTGGCTGGAGCGCTGCGGCGTCAGGATCAGCACCGACGTGAGCTTGGACGGATTCACCGCCGGCGCCAGCAGATAGGTGCGCGACAGTCCCTCGCTCGCCTCGAGCTCGCGGATCACGGTGCCAACGGCGATGCCCGGCGGATACACGCCACCGAGGCCGGCGGTGAAGATCGGCGCGCCCGGCTTGAGGACGCTCCGGAACGGGACGCCGCGAAGCTCGAGGAAGTACTGGCGGTCGCGCAGGCTCGCACCCCGCGAATGCGGGTAGACCGTGCCGTAGGCCGTGCGATCGCCGGACATCGCGCTCGCGCGGAAGTCCGGATGCGAATAGAGGATGGCGATGCTCATGGTCGGCTCCGGGGTCTCGACGACGCCGACCAGGCCTTCGGGCGCCACGACCGCGCTGTACTTGCGCACGTTCGCGTTCGTGCCCGCCGTGAGCGTCACCGTGGTGACGAAGTCGAAGCCCTGCTCCACCGACGTCTGGAGCGCCTCGGCCGGGATGAAGCCCCACTGGAGCCGACGGCCCAGGCCCACGAGCTTCCGCAGCTGGTCGTTCTCGGCCACGAGGGCCTGGGCGTTCATGGCGCGCAGCGCCGACGAATCACGCGCGAGGGCGATCTCCTCGCGCTGGAGCCAGGCATTCCGCCACCGCTCCGATCCCTGCTGGAGTCCCACGAGCGGCGCGACGATCGTCTGGCGGAGGATGCGCGCCACCGGCGTCGCATCGAGCATCAACGCCATCACCGACAGGATGATGGCGGCTGCCAACAGCAGGATGTCGGCGCGCGCGCGGATCTGAGCGGAGCTCGCCACGGACGTCTTATGTGGTCAGGACCGACCAGTACTTCTCTTCATCGTCGAGAATACGGCCGGTGCCGCGCACGACGCAGGTGAGCGGATCCTCGTCCACGTGGATCGGAAGATTCGTCTCCTGGCTGAGCAGCAGGTCGAGGCCGCGAATGAGCGCGCCGCCGCCGGTCATGACGATGCCACGATCGACGATGTCGCTCGCCAGCTCGGGCGGCGTGATCTCGAGCGCGCGGCGCACCGCGTCGACGATCGCCTGCACGGGCTCCTGGATTGCCTCGCGGATCTCGCTCGAGTGGACGCGCACCGTCTTCGGGATGCCCGAGACCAGGTCGCGACCCTTCACTTCCATCTCGCGCTCCTCGCCCACGGGCGCGGCCGAGCCGATCTGGATCTTGATCTGCTCCGCCGTCGGCTCGCCGATCAGCAGGTTGTAGTTCTTCCGCATGAACTGCACGATGGCCGTGTCCAGCTCGTCGCCGCCGACGCGAATCGACGTGTCGCTGACGATGCCCGACAGCGCGATGACCGCGATCTCCGTCGTGCCGCCGCCGATGTCGATGACCATGTTGCCGGTCGGCGTCTCCACGGGCAGCCCCACGCCGATGGCCGCGGCCATCGGCTCAGCGACCATGAACACTTCCTTCGCGCCCGCGCCCAGCGCGGAATCGCGAACGGCACGACGCTCCACTTCCGTGATGCCAGACGGAACGCACACGATCACCCTGGGTTTGACCTTGAAGACGTGATTCTCGATGATGAGCGTGAGGAAGTAGCGCAGCATTCGTTCCGTCACGTCGAAGTCGGCGATCACGCCGTCCTTCATGGGTCGCACGGCAATCACGCCGTCGGGAGTGCGGCCGAGCATGCGCTTCGCTTCGAGGCCGACGCCCTTGATGATCTTGGTGTTGCGATCGATCGCCACGACCGAAGGCTCGTTGAGGACGATGCCTTCACCTTTCACGTAGATCAACGTGTTGGCCGTGCCGAGATCAACACCGATTGCATTTGCGGGAAAGAGCGATCCCGGCTTGAAGAATGGCCAGCGCATCCAGTTCGTTGAGGTCGTCGATCGGGCGGACTGATTCCGCGACGTGAGAGTGCAAGTTTTGGCGCAGTACGGGTTTAAGGTACTGGTGCCGACAGGACGCTACAAGGCGTTGGCGGAGGCGGACTTGGAGCACAAAGAAAAGTGGGAGTGGGAGTGGGAGGGAGCCGGAAGCCAGCGACCTCATCGCGAATCCCACTCCCCACCCCCACTCCCACTCCCACTCCCACTCCCACTCCTTACAGGAACTTCGACGCCTCCGTGTACTCCATCCCGAAGGCTTCGGCGACGCCGGCGTAGGTCACCTTCCCCTCGCAGGCGTTGAGGCCCTTGAGGAGGGCCGGGTTGTCCTTCAGGGCCTTCTTCCAGCCCTTGTTCGCCAGCTGCATCGCGTACGGCAGGGTCGCGTTGGTGAGGGCCAGGGTCGACGTCCGCGGCACCCCGCCCGGCATGTTGGCGACGCCGTAGTGGATCACGCCGTCCACGACGTACGTGGGGTTCTCGTGCGTCGTCGCGTGGATGGTCTCCACGCAGCCGCCCTGGTCGATCGCCACGTCGACGATGACGGACCCGGGCTGCATCTTCTTCAGGTCCTCCTTCCGGATCAGCTTCGGGGCCTTGGCGCCCGGGATCAGGACCGCGCCCACCACCAGGTCGGCGTCGGCGATCTCCGTCAGGATGTTGTGGCGGTTCGAGTGGATCAGGACGCAGTTCGGCGGCATGACGTCCGAGAGGTAGCGGAGCCGCTCGAGGGACAGGTCGAGGATCGTGACCCGGGCTCCCATGCCTGCCGCCATCTTCGCGGCGTTGATGCCCACGATGCCGCCGCCGAGGATGACCACCTTGGCCGGCATCACGCCCGGCACGCCGCCCAGCAGCACGCCGCGGCCGCCGTAGAGCTTCTCGAGGTACTTCGCGCCCTCCTGCA
>CAMLHT010000066.1 GCA_946479895.1 uncultured Gemmatimonadota bacterium | reverse complement strand
TGAGCGCCGCGATTGCCAGCTCCGCCGTGTGCTTGCCGATGTTCCAGCGAATGCGGTCGCGACGGCGCTCCTGGATGTCGCGCAGCCGCGCCTTCATCTCGGCGGTGTCGGGATTCAGGAGGTCGTCAGCCATGGCAAACAATAGTCACCCGGGGATGGCCGGAGGTTCCCCCCACCGGGAGACCACGGCCCATCCAGGGTAAGGCTCCTCCTGACCCGGCAAATCGGGATCCGCCGGCCGCCGGGAATTACATCTTTGACAGGATGCATCCAGGCTGTTGTGCGACCCTTGGGGGCACACACACATTAGGGGCGAACATCACGACCGGTTCGATTCCGACGACGGGATCGTCCGCTGAACCCACAACGGCCAATGGAATCTCTCACGGGACAGCTCGCCGCGATCGTGGCGAGCACGGATGCCGTTCCACGCCTGGTCCGGCAGTTCACCGCCCTCTTCCTCGTGACGCCCCGGGGAGAAGTCTGGCGGGTCTTCGACTCGGATGACGCGACTGGCGAGACGCGTTGTTCTCCGAGCAGCGACCCCAACATCCGAACGCGTGTCTTCGTCGGCAGCGGCCCGCGGCCGCAGATGAAGGTCTACGAGTTCCAGAAGGACGAGCCGCGATCCATCGGGGCCGAGCGGCTGTACGAGCAGCTCGTGGCCGCCCGGCTACTCACCGGCTGATTCCGCGACGGGAATGACGTCGGGGCAGCGCCATCCACCGCGCTGCCCCGAATGCTCCGCTATTTCCTCACCGGCGGGCTGACGCCGAGCGTCCGCTCGAAGAACGCCCACGTCCGGTTCCACGAGTCGATCTGCTCCGGCGAGTCGTCACGCTCGAGATTCGCCGTCGCGCGGCGCGAGAAGGTGTGCCCGCAGCCGCCGCCCCCCCAGGGCGGGTTCTCGTAGATCTTCGTCTCGGCGAGGTCGGGCTTGAGCGCCCGCAGCGTGTACACCATCTGCTGGTTCTCGCGGAAGAACACGTCGCAGTCGTTCGTCGCGACGTGCACGAGCATCGGCACCTGGAGGTTGCCCGCCTGGAAGACCGGCGAGCGCCGCAGATATTCGTCGACGCATGGCTCGTCGCGCTTCGGTCCGCAGGTCACGTCGAAGGGCATGCCGCCCACCGCCTCCTCGGCGGCGAAATCACGGGCGTATCCGGGGCCGTGATCCATGAGCCGGAACAGCAGGTTCGTCACCGGCACGATCGCGGCACCGCTGCGGAAGGGAATCTTTCCGCGGAAGAGGATGTGCGAGGTGATGAAGCCGCCGTGGCTCCAGCCCATCAGCCCGACCTTCGTCGCGTCGATCTCGGGGCGGGTCCGGATGAAATCGTACGCCGAGTAGACGTCGTCGACCTCCTTGCCGCCGTAGTCGATCTTGCGGTAGAACTCGTCCGTGTAGCCCGTGCTGCCGCGATAGTCCGGGGCGATGATGACGTATCCGCGGCTCACGGCCTCCACGACGAACGGCAGGTACGGCGCGGGCTGCCAGTCGCCGTGCACGCCGCCATGGATCCACACGAGCGCCGGATGCTTCGTGCCGCGCAGCGGCGAGAATACGTAGACCGGAATCTCCAGGCCGTCCACGCTGCTCCGATAGCTCGTCTTCTCGTACTTGTATTTCCCCGGGGCGCGAGCCGCCCAGGTGCTGTCGTCCTTCGCCTTCCGGTCGGCCCCGCAGTTGTTGCCGCAGCCCCGGAGATCCTTGAACTCGCCGCTGACGTACAGCTGCCGGGCCCGCAGCGAGTCCATCGGACCCTGCCACGGCCGCGGCGCGCTCGGGCGCGGCAGCCGCGAGCGGCCGGCCAGCGACGTGTCACGAACGGCACCACGGCCCTGGGCCTGGGCAACCGTGGCCAGCCCGGCGAGGCCGGCGACGAGGAGCGCGCGCGAAATTCTCATCGATCTCATTTCCCCTTGTCAGGATTCAGGTTCTTCCCGAAGAACGCCCAGATTCGGTTCCAGGCGTCGATCTGCTCCGGCGAATCATCCCGCTGGAGGTACCGCGGTGACTTGTCGTCCATGATCACCCGCTCGCTGAACGTATGCCCGCATCCCGCCGGGCCCGGAGGGGGATCCTTGTAGATCTTCGTGTCGGCCAGCGTCGGGTGCAGCGCCATCAGCGTGTACACCATCTGCTGGTTCTCCCAGAAATACACGTCGCAATCGTTGGTGGCGACGTGCACCAGCGCGGGCACCTTGAGGTTCGCGGCCTTGAAGACGGGCGAGCGGTCGATGTAGGTCTGCACCTTCTCGTGCGGCAGGCCCTGGAACCCCGCCTGCGTCGAGAAGCTGCGCGCGTATCCGGGCCCGCTCCGCGCCAGCCGGAAGAACAGGTTCGTCACCGGCACCATCGGCGCGCCCGCCTTGAACGGCTGGTTGTCGCGGAAGAGGATGTGGGCGGTGATGAAGCCGCCGTGGCTCCACCCCATGATGCCGACGCGGTCGGGATCGACGTACGGCAGGGCCGACCTGATGTACGCGTAGGCCGAGTAGACGTCGTCGACTTCCTTGCCGCCGTAATCGATGGCGTCGTAGAACTCCCGGCTGTACCCCGTGCTGCCGCGGTAGTTGGGGGCGACGATCACGTAACCGCGCTCGACCGCCTCCTTCACGAACGGGAAGAAGTGATCGTCGAAGCGGCCGTGCACGTAGCCATGGACCCAGACCATCGCCGCGTGGCCGCGCGCGCCGCGCTTGTTCAGCGGCGAGAAGACGTAGGCGGGAATCTCGAGGCCGTCGGCGTCGCTCCGGTACGAGACCTTCTCGAACTGCATGACGCCGCGGCTGAACTTCTCGAACGCGGCCTCGATGCGCGCGCGATCCTCGGCGTTGCGCACGTAGCCGGCCGAGTCGAGCCGGGGGAGGTCGGCGGTGTCCTTGCTGACGTAGAGCTGCTTCGCGCGCTGCGTGTCCGCCGCGGTGCGCCACATCTCCCGTTGCTGGCCGCGCCCGCCGCCACGGCCACGGCCGCGCGTGGAATCCGGAGTGGTCGTCGCGACCTGGGCACCGGCGGTCGAAGCCATCAGCAGGGCGATCAGGGCCAGCCTTCGATTCATACGCGCTCTCGTCAGGGTTCGTGGTCAATTTGCATCGGGCGCCATGGTTTGTCATTCTGATGAGCTTCGCTCACCCGCACGACCTCCCAGAGACCACCAGCATGCGCAAACCCCTCGCGGCGTTCGCCCTCGCCCTCGCGGCATCGAGCTGCGCCACGTCCACCTCGACGACCACCACGATTCAGCCGGGAGGCACCCTGCTCATCGCCGACGCCGATCTCTACGCGAAAGCCCGGGGCATTCACGAGCGCGTCTTCACGCTCGACACGCACGTGGACATTCCCGGCAACTGGAGCACGACGCCCCAGAACGACGCCGACTCCGGCACGGCGCAGGTGACCTTCCGCAAGATGAAGCAGGGAGGGCTCGACGGCGCGTTCTTCGCCGTCTTCGTCGGCCAGGGGCCGCGCACCCCGGCCGGTGACTCGGCGGCAAAGGCCGCGGCGATGCAGAAGTTCCAGGGGATCCACCGGAGCATCGACACGCTCTATCGCGACCGGATCGAGCTCGCGTACCAGCCGGAGGACGTGCCGCGGATTCTCGCGAAGGGGAAGCTGGTCGGCGCGATCGGGATCGAGAACGGCTACGTCATCGGCCACGACCTCTCGCTGATCCGGAAGTACTACGACCTCGGCGCGCGGTACATGACGCTCGCCCACACGTCGAACAACGACATCTGCGACTCGTCGACGGACCAGCGCGGCCCCGAGCACAACGGTTTGAGCGCCTTCGGGCGCGAGGTGGTCGCGGAGATGAACCGGGTGGGGATGATGGTGGATGTCTCCCACGTCTCGAAGCAGTGCATGCTCCAGGCGACCGCGCTCTCGGCGTCGCCCGTCATCGGATCGCATTCGAGCACCGCGGCGGTCGCCAACGTGCCCCGCAACTTCGACGACGAGATGCTGCGCGCCATCGCGAAGAACGGCGGCGTGATGCAGACGGTGGCGTTCGCGTCGTACGTGAAGGTGTTCCCGGCGCAGCGCGACTCGGACATCGCGAAGCTCCGGGCCGAGTTCTATCCGCCGGACTCGATCCCGGTCTGGCGGGCGCGCGCGGATTCGGCGGCGGGCCGGTCGGGCGCGGCTGGCGGCGGGCGGGGTGGCGCCGGCGTGGGCCGCGGTGGCGGCGGAGGTCGTGGCGGCCGTGGCGCGCTGCCGCCGCTCCCCGCCGATCGCCAGGCCGAGTACGATCGCCGGATGGCGGAAATCACCGCCAAGTATCCGCCGGCCAACATCCGCGACTTCGTGGACCACATCGATCACGCGGTGAAGGTGGCGGGCATCGACCACGTCGGCATCAGCTCGGACTTCGACGGCGGCGGTGGCGTCGTGGGCTGGAACGACGCCACGGAGACGCTGAACGTGACGATGGAGCTCGTGCGCCGCGGCTACACGGAGGAGCAGATCGCGAAGCTGTGGAGCGGCAATCTCCTTCGCGTGTGGGGCGAGAACACCCGTCGCGCCCGGCACTGAGGATCGGAGCGCCCGGCCTTGCCGCATGGAATTGCGGCAGGCCGGACTGGTTTCCGCCGCCTTCCGTTCAGTTCCGTGGAGGAGCGTGGCGGACCATGCTGGAGAGTGATCTGCCCACTGGGCGACAGGCATAAACAGCCGTTCAACGCGAGCAGGCTGTAGCGCGTTAGGTATGTGCAGACCTGGTGTTGAAACACCAGACATCCTGCACATGTAAACCCTTACGCTACAGGTATTTGCTTAGATGCGGATTCGTTTTCCGGCCCGTCGCATCCTGATGGGCCTCAGCCTCGTCGGCGGCCTCGCCGCCTGTGAATTCGGCATGACCTCGGTCCCGAGCTACCTCGCCAACACCTCCGGCAGCCAGCAGACCGTCGCGCCGGGAGCCCAGGCCCCCAAGCCCCTGATGGTCACCGTGAAGGACCAGGACGGCGACCCCATCGACAACGTCGAGGTCCTCTGGACCATCGACCAGGGCGGCGGCACGCTCAGCAGCGCCTCCACCTCGACGGGCAGCAACGGCCAGACCTCCGTCAACTACACCGCCGGAGCCACGGCGGGAACCACGCTCATCAGCGCCAGGGTTCACTCGCTCGGCGCCGCGGTGAGCTTCACCATCACCGTGAAGTAGCAGGCGGACACAGGAGCAGCTTTTTTTTCGCCGTCGGCGGATCAATACGGCACGGCTTCTGTACTTGAAGAGAGGGGACGACGGGCCACGCAGTCAGGCGGCCGCGCTCGTCCCCTTTTCCTTCGAGGTGCCCATGATACTCAAATCCCTGCGCCTGTCGGCGCTGGCTCTTCCGCTTTTCGCCACCGCGGCCCATCGGCCGGCGGGGCCGGACCGCACGCCGTTCCAGGTCGGCGAGCGCCTGTCGTACGACGCCAAGGTGAACTCCATCCGCGCCGGCAGCGCCACCATCTCCGTCGAGTCGCTGGAGTCGGTCCGCGGCGTCCCCACGTTCCACACGATCTTCGACCTGCGCGGGCGCGTGCTCTTCAAGAAGTTCGCGAACCACTACGAGAGCTGGTTCGACACGACCAGCCTCGTGACCATGCGGCACGTCCAGAAGACCGACGAGGTCGACAAGACCTACGAGTTCTATCCCGCGAAGAAGGTCTACATCAAGAACGGCGACGGCATCGAGAACCCCAGCGTCTCCATGCCGCTCGACGAAAGCTCCTTCCTGTACTACCTGCGCTCGATCCCGCTCGAGGTCGGCAGGACGTACACGGTGGACCGCTACTACTTCGCGGCGAAGAATCCGATCACCGTCACGGTGCTGCGGAAGGAGAGGATCAAGGTCCCGGCCGGCGAGTTCGACGCCTTCGTGCTCAAGCCGGTGATCAAGTCCAACGGGCTCTTCTCGGTGAAGAGCGACGCCGAAGTGTGGCTGGCCAACGACCGGGCCCACACGCTGCTGAAGCTGAGGTCCAGGCTTCCGCTCGGCACGCTCTACCTGGAGCTGAAGTCCATCGAGCAACCCGAGTAGACGGCGCCCGGCGTCGTTCGTTAAGGGCCGTCCCGCGGGGCGGCCCTCTTCGTTGGAACCCCATTCGCCCCTTCACTTTCCGCTCAACCCCCCGGGGTGCTCGCTCGTATACCTCCTGAGCCTCCGGAACGCCCGGCTCCCCGCTCTTCTCTTCATCCGTAATTCCGAGGACCACGTGTCATTCCGCCGTCTCGTACTGGCGTTGGCCCTTCTGCTCACTGGTGCCGCGGCTTCGGCCAGCGCCCAGGAGTCCGACATCATTCGCGGCAAGGTCACCGGACCGGACAGTCTCCCGCTGGAGAACGTCAAGGTCACGGCCATGTCGCTGTCCACCAACCAGTCCATCTCCCGCAACACGGGAAAGGACGGACGCTTCACGATCATCTTCCCGAACGGCGGCGGCGACTACATCCTCTCGTACACCGCCATCGGGTTCCAGCCGAGCCAGAAGCAGGTGAAGCGGGAGCAGGACGAGGCGATCCTCATCGCCGACCAGGCGCTCGGCAAGAACGCGACGATGCTCCAGGCGATCCGCGTGACCGCGCAGCGGCAGCAGGTCGACCGCAACGATGAAGCGCGCACCGGCGGCGGCGTGGGCGCCGGCGACCGGGGCATCGACATGAGCCAGGTCGGCATCGGCGCGCAGGGCGACCTCGCGGCCATGGCCGCGTCGCTGCCGGGCGTCACCTACATCCCGGGCGCCGATGGCGGGCCGGCCGGCTTCTCCATCCTCGGCCTGGGGGCCGAGCAGAACCTGACGACGCTGAACGGCCTCGACTTCGGCGGCAGCGACCTGCCCCGCGACGCCGTGACGACCGGTCGCGTGTCGAGCAATCCCTTCAATCCGACGCAGGGTGGATTCTCGGGCGGCCAGCTCGCGCTGCGCACCGCGCCCGGCACCAACTTCGTGCAGCAGACCGTACGCTTCACGCTCGAGCCGCAGGCGCTCCAGTTCACGGACGCCGCCGGCCAGCAGCTCGGCACGCAGTACAACAACTTCACGGCGAGCGGCGCGTGGCGCGGCCCGATCACGCTCGACAAGATGTACTTCAGCACGTCGCTCCAGGGCAGCCGCCGCATCCAGGACCTCCAGACGCTGCTGAACACCGACGAGTACGCGCTCCAGACCATCGGCATTTCCGCCGACTCGGCGGCCCGGCTCCAGTCGCTGCTCGGGCAGTTCGGGATCCCGTCGACCATCGGCATCAACAACAAGATCAACGACGCCTTCTCCGGCATCGGGCAGCTCGACTGGACGCCGGGCGCGGGGCACAACTTCACGTTCACGGCGAACGGCAGCCTGCGCCGCTCGCAGGCGGCGGGCCTCAACTCGACCCGTCAGATCCCGACGAACGGCGGCGAGACGCAGAACTGGAACACGGCGATCCAGGCCCGGCACTCCAGCTACTTCTGGGAGGGCTTCCTCAACGAGACGAGCACCGCGCTCCAGCTCAGCCGCAGCCAGGGCGACCCGTACCTCGCGATTCCCGACGCGAATATCCGCGTGACGTCGACCTTCCCGGACGGCACCACCGGCTCGGTGCAGACGCTCGTCGTCGGCGGCAACCCGGCGTATCCGACGGACTCGAAGACGCTGACCTGGCAGACGAACAACTCGATCTCCTGGATCAGCATGGACAACCGCCACCGGTGGCAGGCGACGCAGAACGTCCGGCTCAGCCGCACGCAGACGGACAACAGCCGCAACCGGCTCGGCACCTACACCTACAACTCGCTCGAGGACTTCGAGCTCGGCAAGCCGGCGTCGTTCACGCGCCTCCTCTCGCCGCGCATCCGCACCGGGAATGACGTGGCGCTCGCGTTCGCGCTGAGCGACACCTACCGGCCGAAGCCGCGGCTCCAGATCCAGTACGGCCCGCGCATCGACGTCCTGCGGTTCAACGTCGTTCCGACCTTGAACCCTGACCTGGAAGCGAAATTCGGCGTGCGCAACGACCAGGTGCCGACCGGCATCTTCATCAGCCCGCGGGTCGGCTTCAGCTACGGCTTCGGCACCAACAGCCAGATCGCCGGCTTCCAGGGCGCGCAGCGCGGGTCGAAGTACCAGCTCTCCGGCGGCTTCGGGAAGTTCCAGAACATCCCGAACTCGTCGCTGGTCTCGAACGCGGTGGACAACACCGGCCTGCCCTCGGCGCTCCAGCAGCTCAACTGCGTGGGCAACGCCGTCCCGACGGTGGACTGGCAGTCGTACGTGAACGGCGGCGGCATTCCCGAGGAATGCGCGAACGGCACGCAGGGCACCGTCTTCGCGAACACCAGCCCGAACGTGTCGCTGTTCGCCCGCGGCTACAAGCCGCAGGCGAGCTATCGCGGCTCGCTGAGCCTGGGCGGCCCGATCCTCAGGAACTCGTACCGGCTGAACGTGAGCGGGACGATGTCGCTGAACCAGAACCAGCAGGGCACGCTCGACCTCAACCTCGACACCACGCGGACGCGGGGCGGCTTCGCGCTCGCCTCCGAGGGCGACCGTCCGGTGTTCGTCGCGCCGGGCTCGATCGTGCCGGCGACGGGCGCGATCGGCTCGCGCGCCTCGCGCATCGACACCTCGTTCTCGCGCGTGACGAGCTACGTGTCCGACCTGCGCTCGATCAGCCGCCAGGTAAGCTTCAACCTGTCGCCGATCCTGTTCAACGTGAACTACCGCTGGAGCCTGAGCTACGTCCTCCAGAGCGTTCGCGACCAGCAGCGCGGCTTCAGCGGCAACGGCTTCGGCGGCGGCAACACCTCCGGCAACCCGTTCGAGCGTGAGTGGGGCCGCGCGAGCAGCGACTCGCGTCACGCCATCCAGGGCAACTTCAACTACACCTTCCACAACGCCGTCACGTTCAGCACGAACGCGCGCCTCTCGTCGGGCACGCCGTTCTCGCCGATCGTGCAGGGCGACATCAACGGCGACGGCCTGAGCAACGACCGCGCGTTCATCTTCGATCCGGCGACGGTCGCCGATCCGGCGACGCGGGCGGCCCTCGAGGCGGTCTACGCGAGCTCGCCGATGTCGAGCTGCCTCAAGGCGCAGATCGGCCGCGTGGCGGGGCGCAACAGCTGCCAGGCACCGTGGTTCTTCAACATCCAGAACATGCAGGTGAGCTTCGTGTCGTCGGCGCTGCGCCTGCCGCAGCGCGCCACCGTGCGCATGGGCGTCTCGAACGTGCTGACGGGCGTCGACATGCTCGTGCACGGCAGCGACAACGTGCACGGCTGGGGGCAGCAGCCCAATCTCGACCCGACGCTCCTGTACGTCCGCGGCTTCGACCCGGCGACGAACACCTACCGGTACGAGGTCAACCCGCGCTTCGGCGACAACCGCCAGAGCAACGCCGGCATCCGCAACCCGTTCATGCTCTCGATCGACGTGTCGTACGACGTCGGCCCGGAGCGCGAGCGGCAGCAGCTGAACCTCACGCTGCGCACCGGCCGCCGCGGCGACGTCACGCAGCAGAAGCTGAACGAGCAGCAGCTCTTCCAGCGGTACAGCAACTCGATCCAGAACCCGTTCGACCAGATCCTCCGCCAGATGGACACGCTCCAGCTGACGACGGACCAGGCGGACAGCCTCGCGTCGCTGAACCGGATCTACAGCCGCTTCCGCGACGAGACGTGGCGGCCGGTCGCGAAGTACCTCGCCGGCCTGCCCGACGATTACGACCTGGCCGAGGCGTGGGACAAGGTGAAGACGGCGCAGAACGCCGTGCTCGAGAAGATGGTGGTGCTCGGCCCGGCCGCGAAGCAGCTCCTGACGAAGGACCAGCTCAACCGCCTCCCGGTCTTCATCACGATTTATCTCGACGAGGCGACGATCAGGGCGATCCGACCCGGCAATGCGAACGGGAGAGGTCGTTTCGGGGGCTGAGTCCCGAGGATTCACCACGGAGAACACCGAGAGCACAGAGGGGCGCGAGTTCTGACCTGACTCGCGCCCCTCTGTGCTCTCGGTGTTCTCCGTGGTGAATCGCTACTGACAGTACTTGTTGAAAGCGTTCACGAGATCATGGGCGATCTCTTCCGCGGGACGGCCCTCGATCTGGAAGCGCTCCAGCATGAACACCAGCTTGCCGTCCTTCAGCAGCGAGATCGACGGGGACGACGGCGGGTAGCCGGTGAAGTAGCCTCGGGCGCGCTCGGTCGCTTCGGCGTCCTGGCCGGCGAAGACCGTGGTCAGCGCGTCGGGCTTGATGGGATTCTCGAGGGCGATGCGCACCGCGGGCCGCGCCATGCGGGCGGAACAGCCGCACACCGAGTTCACGACCACGAGGGTCGTGCCCTTGGCGTCCTTGAGGTGCTGGTCCACTTCCTCGGCCGTCCGCAGCTCGCGGAAGCCGAGCGTGGTCAGCTCCTGGCGCATCGGGGTGACGAATCGCTCGTCGTACATCTGCATCGGCATTCTCATCCGGTTCTGCTCCTACAATCCAAGTTCTGACAGCTCGTCACGCACGAGGGCGAGGATCGCCGTCTGCGGAATGACGAGAAAACGTTCGCCTTCGAAGGTGATCTCCACGGCGGCCTTGCGGAAAAACAGGGCAAAGTCGCCGCGGCGGGCCTGCATGGGGACGAACCGCGTCTCCCGCCCTTCGGTTCGCCACGGCTCGTCGGAATTGGCGTCGAAGCTCGGCATCGGCAGGCCCGGCCCCGTCGCGACGATCGTTCCGCCCTGCACGGCCTGGTTGTCGAGGGCGGTCGGCGGAAGGTAGAGGCCGACGTTCGTGCGCTCCTCTCCCTCTTCGAGGCGGACGAGCACGCGGTCGCCGACGACGAAGAGCTCTTTAGTGCCACGTCTCATGCAGGAAGAATAACGAGGTGCCACTCACCGGAGGGATAGCTACTCCGCCCTCCGCCCTCCGCCCTCTACCCCACGGCCTCGTCCTCCTCTTCCTTCACCAGCCCCCGGGACCGGACGAGCTGGATGATGCCGGCGAGGACCAGGCTCCACGTGACGACGATGAGACCGCGATATAGGAGGGCCCGCATCGTCATGCCCGGCCAGTCGCCGAAGTTGGCGCGGACGGTTCCGTTCGGCTCGCGGCTCAGCCAGATCAGGAAGAGGCTCGCCGCCATCTCGCCGGCGACCTCGAGGGCCGCGAACGCCGGGGCGCGCCACATCCACTGGTGCAGCGGATAGTTGGCCAGGTGCGCCGTCGCCATGAACACGATGAAGAGGATCGCGATCGTCATCGTGCCGGCGATGTACCCGAACCCGCTCGAGCCGTGGGTCAGGACCAGCGACCGATAGACCCGCACGAGGATGCCGGTGATGATCGCCATCTCGACGAGGGAGAACGAGAAGCGCCGGAACGCCCTCGGCTCCTCGATACGCATCGTGGCGGTGCGAAGCGGAAAGAAGTCCGACACGGTGCTCCTCCGGGTGGTGGGCCCTCTTTCAAACTACGGAGTGGCGGTGGGAGTGGGAGTGGCTGTGGGAGTCGAACATGTGAGCTGCGCCACGGCAAGTAGGCAATTCCTCCCACTCCCACTCCCACTCCTACTGCCTACCGGATCCAGTGTCCGATCCGGCCCCAGCGTATGTCGGTGATGAACGGCAGGACGCGGTCGCTCGTGTCCGGATTGCAGTCGCTCGACTCCTCGGGCGCCGGCGAGGTGCGATACGAGTAGTACACGAACATCGGGCGGCCGCGGAGGTTTTCGGCGGGCACGAGGCCCCAGTAGCGCGCGTCCTTCGAGCAGTACCGGTTGTCGCCCATCATGAAATACTTCTTCTCGGGGACCAGCAGCGGCCCCCAGTTGTCGTGGCGCGGCTGCGCCGGCGGCGCGCCGAAGCGGGAGCCCTTGATCTCGAACGCGTGCTGCCAGGCGTAATCCGGCGCGGCGTCGTCGGGCCCCTTCCAGTTCTTCTCGGCGCCGAAACCCTGGCGCTGCTCGAGGCCGTTGCGGTAGAGCATGCCGTTCCGCATGTACAGCGTGTCGCCCGGCGCGCCGACGAGGCGCTTCACGAGCGTCGGCGTGGGGTCGGCGCCGCGCGCGGCCTCGTCGGCCTGGTACGGCGAGACGAACACGACGACGTCCCCGTGCTGCGGCGTGCGATAGCCCGGCAGGTGGATCTTCGTGAACGGGATGTGCGGGCCGTAGGCGAGCTTGTTGACGAAGAGCCAGTCGCCGACCATCAGCGTCGGGATCATGCTGCCCGACGGGATGCGGAACGCCTCCATCAGGAACGTCTTGATGACGAGATAGATGAGGATCGCGCCGGCGAGCGACTTGACGTTCTCCCAGAGCTTCTTCGCGAAGTCGCCGGACGATTTCGTCTTTCCACCGCGGGCGGCGGCGACCACGTTGGTCGGCTTGTCGGGAGCGGGCTTCCTGCCTTTGGTCCGTTTCGGCACTGGTCGTGAGAGGGAGGTCCGGACAAATGTAGGGGGAAGGGGCCGATTTGTTTCATTCGCTGTCGCTGGCTATCGGCTCGGCTGCGGCTGTCGGCTAGCAGTAGCGGCTAGCGGCTCCTCGCTATGGCTATGGCTATGCTATCCGCTATCGGCTATCCGCTCGCCGACAGCTAGCCGATAACTGATGGCCGATGGCGATAGCGATGCCGTAGCCAGGGGCCGCTAGCCGCTACCGCTAGCCGCCAGCCGCAGCCGAGCCGATAGCAAGCAAAAGAGGGACGTGGCGGTAAGGCCACGTCCCTCTCTTCACCTGCAACAGGCCCTTACTTCAGGTGCTTGTTGACGAGCTTCGTCATCTCGAACATCGAGACGCGGCCCTTGCCGCCGAACACCGGCTTGAGCTTATCGTCGGCCACGATCATGCGGCGCTCCTTCGGATCCTGAAGGTTGTTCCGCTTGATGTAGCTCCAGAGCTTCTTCGTGATTTCCGTGCGCGGCATGCCGTTGTTGCCGACGACGGCGCCGAGCGCCGCGGACGGCTGCATCGGCTTCATGAACGCCGCATTCGGAGTGCGCTTCTTCTTCGCGCCGCCCTTCTTCGCGGCCTTCTTCGCGCCACCCTTCTTGGCGCCGCCCTTCTTCATCGACTTCTTCGCGCCGCCCTTCTTGGCGCCCTTCTTCTTTGCGGCCATTCTCTCTCCCGGTAGATGGAATGGAAATTCCAGCGTGTTCCCTCGAAGAAGCAGCCGTTTTCCCTATGAAAACCGCATGCTCTCCGAGGGGAATAGTACCATTTCCCCTATGGAGCGCAAGCCTTTTCCGAAAGAAACGCGGGAGGGAATCGGCCGGTTTTCCCTATGAAAACCGCGCGCGTCACGGCCGCAGTCGCGCCGCCAGCCAGTCGGCGATCGTCCCCATCACCTCGGCAGGCACCGTCACCGAAGGCAGTTTTTCATAGGAGAAACCCACGCCGCCGTCCGGCAGCAGCAGGTGATTCATCCCCGGGAACACCCGCACCGTGACGTCGCGGTTCCCGCCCGCGCGCACCGCCGCCGCCGTCCGCTCCGCCTCGGCCACCGGCACCTGGTAGTCCTTTTCCCCATGGAGAATCAGCACCGGCGCGCGAACCCGGCCGGCCGCCGCGCGGCCGTCATAGTCGAGGAAGAACCGCATCCACGGCATCGCGGCGGCGACGGAATCGGTGTTGCGGGCATACTGCGCGAGCGCCGCATCCCGGCGCTGGCCAAGGAGATGCGCCATGCTGTCCACGACGTAGCGCTGCTGGAATTCGATGATCTCCCGGCCCCGGGACACCGTCCCGCCCATCACGACCACGGCGGCGATCGTCGAATCGGTCGACGCCACCATCGGCCCGATCGTGCCGCCCTCGCTGTGGCCGACGAGCCCGATACGTCGCGGGTCCACATCCGGCCGCGTCCGGAGGTACGCCACCGCGGCGCGGATGTCGTCGGCGAAGTCGGCCGTCGTGACCGTCGGCGGCCCCATGTCCGATCCCGATCCGCGGTCGTCGAGCCGCAGCACGCCGATCCCGCGCCGGCCGAGGGTGTCCGCCAGCTGATGGTAGGGGCGGTAGCCGGGAAGTCCGGCGAAGGATCCGTCCCGGTCCTGCGGGCCCGAGCCCGTGATCGTGACGATCACCGGGAAACGACCGCCAGCGCCCCGTGACGGCAGCGTCAGCGTGCCGCGAAGGGTGAGGCCTGCCGGCGTGCGAAACGAGACTTCCTGGGCCGTGTACGGCGCTCCGGCAGGCGGTGCGAAGCTCTTGCCGACCGGCGCTCCGCTCGTCGGCGCCGACCTGACATACCGCGCATTCTGCGACGGGATGGACGCGCCCAGCAGGCGGCCCTCGGCCGTCACCGCGGCGTACATGGTGGCCGCCCCGATCCGGACGACGGCGCTGTCGGCGCCCCTCGCCACGACGGTCATCGGCGCCGAAGGCCCGGCGGGAAGGAACATCACGGGAATGGAGGCGCTGTCCGCGCCGAGCGCGCGCCACCGGATGAGGCCCTGCTCGAACAGCGCCGCCGAGACGTTCATCCCCGGCAGCGCCCCCGCGCCGACGCGAACCCAGCTCGTCGTTCCGCCACGCTCCACGCCAACCGAGTCGTCGAGGAATCGCGCGACCACGCGCAGCGCCGGCACCGTGTCGCGGTCCGAGCCGAACACGTCCTCGCTCACTCGCGTCACGAGCCCGGCCGCGCCCAGCTCGGCCCGCACCTCGGCCTTCGTCCGCCGCCTTGGCTCGAAGATCTGGAACGTCAGCTGGGTCGACGTTCGCTCGGTGCGCTCGACGGTGATCGTGTCCGTGCCGACGAGGAGGTAGAAGGTGGCGCGCTCCGCCTGCTGCGCCGGCAGGGTTCCGCCGGCGAGGAGCGCGAGGGCGAGACCGAGATCACGGATGACTGGCACGATTGCTCTCCTGCCGCCAGGCGAAGTAGGAGTACACGAGCGGAATGACCGAGGCCGCCACCGCCACGCCGACCACCAGCGAGGTGCCGGCGCCAGGGAAGAAGAGGGCGCCCAGGATCAGCACGATGCCGGCGATGACGAACAGCACGCCGCCGATGCGATGCGTGCGCTCCCAGACGCGGTCGTTGCTGAGCGTCCACGGCGTGCGGATGCCGAACATCCAGTTGGGACGCGCGCGGGGCATGACGTTCCCGAGGAGGACGAGGAGCGATCCGACCATGAAGGGCGCGAGCCGCTCCATGGAGACGGGCCAGCCGAGCGCGGCGCCGAGCATCGCGACGTGGAGGACCAGCATCATCGTCATGATGCCGTTGATGACGAGGTCGTACGTCGGGCGGAACTTCGCGTAGTTCTCGCGGCGCGGATCGATGGCCGGGAGGCGCGGCATCACGAGCGCCATGATCACGAGGATGCCGGGCATCAGCCAGGCGCCGAAGGCTCGCGACGATTCACCGTTCACGACGCCATCGGAATTCCAGTGCGTGGGGATCCGCTCCGGCAACCGGCCGTAGACGGCGGCGCTGAACAGGATGGCGAGGGCCACGACGATCCAGGGATACCATTTACGCATTGCGCCTGCCTCCGCCGCGAGAGGGACGGGTCCAGTCGAGAAGGTGGTTCACGACTTCCTCGAAGACGGTCGTGTTGAGCTCGTAGATGATCTGCTGGCCGTTGCGCTCGGAGAGAATCAGGCCGGCGTCGCGCAGCACGGACAGGTGGCGGGAGACGGTGGCCCACGCCGTGGGAAAACGCTCGGCGATCTCGCCGGAGGTCTTCGGACCGTTGCGGAGCAGCCGGAGGATCTCGCGCCGGGTCGGGTCGGATAGAGCCTTGAAAGCGGCCTGCATGCCGGGATAATAAGCTAATTAGCTAAATATGCAAGGTGAGTTGCCCATGAAGGAGAACGGCATTTACCGCAGAGGATCGCCAAGGAGCGCAGAGGCTCGCAGAGGGCGGCGGCGTGGGACATGACAGCCCCAAC
>CAMLHT010000065.1 GCA_946479895.1 uncultured Gemmatimonadota bacterium | reverse complement strand
TCATCCTGCTGGATGGCCGGAGCGTCCGACCCGCGGTGGTCAATCGCTCCGTCGTGCGGCTTCGTTCAGCGGGCGCTCGCGGCATCGTGCTGCTCCTCGACCCCGCGCAGCTGAACGTCGTTCCAGCGGTCACCTCGCTCGGCGCTGCCGATTTCATCCTGTCGACCGCCACGAGCGAGGAGGTCTTCATGCGGCTCCGCCTGGTGGCGCGGGGCGCCATGCTCCCCGCCCGGAAGCAGGCTGTCGCGGAGGATGCGGGAATCGAGCTTCACTGGCGTACGCATGAGGTCAGCGCCGGCTCGACGCGAATCGCGCTCACCCTGCGGGAGCTGCAGCTCCTGGCGACGCTGATGGAACGGGCCGGCGAGGTGCTGACGAGCCAGGACATCGCCCGCCTCGCCTGGGGCAAACAGACGGCGGGCGGTGGCGGATTCACGGCGGCGTATGTATGCTCGCTTCGCAAGAAGCTGGCGTGGTTCGGAGGCCGTTTTGGTATCCGCACCGTGAGAGGAGTGGGATACCGGTTTGTGGCCTGACGCGAAAGGCGGCGGATCCGAACCTCAACCCTGATGACCGTGAATCTCAAGAACCGGCTCGCCGGACGCTCGGCGCTCCAGGCATTCCGCGATGACCTTCCTCTCGGGGGCGGCGAGCCGTCGCGTGAGGACAACGAGACCATCCTCGTGGCGACGCTCATGCGCCAGTCGCTGATGGCGTCCCCGGCGGAAGGCGCGCGGATCCGGACCGAGGCCATCGCCCTCGCCCGCGAATCGCTCGGCAGCGACGCCCTCGCCGAAGGCTGCACGTACGACGAGCGCCCGGCGACCACGGACATAGACATCCTCAGGCTGCTTTCCCAGCGCGTGGCCCTCGCGGGCCGCGTGAACCTCGCCCAGCACCTGCTGGAAACCGCGACGGAGCTCGCCAGCGACCCGATGGACTGCGGACGGCTGCTCTCGGATCGTGCCCGCAACTCGCGGAAGCAGGGCCTGCTCGACCTGTCGGAGGCTCAGGCGCTCGAGCTGCTGCGTCGCGGCACGCGGTCCGGGTCCGACGAGCTGATCGCGCTCGCCAACGGCCAGCTCGCGTCCACCGCGCAGGTGCGGGGAAATTTCGTCGCCATGCACGAGCGGCTGGAGGAATCGATCGCTGCCGCGCGCCGCGGCAAATTCGCCCGGCTCACGGCTTCCGCCGAGGCCGGCCTGGGTATTCATGCCGCGTACGCGGGCCGCTACGGCGACGCGGTGACCCTGCTCTGGTCTGCGTATCGCCGGTCGCGCGGCAAGGGCACCATCGCGCTGTCGGCCCTGGGCAACCTCGCGCAGACTCTGCTGGTCTGCGGCCGTCCCGAAGAGTCGCGGAAGGTCGCGACGCTGATTCTCCAGTCTCGGCCGCCCATGCAGAATGCGCTGCCCGTGCTGGGCGGGTACGCGCTGTCGAGCGCACGCCTGGCGGATGCATCCGGGGTCACGTGGGCATGCGAGCAGGTGCGGATGCACGCCCGGTCGCGACATCACGCGCGGGAAGTCGCCGGCGCGCTCGCGGAGTGCGGGATGGCGCTCGAGCTGATCGGCCGCGGGGCCCAGGCCGGCGTCCTGCGCCGGAGGGCCGAAGCGATCGCCATCGAGCACGGATTCCACGACCTGACGTTCGCCGAAGGACTTCGTGCATGGTCGGGCGTGACGCCGGATCGCGAGCCCTTTGCGGGAGAGGCGGAGCGGGCGGCCGCCGAGATCGCCAGCCTCGAGGTCCCGCGCTTCGAGGCCGACGTCCGGCTCGTCTTTGCATGACGATGCGTACGAGTCAGTTGCAGGCGACCCGCCCGTTGATGATGACCCATCCGCTCCGGCAGGTCGTCGTGTCGCCCACGAAGGTGGTCGTGTCGCGGGGCGCTCGCGTGCCCGCTACCTCTGGTGACGTTGTCGGATGGCCGCAGGCGGTGGCCGAGGCCAGGATGACGGCGCCGACGAAAGCCGGCAGGCGAAGCTTCGAGATGCTGCGCATTGTGCGCTCCGTGTTGAGGGAGCGCTGTATCTATGCGGCGACATTCTGACCGACTGTCATGGTACGAAGCCCGAGCGCACCTGTACGGAGTGAGCTGGCACCGCTGATATTCGGCTGCGTCGGTTCTCCGCTCTGGCGTCGCAAAGTGGAGAGCTCGCTTCGGGGCGCGGCGCGCGTGCGCTGGTTCGACTCGTTCGTGGATCTGCGCGAGGCGCTCGAGACGGAGATCGAGCGGGTCATCGTCGCCATCGTCGAGATGGCGGATCACACCGGTGCGTCGGCGCACGGGTTCGCCCGCTCAATGAGCGACTCGTATCCCGGGATCGGCATCGTCGTGTATCGCGACCATCCCGTCCAGAGCGAGGCCGACATCTGCATGCTGGGCGCGGCGGGCGTCCACGACATGCTCATCGCCGGCCTGACGGACGAGGGGTTCGTCGCCCGTTCCATCATCCTGGACGCCTGCCGGCGGGGCGCGGCCGAGGTCGTGATGCACGAGCTGAAGCGGGTGCTTCCGGAGCGGCTCGTGCCGTTCGCGGACGCGGTGGTACGCAATCCGTCGCATGCCTCGCTCACCGCCGTCGCGAAGCACCTCAACGTGCACCGCCAGACCCCAAACAACTGGTGCCGGAGGGAGCGCTACCTGCGCGCGGAGGAGCTGCTCGTGTGGTGCCGGCTCCTGCTGGTCGCCACGCTGCTGGAGCTCACGACGCGAACGCTCGACTCCCTCGCCCTCGAGCTGGACTACGCCTCGGCGACCTCATTGCGGAACCAGCTCAAGAGCTACACGGGGATGACGGCCACCCAGATCCGGGCCGCGGGCCTCGCCGCGGTCATCGACGTCTTCCGCGGGCGGGTTGCCCAGCGACGGGCCGGATTCAGTGGCATCGCCGACCCCCCGGCGGACCCCTCGGTCATTCCAATAAGGCTGCCGAGCGCCGGTTAATCCGCGGTGTGCCCGGCCATTGAAGCCACTGGCCATTGGAGACATTGGTAGTTCCGTCCGCCGGACGTTACTGTAGGGTGTTCATTTCCACACGCCCACCGATTCTCACCCCTCACTTCGACGTCGGAGTGTACCAGATGGCAAGACAGGAATCCGCCGGCAGCGGGCTAACCCCCGGGCAGGCCCTTTACGTGGTGGATCGTCTCATGCGCGAGCGCAAGGTCAGCGCGAGGGACGTCACCCGCATGGCTTCAGAGATGGAGCGTGAGATCGCCGACCTCGAGCAGCGCCTGGCGATGCTCCGGTCGGACCGGGCGTCGGCCTCCGGACGCCGGGGGGCGAAGAAGGCGTCGCGCAGCGTGAATCCCGCCGTCGCGGCGTCACGGCGCCTTCAGGGTGAGTACATGGGCCTCATGCGCCACATCACGGGCCGCGAGCGCGCCAGGATCAAGAAGATCGCCGCCGAGCAGGGGCGCGAGGCGGCGGTGAAGGAGATGCGGTCGACCGTGGGCCGCTAAGGCCGCATCGATTCAGCAGGCCGGATCAGGGTCGAGGTCGATTCGATCGTCGACTCTCGACCCTGATTCTTCTATCCGGCTCCTACCACCACCAATCGCCGAACGCGGGGTAGGCCACTTCCCGGTGCCGCAGGCGCAACGGGTCGGCGCCCGACTTGAGTCGCGTCTGGGTGCGCAGGCTCATGTCACCGGACATCGCGCGCTGATACGCGCGGCTCGAGCTCATCGCCTGGCCGTTGGCCCAGGCGCGCTCGGAAATCGTGGCACAGCCGCCAAGCGTCGCAATCGCGGCAAACGCCACCGCGGCCCGGGCGAGGGTGCTAAAGCGCATGGGGTTTCTCCTGTTGAGGACGGGCGAAACGTGGCGCACGATCCGGACCGCGGTAAGCCCGGCGTCTACGTGAGCTGCCGCTCGACGAGCGCTTCGACCTTGCGTGCCGCGGCAGCCGTGCGCGCCATGACCTGCTTCGATTCCTCGAGCAGGCCCTGGCCGAGCGACTTGTCCGACATCGAGCTGACGTTGATGCGCACGTTGTAGACGGCGCCCTTGCACGCCGCTTCGGCGAGCAACGCGGCGACGCCACCGTCCGAGACGGCATTCACGTTTCCCTTCTCGGCAACGACGGTGGCCAGCTCGGCCACCTCGGCGCAGGCCCGCGCCGTCTCGAGGGGGACCTGCGCGGCGCCGACCAGGGCCTGGTCGATCGCCTGCGTGCGCGCGGCGGCGGCGTCGCCCGGCTCGTTCGGCAGCTTGTAGGCGTTCATCACCGCGCCATAGCTCGCGGCGTCGCGCTCGACGAGGCCGGTCAGGAGGGTGACGAGACCGGCGGCCCTGAGCGCGGCTTCCTTCATCTCCGCCTCCACGGCCGCATACTTCTTCTTCCCCACGGTGAGTCCGGCGACCATCTGGGCGAGCGCAGCGGCGAGCGATCCGGCATGGGCAGCCACGCTGCCGCCGCCCGGGGCCGGCGTCGCCGCCGCGACCTCGCTCACGAACCCGGAGAGCGACTGTCCGCCCTGCATCGCCTTCCGCACCTTGTGCTCGAGCACCATGTCCGGCGAGAAATTGCGGAGCTGGATATGGCGCGCCGCCGCCTCGAAGAGCACCCGCTCCGGCACGAGACCGACGATCTCGCTCCAGGTGGTGGCGACGCCGCGCGCCTGCGCTTCCATCTTCACCATGTCGAACGCGCGGTGCAGCGGCGTCTTCTCCGTGTCCACGAGGTTCATCGACACCTGCGCCTGCCCGTCGACCTCGAAGCCAAGGCCCTTCACGTAGCGGAGGCCTCCGCTCAGGCCGCGGACGGACTTCGCCACTTCCTTCGCGACGGGGACGTTGGACTTGTCGCCGAGGTAGACGTTGTAGGCGACGAGGAACGGGCGCGCGCCGACGGCGGTCGCCCCCGCGGTCGGATGGATGCGGTTCGGCCCGAAATCCGGCGCGCGGTTCGGGTTCCTTCCGATCTCGTCGCGGAGACCCTCGAACTCACCCCGGCGCACGTCGGCGAGGTTCTCGCGGTCGGGGCGCGTGGCGGCCCGCTCGTACAGGAAGACCGGGATCTGGAGCTCCCTGCCGACCCGCTCGCCGAGCGCGCGCGCGAGCACGATGCAGTCCTCCATGGTCGTGCCTTCGAGCGGGATGAACGGCACGACGTCGCTGGCCCCCATGCGCGGGTGCTCGCCGGAGTGCTTGGTCAGGTCGATGAGCTCGTGGGCGGCGCGAATCCCGGCGAACGCGGCGTCGACCGCCTTCTCGACCGGCGCGACGAACGTGATGACCGTGCGATTGTGCGACGCGTCCGACGACACGTCGAGAATGGCGATGCCCTCGACGGCCGCGATGGCATCGCGGATCCGGCCGACGATTTCGGGGCGGCGGCCTTCAGAGAAATTCGGAACGCATTCGACGAGGCGCATGTTTGGCGGGTTCCAGTAAGTGCAGCTCCCTCGCGCCTCCGGCGCTCAGGATGACAGTTGTTCGAGAAGCCATTCGTGCATCGCGGGATTCCCGGCGACCACTGAAGTATGGGCCACGGGGCAAGGCTCGCCGTCGAGGTTCGTGACGATGCCGCCTGCCTCGCGAACGAGGAGGAGGCCGGCGGCAATGTCCCAGGGGGCGAGGGTCATTTCCCAGAACGCCTCGAAGCGCCCGCAGGCGACGTCGGCGAGATCGAGCGCCGCGGCACCGGCGCGACGGAGTCCCGCGGTCTCGAGCATGACCCTGGGCAGCAGCTCAAGGTACCGGCTCGTGTGCGGGTTGTCGGGCTTGAAGGGGAAGCCCGTGCCGATGAGCGCCCTCGCGGGATCGGCGATCGCCGATACGTGAATCGGCTGCCCGGCGCGACGCGCGCCACCCCCAGCGGTCGCGGTGAACAGCTCTCCGGTCGCGGCGTTCAGGATCGCTCCGGCGGCGATCTCGCCGTCCACGAGCGCGGCGATCGAGACGGCGTACCACGGGAAGCCGTGGAGGAAGTTGGTCGTCCCGTCCAGCGGGTCGGCGACGAACACCAGGCCGTCGAAGGCCCCGAGCGAGGGGCTGAACTCCTCGGCGACGATCCTGGCCGAGGGATGGCGTGACCGGATTACCTCGCTCAGCGCATGCTCGGCCGCGTGGTCGACGTCGCTGACGAAGTCCGCGGGCGACTTGCTGACCCACTGGATCTCCGGCAGTCGCGCGGCGCCGGCGCGAATCGGTTCCGCGGCCCTGGCCGCCGCGGCGACACAGGTGGCGAGGAGCGCGCGATGGTCGGTTGAATGCACGCTGCAAATTAAGCGCGTCCTCGCCATCTTATTGCGATGCCCAGAATCTTCAGTGGAATCCAGCCCTCCGGCGAGCTGCACATCGGGAACTATCTCGGGGCAGTGAAGAACTGGGTGGCGCTGCAGGGCCAGTACGAGTCCATCTTCTGCATCGTCGACTATCACGCGATCATCACCGCGTACGAGCCCGAGCAGCTGCGCAAGCGTCGCCACGACATGGCGGTCTCACTGCTGGCCGCGGGGCTCGATCCGGAGAAGTGCGCGCTGTTCGTCCAGTCGGCGGTCCCGGAGCACACCGAGCTGGCCTGGATCCTCAACACCATCACGCCGCTCGGGGAGCTCGAGCGCCAGACGCAGTACAAGGACAAGTCGGCGAAGCAGGAAAGCATCGTCGCCGGGTTGCTCAACTATCCCGTGCTGCAGGCCGCCGACATCCTGCTCTACCGCGCCGATCGCGTCCCGGTGGGCGAGGACCAGGTCCAGCATCTCGAGCTGTCGCGGGTGATCGCGCGCCGCTGGAACGCGACGTTCTCGGCCGCCGACGCCTATTTCCCGGAGCCGCAGCCGCTGCTGACGACGACGCGCCGGATCATGGGGCTCGACGGGCAGACCAAGATGTCCAAGTCGATGGGGAATACCATCGGCCTGCTCGAGGAGCCGGATGCCATCTGGGCGAAGCTGCGCCCGGCCATGACGGATCCGGCGCGCGTGAAGAAGACTGATCCGGGCACGCCGGAGATCTGCAACATCTACCATCTGCACAAGGCGTTCAGTCCGCCGGCCACGGTGGAGCACGTGGCGATGCAGTGCTCCACCGCCGGCTGGGGCTGCATCGACTGCAAGAAGGTGCTGCATGCCTCGATGGAAACGGAGCTCGTCCCGATCCGTGCCCGCGCCCGCGAGCTGGCCGCGAACCCGGCGAAGGTGACGGAAGCGCTGGAATCCGGGGCCGAGCACTGCCGCAAGATCGCGCGCGAAACGCTCGGCGTCGTTCGCGACCGGATGGGCTTCGATTAAAGGGGTGACGGGAGGGATAGTGCGACGGATCCGCTGGACGATCCCCTATCCCCCTGTCTCTCTCTCAGGCACACTCTCTGCCTTTCACCTTCGTGCCCGCCGCCGGCACGAGGCCGCCGCAGGTGACGGAGCTGAACATCGCGGCCAGGGTGACGTCGCATGCAGTACGTTCTTCGGATCTGGAATCGTCTTCAGGCGTGGCGGGACTCGCGCCGGACCCCGGTGGCCGCGGTGATGGTCCCCGATTTCACGTCGAGCACGCCGAGCATCAGCCGCGACGTATCGTCGGGCGGCGTCCGCTTCTACAGCCTCTGCGGCACCTGCGGTGAGCGAATGGAAACGAGCGCGACGCTTTGCGACGACTGCGCGCGCAAGCGGAGCGGGTTCCTGGGGAACTACTGACCCCGATTTCCTGACGTGCTCATCTGGCGCGGCGGCGCGCGGGCCGTCATAATGTCCAGCGTCGTGATCCGCATGCGTCTTGCACCGGGACGGTCAGACCTCCAACAACCGGTGCGGCATGGCTGACAACAAGGAAACCAGCGGGATCGTGACGCTCGTGTGCATCACCTGCGGACGGGAGCAGTTCCACGCGCACTCCGTTCCGCAGTCAACCGTCTGTGACAGGTGCGGCGGCACGGTGTTCCGCACCTTCGCGACTCCCACCGAACCCGACGACGCAACCATTGCTTCCCTCGAGGGGCAGGCCCGCAGTGTCAGCTACGGCGATCCGTCGCCCGACTCGACGCGCGGTGACGTCAGGGACATCGACCTCGGCGCGCGGTAGCTCGAACCGCGCTCGTCGGCGGGGGGGAGGACGCCCATCGTAGACAGCGCGATGTTCTCGATCGACCGCCTGCTGGCGATCGAGATCCTGCAGATCCACCTGCTCGGCAAGCTGATCCTCGCCGTCATCCTGGGCGGGGCCATCGGCCTGGAGCGCGAGCTCAAGGGCAAGCCGGCCGGGCTCCGGACGAACATCCTGATCTGCATGGGGGCGACGCTCCTGACGGACGTCTCGATGTCGATCAGCGTCGTCGGGACGACGCGCCTGGGCGACCCGGCCCGACTGGCGGCGCAGATCGTCTCGGGCGTGGGCTTCCTCGGCGCCGGGACCATCATGCAGAGCTCCGGGACGGTCACGGGGCTCACCTCTGCGGCGACCATCTGGGTCGTCGCCGCCATCGGCATCGCGGTGGGATCGGGGAACTATGTGGGCGCCGCCGGCGCCGGCGCGCTCGTCACCGTCGTCCTCGCGTGGCTCGGCCGCGTGGAGCATCGCATCAAGCGGTTCCGCCGCGTGGTGCACCTGACCATCCGCGCCAATCCCGGGACGCCCCTCGACTCCGTCGTCGCCACGCTTCGGGAGGAGGGCATTCGCGTCACCGAGTCGCGCGTCTACGACCATCCGCGCGACAGGACCTTCGAGCTGACGCTGTCCGGCCCCGTTGTGCAGTTCGAGATCATGCCCCAGCGGCTGATGGAGCGGGGCGACGTGATCTCCGTATCCACGCCGTCCTGAGGACGGAGGGCGGAGGACGGAGGGTGGAGGGCGGCTGCTAGTTTCCGATATGCGTCTGCTCGTCGCCGATGTCGCGGCAAGGTCGAAGAACTGGTCGCTGCCCCCCGAAGGAGCCGAACGACTCCGAGACGCCACGCCGGCGGGATGGCGGATTCACATCGTCAAGTCGCCGACGAGCTCGGACGGCGACGGTCCGCCCCGCCCGAGCGACGAGGTGATGGACGCGATTCGCGACGCCGAGGTCTACTTCGGGTTCGGGATTCCGCGCGACCTGTTCGTGGAGGCCAGGAAGCTGCGCTGGGTTCACTCCGCGGCCGCGGGCGTCGGCTCCGCGCTGCACGACGAGATGCGCGCGAGCGACGTCGTGCTCACCAACTCCGCGGGCATCCACGCCATCCCCATCGCCGAGTACGCGGTCGCCGGCATCCTGCACTTCCTGCGCGGCCTGGACGTCGCCATCGACCAGCAGCGGCAGGCGAAGTGGGACAAGGCGTTCTTCGTCGCCGACGATGCACCGCTCCGCGAGATGGACACGGTCCGCGCGCTCATCGTGGGCACCGGGGGCCTGGGGGCCGAGACCGGGCGCCGGCTCGCCGCCCTCGGCGCACGGGTGACCGGCGTGCGCCGGCGCGTCGAGCTCGGGCCGCCGCCGGGATTCGATCGGGTGATTCCCCTGTCGGAAATCGACGCGGCGCTGCCGGAGCACGACGTCGTGGTTCTCGCCGCGCCACTGACGGGGGACACGGCGGGCCTGCTGACGGCCGCCCGGCTCGACCTGCTTCCGCGGAGCTCGATCGTGGTGAACGTGGCGCGAGGCGCGCTCGTCGACGAAGTCGCCCTGATGGAGCGGCTCGAGTCCGGTCGGCTGCGCGGCGCGGTGCTCGACGTTTTCCGGGAGGAGCCACTGGCGGCAACCAGTCCGCTGTGGCACCTTCGGCAGATCCTCCTGACCCCGCACATTTCGCCCGTTTCCCCGGGACGATTCTGGCCCCGCCAGCTCGACCTGTTCCTCGGAAACTGGACGCGGTACATCAACGGCGAGCCGCTCGTCAACGTCGTGGACAAGGCAGCCGGCTACTGACAGCGCACTCATGGAAAAAATCATCAAGGCCGCCGTCGATCGCGGCGCTTCCGACCTCCACATCAAGTCCGGCGACTTCTTCCGGGCGCGCATCCACGGCGACCTGGTTCCGCTCACGAACCAGAAGCTGACCGCCGACCAGGTCAAGCAGATCGCGCTCCACCTCATGAGCAATGAGGACGACAAGAAGGAGATCGACAAGATCAAGGACTACGACTGCTCGTGGGCGCTGGAGGGCGTCGGCCGCTTCCGCGTCAACATCATGCGGCAGCGGGGCACCTTCTCGATCATCATGCGCGCCATTCCGCTCGTGGTGCCGAGCTTCGAGAAGCTCGGGCTCCCGGCGGTCATGGGCCGCATCGCCGAGAACGAGCGCGGCATGATCCTCGTCACGGGGGTCACGGGGTCCGGCAAGTCGAGCACGATGGCGGCGCTGGTGGACTACATCAACGCCCGCGAGTCCGGCCACATCCTCACGCTGGAAAACCCGATCGAGTTCCTGCACCAGGACAAGAAGTGCTCGGTGACGCAGCGCGAGATCGGCTCGGACACGAAGGATTTCCAGATGGGCCTCCGCGCCGCGCTGCGGCAGGACCCCGACGTGATCCTCATCGGCGAGCTCCGCGACGCCGAGACGATCGATACGGCGATGAAGGCCGCCGAGACCGGCCACCTGCTCATGTCGACGCTGCACACGCCGGACGCGACGAGCACGGTGCTCCGCATCATGGCCATGTTCCCGCCGGAGGAGCAGGAAGTCGTGCGGATCCGCCTGGCGGAATCCCTCAAGGCGGTCATCTCGCAGCGCCTGCTGCCGACGGCCAGCGGCAAGGGCCGGGCGGTGGCGGCGGAGATCATGATCGTCACGCCCGCCATTCGTGACCTGATCCTGGACGGCCAACGCCTCGGCGAGATCAAGGACTTCATCGAGGAGGGCAAGGAGCAGTACGGGATGCAGACCTTCGACCAGTGCCTCCAGGACCTCGTCGTGAAGGGCGCGGTGACATTCGAGACGGCGAAGGCCGCGGCCAGCAACCCGTCGGACTTCGAGCTCAAGATGACGATGTTCTCGCAGGATGCGCGGGCCTCGCAGCCGAGCGTCGAGACGCCGGCCATGGAAGGGATGCAGAGCGGCCTCGACCTCCTCCCGCAGCCATGATCGCGCTCAACGGGATCTTCGCTCCGCTGGCGACGCCGTTCGCCGCCAGCGGCGACATCGACACGGTGGCATTCGCCTCCAACATCCGCGCGCACATCGACGCCGGCCTGGCCGGAGTCGTCATCGCGGGTTCGACCGGCGAGGCGGCGCTGCTCGACGAGTCAGAGCGCTCGTCGCTCATCGAGGTGGCGCGCGAGAACGTCCCGGCCAGCCGGCTCGTGATCGCGGGCGCCGGCGCGGAGTCGACGCGGTACGCGATCCGCCTCGCCAGGAACGCGGCATCGCGCGGCGCGGACGCCGTCCTCGTGGTGGCCCCGCACTACTACAGCGCGGCGATGACGTCGGAAGCGCTGCTCAGGCACTATCGCGCCGTGGCCGACGCGAGCCCGGTGCCGGTCATCCTCTACAACATCCCGAAGTACATGCACTTCGCGCTCCCGCAGCCGGTGGTCGGCGAGCTGGCGAAGCATCCGAACATCGTCGGGATCAAGGACAGCTCCGGCAACCGCGAGATGATGGCCGGCTTCGCGGAAGTGAAGTCGCCGAAGTTCTCGCTGATCAGCGGAAGTGGCGCCTTGCTCCAGCACGCCCTCGGGCTCGGGGCGACGGGCGGCATTCTCGGAGTTTCGCTCTTCGCTCCGTCGCTGGCGCTCGAGGTGTATACGGCGATGAAGCGGGGCGACGCGGCTGCGGCGACGCACGCCCAGGAACGGCTGGCGCCCCTGCACATGCGGATCGTGGCCGAGCTGGGAGTGCCGGGCGTGAAGGCCGCGCTCGACGTGGTCGGCCTCAGGGGTGGACCGCTTCGCTCGCCGCTCCTGGCCCTCGCGCCGGCCGAGCGGGCCGAAGTCGCCGCGCTCCTCAAGGCGGCGGAGCTCGCGACCGTCTAGCGATTGTCAGCCCACCTCGAGCGGCTGGCAGCCAGCCCGAGGCCGGTCGGGTCGGAATCGAATCACTCGGCGAGGCGTTATTGCGCCGAACACCTGCGGTCGCTCGGCTTCGACGTCACCGAGCGGCCGTTCGAGTTTTCGCGGCTGCCGGGGCAGTATGGGGCGCAGGTCATCGGTGTCGCCGCGATGCTTGGCTTCGGCACATCCCTCCTGGTGCCCGGGTTCCTGGGGCTGACGGTCATCGGTCTCATCGTGCTGGCGCTCGCGCTCTCCCGGAAGAACGCCACGCGCGGGAGGCTGCTGCCCGGACGCGGTATCAACCTCGAGGCCGCGCGCGGAACGCCTCGCGTCTGGCTCGTCGCGCACATCGACTCCAAGTCGCAGCCGATATCCTCGGCGGTACGCACGCTGGCGGTCGCCATGCTGACCGTTCCTCCCTTCACGATCGTCCTTCACCTCCCGCTCTCGACGGAAGTGACGGCCATGGCAGGAATGGTTGCGGGAGCGCTGCTGGCGGCCGCGTCGGTGGGCTCGGCGAGCCACGGCGCGGCAGACAACGCATCCGGTGTCGCCGCCGTTCTCGAGGCCGCGGCACAGGTGTCGCGAACCACGCAGGTGGGCGTGCTCATCACGGACGCCGAGGAGCTGGCCCTGGCGGGGGCGACCGCGTGGTCGACGGGAAGGCCGCTGGGAATCGCGGTCAACTGCGACACGATCGATGACACCGGCCGGCTGACGCTGTTCGAATACGGCTACTTCTCGAGGGAGCTCGATGCTGCCGCGCAGCCGGCCGTCCGGTCCGTGGATCCGCGGGCCAGGGTCATGCGGCCGTTGCCGGGGGTGCTGACCGACTCGAATGCCTTCCACAGGCACGGATGGCAAACGGTGACACTCTCCCGGGGCACGATTCGTACGCTGAACAGGATCCACACGAAACGGGACTCGCTCGACAACCTGCGCGGAACGGGGATTCCCGACGCCGCCCGAGTCCTGGCCCGACTTGCCGAGGAGCTTGCCTGATGGAAGTACTGTTGCTGGGCGCGATCGTCGTCGCGTCGATCATGATGATCCCGTTCGGGTTGCCCGGGACATGGATCATCGCCGGATCGGCGCTGGGGTATCGCATCCTCGTGCCCGAGGGCGGCGTGGGCTACTTCACCGTGATCGCGCTGACCGTGCTCGCGATCATCAGCGCGGTGATCGAGATGTCGCTTTCGGCGAGCTACGCGAAGAAATACGGCGGGTCGCGGCGCGCCGGCTGGGGCGCGATCCTCGGTGGCATGGTCGGCGCGGTGATGGGCATTCCGATCCCGATCGTCGGCTCCGTGATCGGCGCCTTCGCCGGCGCGTTCGTCGGCGCGTTCCTGTTCGAAATGACGGCGGGAACGGCGGTAGGCGGGTCGACGAAGGTCGCGACGGGCGCCATGCTCGGGCGGATCGTCGGGGCCGTGATGAACGTGGCGATCGGCGTCGTGATGGGCGCGTGGCTCATGGCCGCCGCCATGATGTAGCCGCGGCCGGCCGGGGCGGCCGACGGCTGCTCCGGATGTTTGTTGCGGTCTGTCCCGGGAAGTGGTTCCTTCGCAGCCCGCCTTCCAGGCCAGACCATGCACAGCGCACTCCGCGCGATTCTCCGGCTCGCGCCCATCGTGCTCGTCGGCTGCACCGAGCCGGCCGCCAGGACCGTCGCCGGGTCCATGAAGTTCCGCGTGGGAGCGACCGCGCCGGTCACTCCGGCGCCACCGGGAAGCCCGGCCCCGGGACCGTCCCTCGCCGTGGTGGCGGGCGACGAGTTCATCGTCAGCCCGCGCCAGGCGAAGATCACTTTCAGGTCGGTCAACTTCAAGGACGCCGCCGGCGTCAGCCTCGCGAACAGCGAGCTGACGAACTGCACCGTCGTGTACGACCGATCCCTGAGCTCGGGCGCGGCGCTGCTCGACTGCGCGTTCACGGTGCCGGTCGGCGAAGTCGCCGAGATGCAGCTCTTCTACGACAAGACGGTGGAGCTTCTCGTCAGCGACCCGACCGTCGGCGTCTACAGCAATCCGGCCGCCGCCAGCCGTTTTTCCACGACGAGTCCCGCCGGCGGCGCGGCGTACGTGCCCTACACGATCACCATCGGCGACGGAACGACGCGCGCGGCCGGCGTCGTGTTCTCGACGCCAGTGGTGGTGGCCGAAGGCGATTCGCCGAGCATCTACGTCACGCTGGACATGATCCACACCATCCAGCTGAAGGTGAACGGTGACGGTACGACGCTGACGCCGAACGTGACGACGGACCCGGTGGCGGTGTTCGCTGGCCTCTCGCCCGGCACCTCCCGGTATTACAGCGCCGCGCCGGGCATCGATGGCTACAGGGTGCAGGGCGTCGCCTCGCTGCGAGCCTTCGTCGACAACACCGGGCAGCCGCTGTTCGTGATGATCGGGCCGAACTTCTGCGGGCCCGACGGCGGACCGAAGGCGGCATGGGCGTCGCCACCGGTCGCGGGCATGAAGCGCGGTGGCTGGCTCGGCCGGGACGCGAACAACACCATCGCGTGGGCGATGTCCGCCTCGGATACCTGGACGTCGTACACCGCCTACTACGTCATGGCGGAGCAGGCGGTGATCGGCCAGCCGACGGTGCTGCACTGCAAGGTGACGACGACCCCGCCGCCGCCCGCGGACGGGAAGACCTATGCATCCGGCGCACCTGCGCTCAGCGCGCCGGACAAGAGCGTCACGCTGCGACTGATCGCGAAGTAAACAGGTGGCGAGCCCAGGCCGGCGGGTCTCGCGCTCTCGAGCGCGGGCGACGTCTTCGAATCGCCTCCGGCGGACGGTTCAGTGTCGGCTCCCAGCGCGCCCGAGGTTGACCGTCCTGCGATGGGCGGTAGATTCCGTCAACGCCCCGGCGATTGCCCGGGGCGGTTTTTTTTGCCCATACCCCATTCGAGCAGACCCGATGTTCAAAGAAACCAGTCGCACCGTCGTCGTGGTCGGCGCGCAGTGGGGCGACGAGGGGAAGGGCAAGCTGGTGGACGTGCTCGCCGAGCGAGCCGACTGGGTGGTGCGGTATCAGGGCGGCGCCAACGCCGGCCACACGGTGCACATCGGCGACGACGTCTTCGTCCTGCACCAGATTCCGAGCGGCATCCTGCACGAGGGCGTCCGCTGCGCCCTGGGCAACGGCGTCGTGCTCGACCCGGACACGCTCTTCACCGAGATCGACGGCCTGGTGAAGGACGGCATCGACGTCGAGGGCCGTCTCTACGTGAGCGACCGCGCGCACCTGGTGCTGCCCTATCACAAGCTCCTGGACGGCGCGAGCTCGGCCAGCGCGGCGATCGGCACGACGGGACGCGGCATCGGGCCGGCGTACGAGGACAAGATCGCGCGGCGCGGCGTGCGCGTACTCGACCTGCGGAACGCCTCCCGCATGAAGGAGCTCGTGGCCAGCGGCGTCGAGCACGCCAACGCGCAGCTCGCGCGCTTCCAGAGCGACAAGCGCGCCGACGCCGGGGAGACCATCGCGCTCCTCGAGCGCCTGGGCGAGCGGCTGCTGCCGCTGGCGGAGGACGTGAGCCTGCTGCTGCACCGCGCCCGGCGCGGCGCGGCGGCGATCCTGCTCGAGGGCGCGCAGGGCTCGCTGCTCGACGTCGATCACGGGACGTATCCGTTCGTCACGTCGAGCAACACCACCTCCGGCGGCGCGGCGGTCGGCGTCGGGCTGCCGCCGACGGCCATCGACGCCGTGCTCGGCGTCGTCAAGGCGTACACGACCCGCGTCGGCCACGGCCCGCTCCCAACGGAGATGGACGCGGACTTCGGCGAGAAGGTGCGCCAGCTCGGCAATGAATTCGGGGCCACGACGGGCCGCGCGCGCCGGTGCGGCTGGTTCGACGCAGTCGTCGTGAAGTACGCGACGCGCGTGAACGGGCTGACCGACCTCGCCGTCACGAAGCTCGACGTGCTCGACAC
>CAMLHT010000064.1 GCA_946479895.1 uncultured Gemmatimonadota bacterium | reverse complement strand
CGGCGAGCTGCATGAACTGGTGGTACATGCTCGGCAGCTTCTTCCGGATGTGCTCGGGGGCGTTCTGGATCTTCTCCTTTATCCAGGAGATGTCGAGGAACACCCCGCCGTGCGGTGAGCCGCGCCCCTCGCGCACCTCGCGCACGATCATGCGGGCGACGTGGTCGCGGGTGAGGAGCTCGGGCGGGCGGCGCGCGTTCTTGTCGCCCTGCGTGTACTTCCATCCCTCTTCCGGCGTCTCCGCCGTCTGCGCCGTGTAGTTGTCCGGGATGTTCTCGAACATGAACCGCTTGCCGTCACGGTTCTTGAGCACGCCGCCCTCGCCGCGCACGCCCTCGGTCACGAGGATGCCGCGCACGCTCGGCGGCCAGATCATCCCGGTGGGATGGAACTGGACGAACTCCATGTCCATCAGGTCCGCGCCGGCGTCGTAGGCGAGCGCGTGACCGTCGCCGGTGTACTCCCAGCTGTTCGACGTGATCTTGAACGCGCGGCCGACGCCGCCTGTGGCCATCACGATTGCCTTCGCCCCGAAGGTCTTGAAGCGGCCACGCTCCCGGTCGTAGGCCACGACACCCGAGACGCGCTCTCCGTCCTTCAGCAGCGTGAGCACCGTGACTTCCATGTGGACGTCGATGCCCTGGTGGATGCCGTGATCCTGGAGCGTGCGGATCATCTCCAGCCCGGTGCGGTCACCCACGTGCGCGAGCCGCGGGTACCGGTGACCGCCGAAGTTGCGCTGGAGGATGCGCCCGTCCTTCGTGCGGTCGAACACCGCGCCCCAGGCCTCGAGCTCGTTCACCCGCGCCGGCGCTTCCTTCGCGTGCAGCTCGGCCATCCGCCAGTTGTTGACGTACTGGCCGCCGCGCATGGTGTCGGCGAAGTGGACCCGCCAGTTGTCGCGATCGTCCACGTTGCCGATCGCCGCCGCCATCCCGCCCTCGGCCATCACCGTGTGGGCCTTGCCCAGCAGGGACTTGCAGATGAGGCCGACCGTGACGCCCTGCGCGGCGGCTTCGATCGCCGCCCGGAGTCCCGCCCCGCCGGCGCCGATCACGAGGACATCGTAGGAATGCTGTTCCATGTCGGCGCTCCTAGATGAGCCGGATGTCGTGCCAGATCCCCATCGCGACGAGCCGGACGTAGATGTCCGAGAACGCGACGGAGAAGAGGCTCATGAACGCCCACTTCATGTGCCAGCGATTGAGGCAGCTCGAGCAGTCGTACATCGCCTTGCGGACGGGCCGGCCCGACAGCACGTCCATGAAGCCGCCGGTGATGTGGCGCATCGCGTGGCAGCCGAGTGTGTAGCTCGCGAGGAAGACGACGTTCAAGGCGAGGACGATCGTCCCGACGCCGATGCCGAACTCGCGGCCGCCGCCGGGCGTCTCGAACCACAATGCCTTCCATACGTCCCACGAGAGGATGAATAGGAAGATCACCGCGACGTACAGGAAGTAGCGGTGGATGTTCTGGACGATCAGCGGAAAGGAATTCTCGCCGAGGTATTTCTTGCGGGGCTCACCGACGGCGCAGTTCGGCGGGTCGGCCCAGAACGCCTTGTAGTAGGCGCCGCGATAGTAGTAGCAGGTGAAGCGGAACAGGCCGGGGAAGGGGAGGATCAGCAGCGCGGGCGAGAAGGGCAGCAAGCCCGGCCACCACGCCGGCTTCGGGCCGAGGAGCGCGTGGGGCGAGTCACCCCAGATCTCGGGCGAGTAGAAGGGCGAGAGGTACGGCCCCGCCCAGTAGTACGCGTTCTGGAAGGCGGCCCAGGTGGCGTAGACGACGAACGCGCCAAGGATGATGAACACCGTGAGGGGCGAAACCCACCAGGCGTCACGGCGGAGCGTCTCGCCGAAGGACCGTCGCGGCGGAAGAACGGGAAGCGGTGTCGATGCCATTCAATGACTCCCGGGCGATTGCGCGCGGCAAATGGAATTGCGCCGGGGACGCCCCGCAAGGTCCGGGCTGTCATCCCTCGCTCCGCTCGGGACGACAGCCCGCCGATAGATTGGACCCATGATCGGACTCGCCACCGCGCTACTGCTCCAGACCGCCGTTTCGGGCGGGAACACCACGCCGCCATCGGGCGACACCACCGGCTACTGGCAGCAGCGGGCCGACTACAGCATCGTCGCGCACCTCGACGAGGGGCTGCTCGGCTTCACGGCGCAGGGAAAGCTGCGCTACGTGAACAACTCGCCGGACACCCTGCGCGAGATGTACTTCCACCAGTACCTCAACGCCTTCAAGCCGGGGTCGAAGTGGAGTGCCCTCGACGAGCGGGAGAATCGGGAGCGTTTCCAGAATCTTCGCGAGCCCGACTACGGCTACGAGCGGTTCACCCGTGCTCCGCTCGTGGACGGCGTGCCTACGCTCGTCGACTATCCCGGCTCTCCCGACAGCACGGTCGTTCACCTTCGTCTACCGCGCCCTCTCGCGCCGGGCGATTCGATTTCGATCGATTTCGCGTGGGAAGGCCGTCCGTCCATCGTCGCCCGGCGCCAGGGACGCCGCGGCCGGACATACGACCTGGCCCAGTGGTATCCCAAGGTCGCCGTCTACGATCGCGGCGGCTGGCAGCCCAACCCCCTGATACCGGCGGGTGAGCTCTACGGCGAATTCGGAACGTTCGACGTGACCATCGTCGCGCGCGAGGATCAGGTGCTCGCGGCGACGGGCATCGTCGTCGCCGGCGATCCCGGCTGGGCGCGGGTGTCGCGCACCGGCACGCCATGGATGCCGCGCGTTCCGGCGGCCCTTCCCGCGACACCCGTCGTCATCGCGCCGGCGGGCGAGCGCGCCGTGCGCTTCCTGGCCGAGAACGTTCATCACTTCGCCTGGTCGGCGTCGCCGGACTACATATATGAAGGAGGCACGTACGCGACGCGCGATACGGCCCGGCGCCGCTACCCGACCTTCGACACCGTTGCCGTCAACGTCCTGTACAAGAGCGGCGACGAGGCGACCTGGGGCGGCGGCCAGGCCGTCAGGCGGACGCAGGACGCGCTCGCGTGGCTGGAGAAGATCTACGGGCCGTATGCGTATCCCCAGATCACCAATCTCCACCGCATCGACGGCGGCGGGACGGAGTTTCCGATGGTGATCATGAACGGGAGCGCGTCGCAGGGGCTGATCCTGCACGAGCTGGGGCACGTGTATACCTACGGCATCCTCGCCAACAACGAATGGCGCTCGGGCTGGCTCGACGAGGGGCTGACCGACTATCAGACCAACTGGGCGCAGCGACTGGCGCCGCAGGATGCGCCGCCACGGGAATTCCCGCGCATCGGGCCCGGCTATCGCGCGAACGCGACGACCACGACGCGCTCCGACAGCGTGGACTTCGAGCTCCTCCGGCTCGAGCTCCTCGGTCGCTCGCAACCGCCGGGAACGGAGGCCGCCCGATTCAGCGAGTTCGGCATCTACAACCGCATGATCTACGACCGCGCGCGCGTGATGTACGGCCACCTGCGCGACCTGATGGGTGACAGCGTCTTCACCGTCTTCCTGCACGACTACTACGATCGATGGGCGCTGCGCCACGTGGACGAGCGCGCGATGCGCGCATCCGCGGCCCGGGCGTACGGCCAGGACCTCGGCTGGTTCTTCGACCAGTGGGTGCATGGCACCGGCCTCCTGAATTACGGCATGGGCGCCGACACGACGGTGTGCATCCCGGACAAGTGCATCACCCGCGTGCGCGTCACGAAGCACGGCGAGCTGCGGCATCCGATGCCCATCGGCGTCCACACGGCGAGCGGCTGGGCGATCACGCGCGCGCGGGCGGACATGGACGACCAGTGGGTGGACGTCGAGTCGGCCACGAAGCCGGACTCGATCGCCCTCGACCCGTTCCACGTCACGTGGGACTGGGATTGGCGCGACAACACCGACGAGGCGTGGGTCGGCACCATCCACGCGCCGGACGTCGTGGTCGACTGGCCCTTCCTCAAGCAGGAGAATCGTGCCCGCACCATCGTCGCGCTCGCGCCGCGCATCTGGTACAGCGAGCCGCAGGGAGTCCTCGTGGGGCTCGGCGTGCGCACGAATTACCTCGGCCTCACCGACATCCACCGCGGCCTGATCGGTTCGGCGACCCGCTCACCGTCCGGCGCGAGCACCATCAGCATGGTCCAGTTCCGCGCCCAGGCGGACGACGTCTACCTTGCGCCGTTCATGTCGCGGCCGCTGATGAATGTCGGCGCGAGCGCGATGTACCTCGACGGGATCGCGCGTGGGACCCTGAGCAAGCGGTGGGACCTTTCGCCATTCGTCTACGCGAACGGGCCCCGCATCGCGCTGAGCGCCGAGCTGTCGGGCACGTATCCGAGCCAGTCGCTCCTCCTGCCCGAACAGTGGAGCAACGCGCACGTGACGGAGCTGGCCGCCCGCGCGAGTGTCCGGGGCCCGAGCTACTCCGACAGCTCGGCGCTGACCTTCACCATCGATGCCGCCGCAGGGTACGCCGCGGCGCGCGACGCCAGCGCGAACTCGCGAGGCTATGGTCGCGCCGTCGCGACACTCGAGAGCTTCACGCATCTCACTCCGGGCTTGAGGACCCTGACGCTGCGGCTGAACGCCGGCGCTGCTCCCCGCGCCCCGCTCCAGCGCGCGATCTTTGCATCGTCGCGCGACCCGTTCGAGACGTTCACGAACAACTACTTCAGGCCGCGCGGCGCGCTGTTCAAGCAGCCGGACTTCACCGTGGTGCCCGCGGGTGGAGCACGACTGCGAGGCTTCAGCCCGATGATCGCGTTCGACGGCATCGTCAGCGCGAACGCCGACCTCGATCAACGCATCGCCGGCTGGAGCGGCGCATTCGGCAATCTGTCGCTCTGGGCCAGCGCGTTCGGCGACGCCGGCGTGGCAACCGGCCCGCGCCTGCCCGTCACGAGCCTGAGCCAGCCGGTGCTGGTCGATGCCGGCGTGGGGATCGTGATTCGCGGGAGGCTCTACGATCGCGACATCCACATGCGCCTCGACGCGCCACTGGTGACGAACGACCCTTTCGAGCCGCCGGGCCTTGGCCGCTTGCCGAGCGCGATTCGGTGGTCGGTCGACTGGCGCTGACGGATTTCCCGGTCTGAAGGAGATCCTGCGACACAGACGACATCCGTCCAGGACTTCCTGGCCTGAACCCCAGCCGAAGTCAGGTGTCCACGTCTGCGTCGTCAGCGTGTGTCTGCGTCGTCCGCGTCGCAGTCGTCCCGAACCTCTCCCGACGTCAGGGCAGGTCAACGGAGCCGTGTTATGACACGTAGTATGGAGAAAGCCGGGTATCGGGCTGGCCGATCCTGTGCGAGACCCGAACACGTGGACGATTCATGAAGATGCGTGCCTCCTTCCTTGTGGCGGCTTCCGCCGTCGTCGCCCTCGCCAGCCGGAGCGCCACCACCGCACATGGATCGCAGTGGCCGGCGGGAGTAGCCGTCGGAGGTGTTGCTCCCGTGGTCAGGCTGATCGCCGACACGACCGGAGCCGAGGTCCGCTACCGCGTCCGCGAGCGTCTGCTTGGCAAGGACCTCGACAACGATGCCATCGGCGTGACGCGGGCCGTCAGCGGCCAGATCGCGCTTGCCGCCGATGGATCGGTCATTCCCGCCGAGTCGAAGATCACCATCGACGTGACGGGGCTGAAGAGCGACCAGTCGCGCCGCGACGGCTACGTCCAGCGCCGGCTGCTAGAGACCGAGAAGCATCCCACGGTGACGTTCGAGCCGACCGCCGTGCAGGGCGGTCCGAAGTCCATTCCGACGACGGGCACGGGAACGTTCACTCTGGTCGGGAACCTCACGGTGCGCGGCGTGACGAGGCCGACGACGTGGAAGGTGAACGCGAAGTACGCGCCCACCGCGGTCACCGGCAGCGCGGCCACGGCGTTCACCTTTGCCGAATTCGAGATCGCCCAGCCCAAGGTGCCGATTCTCCTCAGCGTCTCCGACACGATCAGGCTGGAGTACGACTTCAACTTCGCGGTCAGGCGGTAGGCACTTCCCGAAGGCGGTCGACCGCCCGGTCGGCCCATCGAAAGCGCGATCCGGCTGAACGAATTATCGTCCGCCGGATGACATCGCTCTCTCCGACCGAGGTGGTCCATCGTCGCCTGGCCAGTCAGTTCCTCGTCGGCACTCCGCTCGAGGCGCCGGAGGAGGTCGTTCGGACGCTGGGCGCGGTGCAGTCGCAGGATTACGCCGGCGGACAGTGGGCCATCGGCATGCGAACGCGCGCCTCGACCGCTGCTGACGTCGAAGCGGCCGTCATCAGTGGCGCGATCCTGCGCACGCACGTGCTCCGTCCCACCTGGCATTTCGTCGCGCGCGAGGACATCCGCTGGATGCTCCAGCTCACTGGGCCGCGGGTGTCGGCGGTCATGGGGACCTACAATGAGAAGTTCGGACTGACACCGGCGATCTACCGGCGCAGCCATCGGGTCATCGCGAAGGCGCTGGCCGGCGGTGTGCCGCTCACCCGGCGAGAGCTCGCGGAGTCACTCCGGACGGCCGGCATCGACACGTCGGACTTCCGGCTCGTCCGGCTCGTGATGCAGGCCGAGGTGGATGGGCTGATCTGCAGCGGTCCGCGGCGCGGTGCGCAGTTCACCTATGCGCTGCTCGACGACCGGGCCCCGGCGGCTGACCGCATCGACCGTGACGAGGCGCTGGCCCGGCTGGCCGCGATCTACTTCCGCACGCGCGGACCCGCGTCGGCGCACGACTTCGCGTGGTGGTCCGGGCTGACGGTCGGCGATGCCCGTCGCGCGATGGACATTCTCGGGCCCACGCTCGCCCGGATCGAAGTGGACGGACGGCCGCTCGCCATGATCGAAACAGGCCGCGTCGCGGCGGCCTCCGCGAAGGCGGGCCACCTGCTTCCGAACTACGACGAGTACTTCATCGGCCATCGCGACCGGTCCTTCATTGGCCTACGGATCGGCGGCGTCGACCTGGTCACCGGCGGCGACGCGCGCATCGGCCACGTCGTCGTCGTTGGCGGACAGCTCGTCGGGCGATGGAAACGCGTTGGCGCGGCGAAGGCGACCACCGTCGAAGCGGTCTTCATGACCCGGATGTCGCGGGACGAGCGCGCCGCCGTCGTGCGCGCGCGCGAACGGCTGGAGCAGTTCCTCGGTCAGCCGGTCGATCTCCGCGTGGAGGCCGGCAAGGCAAGGCGATGAAGGTCGCGGACCCTACCGGGGTCCGTCGCCCCGGCGATCCGTCCAGAGGATCGTCAGCACCATCCACAGCCCGAGCGCGCCCGCGATCAGGAAACCGATCGTGGCCAGCGACCGCCGGTACTGCATGAGCATGGCGCTCGAGACCAGCAGGCCGGCGAGCACGAGACCGGAGAATACCCGGTTCGCGACCTTCTGCATGCCGGTCATCACTTCCTTGAGCTGCGGCACCTGCATGCGCAGCTCGAACTCGTTCGCCGCCATGCGCTCGCTGATCATGTCGAGGCGGTGGGGCAGGGCCATCAGGAGGTCGCTGCCCTGCGTGGCGAGCTGGAAGAGCCGTCGCGGGTTCAGGTCGCGCTTCGCGCGCTCCTGCGCCATCTCGTTCCCGTACTCCCGGATCGTCGGGATCGGGCTGAACGTCGGGTCGATCGCGCGCGTCACGCCATCCAGGTTGAACATCGTCTTCGCCAGCAGCGTGAGCTCGGCCGGGAGGCGCAGCGACTTCTGGTACGAGATGTTGATCAGCTCGTAGAGCACCTTCCCGGCCTGCGCCTCGCCGACTGCGAGGTCGTAGTTGCGCGCCATCAACGCGGCGACCGCGCTGACGTAGGCGTTGCGGTCGAAGCCCGGGAGCTGCTCGCCCATCTCGACGAGGACGTTCGCCGCGTCGTCGCCGCGATTGTCGGCGATGTCCATCAGCAGCGCGACGACCTGCTCGCGCAGCGTCGTCGAGAGGCGGGCCGTCATGCCGAAGTCGATCATCGCCAGCTTCACGTCCACGTCGGGCGGCTGCGGCGCCGCGTCCTCCTGCGCCTGGCGCTCGATGCGCGCCAGCGGCGTCACCGCCGTCCGCGGGATCGTGCGGCGATTCATCGCCTTCACCTCGGACGGCGTCCACGGGTTCTCGTCCTCCGGCATCACGACGAAGACGTTTCCCGGATGCGGATCGGCGTGGAAGTGGCCGTCGATGGTGATCTGCTTGAGGTACGCCCGCGTGAGCTCGTCGGCGACGGGATGGAAGTCGTGCTCGATGCGCACCAGCGGCGACACCTCGTCGATCTTCGTCCCGCGAATGCGCTCGGTGGTGAGCACGCGCTCGGTCGTGTACGCCTCGATCACCTTCGGGATCAGGATCCGCGGAAACTCGGCCAGCGAGCGGCGGAAGGTGGCCGCGTTGCGGGCCTCGATGCGGTAATCCAGCTCGTCGGCCAGCGCCCGCTCGAGCTGCTGGATGACGCCCACCATGTCGATGCGCTCGCCGGCCTTCGTGTGGGCAGTGAGAAACGCCGCCATTTCGTGGAAGAAGGCGATGTCGTCGGCGAGGTCGGCGCGGATGTCCGGCCGCTGGACCTTCACCACGACGCTCCGCCCGTCCCGCAGCGCCGCGGCGTGCACCTGGCCGAGGCTCGCGCTGCCGATCGGCTTCGGCTCGAACTCGCTGAACAGCTTGCTGATCCGCGCCTTGAGCTCTTCCTCGATGATCCGCTCCACGTCGGCGTACGGAATCGGGTCGACGTCGTCCTGGAGCTTCTCCAGCTCCTGGATGTAGATGTCGGGGAGGAGGTCCGGCCGCGTCGAGAGGACCTGGCCCAGCTTGATGTAGGCCGGCCCGAGCTCGACGAGCCGCTTGCGGAAGGCGGCCGCGCGCTCCGGCGACGGCCCGTCGCCGCCGTCCTCCCCCGGCTCGGGCGCTATGCCCTGGAGGCCCTGCTGCTTCGCAAAGTCAGCGAGCCCGTAGCGCGTGAAGAGCCCGATCGTGGCTGCCAGCCGCGGGAGGTACCGTGGAGCGAGTATCATTGGTGGCAGACAGAGCAGGAAGTGAACCATCGAGTAGGGAGGGCGGAGGGCGGAGGACGGAGGCCGGAGATGAGCTCATGCCCGTAGCCATATTTCCTGTCCCCCGTCCTGCACCCTGCGTCCTGCATCCTCCTCCCTCCGTCCTCCGTCCTCCGTCCTCCGCCCTCCGCCCTCCCTTCATGTCCGGCCGCTCCTCCATCAAGACCGTTCCCAAGCCCTGGGGTCATGAGACCATCTGGGCCCATACCGACGCCTATGTCGGGAAAATCCTGCACATCAAGGCGGGGGAGGCGCTCTCGGTCCAGTATCACAACGTCAAGGACGAGACGGTCTACCTGCTCTCCGGCAAGCTCATCTATCGCGTCTGGGAGAACGACAAGCCCGTGGACGTCGACCTCCAGATCGGGCAAGCCTTTCGCATCACGCCGAAGACCATTCACCAGATGGAAGCCGTTACCGACTGCGACGTCCTCGAGGTTTCGACGCCGCACCTGGACGACGTCGTTCGTCTGACCGACAAGTACGGGCGAGAGGGGACGAGCGCCCCCTAGCCCCAGCCACGACGCCATTGAAAGTCATCATTCCCCTCGCCGGCAAGGGCACCCGCCTCCGCCCGCACACGCACGTCACGCCGAAGCCGATGATCCGGATCGCCGGCAAGCCGGTGATGGACTACATCCTCGACGAGCTGGTGAGGCTCGGCAACGTCGAGGAGGTCGTCTACATCACCGGGCACCTCAAGGAGAAGGTCGAGGAGTACACCCGGTCGAAGTACCCGTTCGACTCCGTGTTCATCGAGCAGAAGGTCCAGGACGGCACCGCCGGCGCCGTCGCCCTCGCGCGTGAGTACGTCGACCAGCCCGTATTCATCATCTTCGTCGACACCATCTTCGACGCCGACCTCTCGGTGGTGAAGAACCTCGACGCCGACGGCGTGATCTGGGTCAAGGAGGTCGAGGACTACCAGCGCTTCGGCGTGGTCGTCACCGACGAGAAGGGCATGATGACGAAGATCGTCGAGAAGCCGAAGGAGCCGATCTCGAAGCGGGCCAACATCGGCCTCTATTACATCAGGAACTGGAAGCTCCTGTACGAGGGCATCGATCACGTGCTGTCGCGCCCCAAGAACAAGGGTGAGTTCTACCTCACCGACGCGTTCCAGTACATGATCGACAAGGGCGCCAAGCTGAAGGTGGTGGACGTCGCCGGGTGGTACGACGCGGGCGAGGTCGGCACGCTCCTCGAGACGAACCGCACGATGCTCGACAAGGGGAAGGCGCGCCGGCCGAAGTCCGTGCCGGCCGGCGTGAAGATCATCGACCCGGTCTACATCGAGGACGACGTCACGCTGGCATCGAGCACCATCGGTCCCAACGTCTCGATCGGCGCCGGCTCCACCGTCGAGAATTCCACGATGTCCGACACGCTCGTCGGCAACGGCTCGACGGTGAAGGGCGCGAAGCTCAAGGGCTCCCTGATCGGTGACTCCGCCGTCGTCGAAGGCGTGACCGGCAAGGTCAACGTCGGCGATCATTCCACGGTATACGCTTCCTGACGTTGTCACCCCGAGTGCAGCGAGGGACCTGCTCCTGATTCGCGTCACTGACTTCACGAAGCTCTACGGCGACTTCACCGCCGTCAGCCGCCTGAGCTTCGACATCGGGCCCGGCGAGGTGCTCGGCCTCGTCGGCCCGAACGGGGCGGGAAAGACCACGACGCTCCGCTGCCTGTGCGGCATCATGGCGCCGTCGGCAGGCTCCATCTCCATCGCCGGCCACGACATCCAGGGCGACGCGGTCGAGGCCAAGCGCGCGCTCGCCTTCATCCCCGACGAGCCGCATCTCTTCGACTACCTGACCGTCGACGAGCACCTCCGCTTCGTCGCGCGGCTGTACGGCGTGCCGGACGTGGAGGCGCGCATGGTGCCCCTGCTGTCCGAGCTCGAGCTGCTCGACAAGCGCAGCGCGCTGCCGGCCGAGCTCTCGCGGGGCATGCGGCAGAAGCTGGCGATCGCCTGCGGGCTGCTGCATTCGCCGCAGGCGCTGATCCTCGACGAGCCGCTCACCGGCCTCGACCCCGGCGGCATGCGCAAGATGAAGAACACCATCGCCGCGCGTGCCCGCGAGGGATCGGCCGTCGTGCTGAGCTCCCATCTGTTGCACCTCGTCGAGGAGCTCTGCACCAAGCTGCTCGTGATGCGGAAGGGGCGCTGCGTCGCTTACGGGACCATCGGCCAGATCATCGAAGGCCGCCCCGACCTCGCCGGCCGCTCGCTCGAGGAGATCTTCCTCGCCCTCACGAGTAGCGAGCCGACTCTCACCCCCACTCCCACTCCCACAGCCGGCCAATGATCGAGACGCTGCGCGCGTTCTCGTATCTCACCTGGCACACGCTCCGGAATCGCACCTGGACGCGAATCCGCCGCGCCCGCAATCCACGCTACGCCATCTCCGCCATCATCGGCGCGGCGTACTTCTGGTTCTTCCTGATCCACAATCCGGGGCAGGTTCCCCGGTCGATCGGCCCGAACTTCAACGACATGTGGGTCGTCGTCGCGACGCTCGGCCTCGTCGCGTTCGCCACGAGCTGGTGGCTGTTCGGGGGCGACAAGACGACCCTCGCCTTCTCGCTCGCCGAGACGTCGTTCCTCTTTCCGGCGCCGCTCAGCCGGCGGGCAATCATCGGCTACAAGCTGTTCCGGGCCCAGCTCACGATCCTCATCAACGCGGCGATCTTCATCTTCCTCATGCGTCGCGGCGTGGGCTACCTGCCATCGGGCTATCGCGCGATCAGCCTCTGGATGCTGTTCACGACGCTCAATTTCCATCGGGTCGGGGCGGCGCTCGTGCGGACCTCATGGATCGAGCACAAGCGCCATGCGTTCCGGCAGAACCTCATCCCGACGCTCGTCCTCGCGACGGTGATGGTCGGCGTGCTCGTGGCGGCCTTCGACGGCTGGCCCGCGGTCATGGCGGTGTATCGCGCGAGCGGCTTCTTCGAGTCCATCGGCGCCGCCCGCGGCGTCATCGAGTCGGCGCCCGCGAAGTACGTCCTCTGGCCGGTGCACGCGCTCGTGACGCCGGTCTTCGCGATGACCGTTGCCGAGTGGCTGAACGCCCTGCCGGCGGCGTTCATCGTCCTGCTCCTTCACGCCTGGTGGGTGCTGCGCACCGACGCCGCGTTCGAGGAGTCGGCGATCGCCGCGAGCTACGAGCGCGTGCGCCGGCTCGAGGCGTTCCGGGCGCGTCGCTGGTCGGCGCCGAAGCCGGAGGAGATCTCCCGCGTCGGGATCGCGCTGCCCGCGAAAGGGCATCCGGCGATCGCGATCGTCTGGAAGAACCTGCTGTGCCTGCGCCGCACGCTCCAGTTCCGCGTGTTCATCGCGCCGCTGATCATGGCCACGGTGTGGGGCTGGGCGTTCGCTTCCGGCCGCGGCCTTCTCGCCGCCGTCGCCGTCGGATGCGCCACGCTCGCCGGGCTGCTGACCTTCTTCGGCCCGATGCTCGTGCGCAACGACCTGCGGCAGGACATGCAGAATCTCACCGCGCTCAAGACCATCCCGCTCAGCGGCCGCACGGTGGTGATGGCCGAGGTGATGTCGTCGGCGCTGCCGATCGCGGCCGCGCAGTACGTGGTGCTGATCGTCGGCGGCCTCTGCGCGATCGCCATGCACGAGCCCCTCCCCGTGACGCTCGTCGCGAGCATCGTTCTCGCCGCGCTGCCGGCCCTGCTCGCGTTCGCGACGGTCATGGTGGCGGTGCAGAACGGGGCGCCGGTGCTCTTTCCCGGCTGGGTGCGCCTCGGGCACACCGTCGGCGGCGGAATGGAGAACCTGGGGCAGGGCGTGATGTCGATGGGGATCATCCTCATCCTCGTCGCCCTGATGATGATCCCGGCGGTCGGCGTCGCCGCGTTCAGCATCTGGTTCCTCCAGCCCTTCAGCCTGGCCGCGGCGGTCTTTGCCGGCATCGTGACCGGCAGCGTCACGCTCGGGGCCGAGGCATTCGGGATCTTCGCCGTGCTGGGCCGCGCGCTCGAGAAGACGGAGCCGTCCGAGACGGCGTTTGCGAGCTAGGCCGGAGGGCGGAGGGCGAAGGTGGTCCTCACTGCTCGCAGGCAGCGCCCGCGATGACGGTCAGCGCCCGGTAGACGCCGCGCATCCCATCCACGTTGTCGAACCACTCATCCCTGCTGTGCGTGTCGCCGCCGCGGCCGCCGGCACCGATGGCGATCGCCGGAATGCCGAGGCTGATCGGCACGTTCGCGTCGGTGGATGCCATCGCGAGATCGGCCCCGCGCTGCACCAGGAGGGTCGCCTCCACCGCGAGTTGCACGAGCGGATGTGATTCCGACGTTTCCCCGCACGGCCGGTCGCCGATCGTGACGACGCTCGCCCGCAGCGGCGCGGTGCCCGGCGTGCTCCGCTGATTTTCGGCGATCGCGGCCTCCCCCACGGCCGCGGCAATGCGCTCGCTCATCGAGGCAAGGACGGCCGACGAGGATGAACGCAGGTCGATCTCGATCCAGGCGTGCTGCGGGATCGAGTTCACGGAGAGTCCGCCGCCGATCCGCGACACGGTTACCGTCGTGCGCGGGGTCCGCGGCAGCGTCATCGTCGCGATGGACGACGCGGCGGCTGCCGCCGCGTGCACCGCGTTGGCGACGCCGAATGCCGACCACGAATGCCCACCGGGCCCGTCGAAGCTGGCGCGGAATCGCCGCGAGCCCAGCGCGCGGTGCACGATGCGCTCGTCGCCCGCTCCGTCGACGATGACCGCTGCGCTCGCGTCGGCGCCGCGCGTGGCGAAGTAGTGTTTCGACCCGCGCAGGTCGCCGGCGCCTTCCTCCCCGGTGGTGCCCACGAACTCGATCGGCCGCTCGAGCGAGCCGTCGAGCTGGCCGAGCACCTCGGCGATGAAGAGCATCGCGGCGATGCCGCGGCTGTTGTCGGTGATGCTCGGCCCGACGAAGCGCGAGCCGGTCTGCCGAACGGAATGTTCCGTCGCGCGCGGAAAGACGGTATCGAGGTGGGCGCAGGCGGCGACGGGGCGACCGTCGCTCCGGCCCGGCCGCCGCCCGACCACGTTGCCCGCGCCGTCGATGTCGATCGCTGCCAGTCCGAGCGTCTCGAATCGCCTCGCGAGCCAGTGCGCGCGGTCGGTCTCGTCGCCCGTCGGGGCCGCGATCTGCGCGACCGCCACCTGCGTCTCCAGCAGCCGGCTCTCCATGCCTGCCAGCGCGGCGCGCCCCCCGGCCCGGCGCGCGGGGATGTCCGCGGCGGGGATGTGTTCGGGCACGCCGCAGCTTGTCGCGCCCGACCGGCGCGGGCAAGTGCTAGATTCGCCGCGATGGCTGACCAGGATCCATCGGCCCCCCCGGGGAAGATCGACCGGAACGTCTACGCCCTCTCGGCGGTGAGCTTCTTCACCGACGCGTCGAGCGAGATGATCTATCCGCTCCTCCCGATCTTCCTCACCACCACGCTCGGTGCCTCGGCGGGATCGCTCGGCATCATCGAGGGGGCGGCGGAGACGACGGCAGCGCTCCTCAAGCTCGCGAGCGGATGGTGGTCGGATCGCGTGCGCCGCCGGAAGCCGTTGATCGTGGCCGGCTACACCATCGCGTCGGCGGTGCGTCCGCTCATCGCTGTCGCCCAGAACGCCGGCCAGGTGCTGGGGATCCGACTGGCCGACCGGGTAGGGAAGGGCATTCGCGGCGCGCCGCGCGACGCGCTCATCGCCGATTCCGTCCACATCTCCATTCGCGGCAAGGCATTCGGCATCCAGCGCGCGTCCGATCACGCGGGCGCAGTCGTCGGTCCGCTCATCGCCTTCGCGGTGCTCACCTGGTGGCACACCCCGCTCCGCACGGTGTTCTGGATGGCGGCGATTCCCGGCGCGATCGCCGTTGCCATCGCGCTCTTCGTGGTTCGCGAGAAGCCACATCCGGTGGCCGGGAAGGGAACCTCGCTCGAACCCTCGGTGCCGTTGCCGGGACGATTCTGGGCCGCGCTCGGCGCCGTCACCCTCTTCACCCTCGGCAACTCGACCGACGCGTTCCTGCTGCTGCGCGCGACCCAGCTCGGCGTGCCCGTCGCCATGGCGCCGATAATCTGGGCGATGCTGCACGTCGTGAAGTCGACGACCAGCACGCCTGGCGGAATCCTGTCGGACCGAATCGGCCGAAAGCCAGCCGTCATCGCCGGCTGGGTTCTCTACGCGGCGGTGTATCTGCTCTTCGCCCGCGCGAGCGAGCAGTGGCACGCGTGGGCGCTCTTCGCCGTTTATGGCATCTACTTCGGGCTCGCCGAGGGTCCCGAGCGGGCGATGGTCGCGGACGTGGTGCCGGGGGGAAAGCGCGGCACCGCCTACGGCTGGTACAACCTCGCGATCGGCATCGCCGCCCTGCCGGCCTCGGTGATCTTCGGGCTGATCTGGGATCGCGCCGGCTCGGCCGCCGCGTTCACCTTCGGCGCCGCGGTGGCCGGCCTCGCCGCCCTGACACTGGCCGCGGTTCCACTGGGCCACCGATCCACCGATCCACCGACCCACTGACCCACCGATCCACCGTTCAGCAGCACCTTGCTCCGGGCTTCGCCCGCCCCTCGAGCTGCCGCCGGAAGAATTCCTCCTCGGTGAGGGGCTGCTCCCCCGGATGCGCGCTCCGGACATGGGCCAGATAACGCTGATAATCCGGGACCCCAAGGATCGTCCGGATCACGGCGCCCATGCGCTGGAGGAATGAGACGATGGCCATGCTGGAGTATACGGCTGGAGGGCGGAGGGCGGAGGGCGGAGGACGGAGGATGGAGGGCGGAGGGCGGAGGGCGGAGGGCGGAGGGCGGAGGGGGGAGGTTAGAGGGCGGGGGGCGGCCGGACCGCGGGCGAGACCGAGATGGCCGCCATGCTCCC
>CAMLHT010000063.1 GCA_946479895.1 uncultured Gemmatimonadota bacterium | reverse complement strand
TCGGCGCCGATGGATTGCATTCCGTGGTGGCGCGCCGGCTGTCGCTGACGCGCGTCGCGCGGTGGCCGCGTCGCCTCGCGCTCGTGGCGCACTATCAGGGCGTACACGGCATCGGCGAGCTGGCCGAGATGCACGTGGAGCCCGACGGATTCGTCGGCATCGCCGACGTCGGCCATGGCCTGACCACGGTGGCTCTCGTCGTGCCGGCCGATCGCGCCCGCGAGATGTCGGCGGGCAAGGAGGAATTCCTGGAGCGGTGGCTGCGCGCCAGGCCGCACCTCGCCTCGCGATTCGCGCTCGCGACGCGCGCGACTCCGGTGCGCGCGACCGGCCCGTTTGCCTCGCGGTCGCGGCGGGCCCACGCGCCGGGCGCGCTGCTCGTCGGCGACGCCGCCGATTTCTTCGATCCGTTCACCGGCGAAGGAATCTTTGCCGCCCTCCGCGGGGGCGAGCTGGCCGCGGCTGCCGCGCTCGAATCGTTCCGCGCCCCGACCGCCGGCCGCTCGGCGAGGGCGCTGGCGAGCTATGACGCGGCGCGCCGGAAGGCGTTCGGGGGAAAGTGGATCGTCGAGCGGGTCGTCGCCGCGGTCGTGGCCAATCCGTGGCTGATCAACCGCGCCGCGGCAACCCTCTCGCGGCGCCGCGACCTGGCCGACCTGCTCATCGGGGTCACCGGGGACTTCGTCCCCGCGCGCGAGGTAGTCAACGCGCGGTACCTGCTCTCCACTTTCGGCGTCCTCGGCCGGCCAGTAGTGCCGCCGCCCGCCCCGGGATAGGCTTCACGGCATGGTGGACGCAGATCTCTTCCGCAGCGTGCTCGGGCGATTCGCCTCGTCGATCACGGTGCTCGCCGCGCGCGACGCCGCGGGCAGGGACCACGGCATGACGGTGAGCGCCTTCTCGTCGGTGAGCCTCGACCCGCCCCTCGTGCTCGCCTGCGTGGACAAGACCGCGTCCATCCACCCGACGCTCCTCGTCACGCAGTACGTCGGGATCAGCATCCTCTCGGAGAGCCAGGAGGCCTGCTCCCGCCGCTTCGCCGAGAAGGACGCGGACCGCTTCGACGATCTCGAGATCCAGCGGGGCGAGCACGGGGTCGCGCTGCTGAAGGGCGCGCTCGCCCACATCGAGGGCCGCATCGTCGCGCGGCACGACGGCGGCGACCACACCATCTTCGTCGCCAGCGTCGAGAAGGCCGCGGCCCTCGCTGGCCGGCCGCTGCTCTACTACCGCGGCGGCTACGCGCAGCTCGAGCGCTGACGTTGGGCTTCCTCGTTCCGGCCCGACGACGCGGACATGAGATCCTCGACGACGCTTCGGTCGACGCGGACACCCGCGTGCGCTCGATCCGGGACGTCACGCGCTCCAATCGCCTGTTCGGTGGCCGCGCCGCGGCGGTCGGCGCATTCGCCGGCGCGGTGTCGGCGGGGCGGCCCGTCACCGTCCTCGACGTCGGCACCGGCCTCGCCGACATCCCGGACGCGATCCGCCGGCAGCACGGCACGGCCACCGTGATCGGGCTCGATGAAGCCGCGGACCTCCTCGGCGAGGCCTCGGGAAGGCTCGACCACGCGGTCTGCGGAAGCGCGAGGTCCCTGCCCTTCCGCGACGCGAGCATCGACGTGGTGGTCTGCTCGCAGCTCCTCCATCACTTCGCCGACGAGGAGCTGGGCGACATCATCGCCGAGCTGAACCGGGTCGCCCGGTCGCTGGTGATCGTCGCCGATCTCCGCCGCAGCTGGTTCGCGGCCGCGGGCTTCTGGCTCGCGAGCTTTCCGCTGCGCTTCCATCCGGTCACGCGCCACGACGGCGTGGTGTCGGTCTTTCGTGGCTTCACGGCAGCGGAGCTGGGAGCCGCGGTCCGCCGCGCGACCGGCGTCTCGCCTCGCGTCGATCGCCGGCTCGGCTTCCGCCTGACCGCCACATGGACACCCCGCCCGGCGTGATCCAGCGCACGCGACCGACCGAGCTTGGGCCGATGCCGCGCGATCGGCGGATGGTCACCGTCGACGAACAGCTCGTTCGCGCGCCGCTCGACGCTATCTTCCGCATCGCGGTCGACGTCGTCCGCTGGCCGGTGCACCTCGATCATTATCGGTACGTCGAGATGCGGGAGCGCGATCCCGCGGGCGGCGGGCTCGTCGCGATGTCCGCCAACCGGCCGTTCGGGCCGGTCGGCTGGCCGACCTGGTGGCTTTCCGAGATGGAAGTGCGGCCGCCCGGTGGCGTCGCGGCGCCGGCGATCCGCTTTCGTCACGTCGGCGGCATCACCACGGGAATGGACGTGGAGTGGAGTTTCGCGCCGGCGCCGGGCGGAACGCACGTGAAGATCCTGCACGTCTGGAACGGTCCCCATTGGCCGGGGATTGGATCGATCGCCGCCAACATGGTCATCGGCCCGGTATTCATTCATGGAATCGCGTCGCGCACGCTTGCCGGACTGGCGCGCGCGGCCGAAGCTTGATCCAGTCTCTTTCCCAGTCTCAAGTGTCGTCACGTCGTCGCGTTGTCATCACCGGAATCGGCGCGGTCACGCCGATCGGCATCGGGAAGGAGGCGCTCTGGCGCGGCCTGCAATCCCACCGGTCTGCGGTCGGCCCCATCACGCGCTTCGACGCGTCGATCTTCCGGAGCCAGGTGGCCGCCGAGATCCGCGACTTCGACGCCGCCGACTTCGTCGACCAGAAGAAGCTGAAGCGCCTCGACCGCTACAGCCACTTCACGCTCGCCGCGGCGCGCCTCGCGCTCGACGACGCCGAGCTGCGCCTGGAGGCCGAGGACCGGGAGCGCGTGGGCGCGATGATGGGCAGCGCGCTCGGCGGCGCCGCCTTCGCCGAGGAGCAGTTCGCCACCTATCTCCGCCACGGCCTCCGCGAGGTCTCCACCAGCCTGGCGACGAACGTGTTCGTCGGCGCGGCCAGCTGCAACATCGCGATCGAGTTCGGCGTGCAGGGCCCGAACAGCACCAACGGGATGAGCTGCGCGTCCGGCGCGATGGCGATCGGCGAAGGCATGCGGCAGATCCGCGCCGGCTACGCCGACGTCATGATCTGCGGTGGGGCGGAGGCGCCGCTCAACCAGATGTGCTTCGGCGCGTTCGCGCTGCTGCGCGCCATGTCCACGCGGAACGACGACCCGCAGACCGCGTCGCGGCCCTTCGACCGGGACCGCGACGGCTTCGTCATGGGTGAAGGCGCGGCCGTGCTGATCCTCGAGGAATACGAGCGGGCGAAGGCACGCGGCGCGCGGATCTACGCCGAGGTCTCCGGCTATGCGTTCGGCAACGACGCGCACCACATGACCGCGCCCCGGCCCGACGGGACCCAGGCCGCGCGCGCGATGCGCGAGGCCCTCCGCGACGCCGACGTCACTCCCGCCGACGTGGGGTACATCAACGCCCACGGCAGCTCGACGCCCCTCAACGACCCCACCGAGACCCGGGCGATCCGCGCCGTGTTCGGCGATGCCGCGAACGACGTCCAGGTGAGCAGCACCAAGGCGTACTACGGCCATGCGCTCGGCGCGTCCGGGGCCATCGAGGCCGCCATCTCCGCCCTCGCGCTCACCCGCGGCTGGCTGCCGCCGACCCTCAACCTCCAGCAGCCCGCGGACGGCTGCGACCTCGATTACATCCCGTGCGTCGGCCGTCGCGACGACGTGGACGTCATCCTGAGCAACTCCTTCGGGTTCGGCGGCATCAACGCGGCGCTGGTCTTCCGGCGGCTCGGGTAGCGATTTCCCGGGTTCGCCTTCGGGCGGCTCGTTGACTAGGATCACCCGCCGGGTGACCTTCCCGCCCTCGGCCCTCCCGACAACCGCGTAATCCAGTCATCGAGCCATCGACATGAGAGACTCCTGGCGTCATTTCATCGCCGAGTTCATCGGCACCTTCGCGCTCGTCTTCATCGGCAGCGGCGCAATCATCCGCGGCGGATCGCTCGCCGAGGTCGCGCTCGCGCACGGCATCATCCTCTCCGTGATGGTCACGGCGCTGATGCGCATCTCCGGCCACTTCAATCCGGCCGTGACGCTGACCTTCATGGCGACGCGGCGGATCGAGCCGGTGATGGGCGTCGTCTACATGATCGCGCAGTTCACCGGCGCCATCGTCGCCGCGTATGCGCTCAAGGGGATCTTTCCCACCGCCGCCGTCGAAGCGACACGCGTCGGCGGCCCGGTGATCGCGGGCTCGATCACCTTCACCGGCGCCGTAGTGCTCGAGCTGATCGCGACCTTCTTCCTCGGGTGGGTCATCTTCGGCACGGCCGTCGATCCGGACGCGCCGCGCGTGGGCGGGTTCGCCATCGGCCTCACCATCGCGGCGGACATCCTGGCGATCGGGCCGCTCACCGGGGCCTCGATGAACCCCGCGCGGTCGTTCGGGCCGGCCGTCGCCTCGGGCATCTTCGAGGCCCAGGCCGTGTTCTGGATCGGGCCGATCGTGGGCGCTCTGATCGCCGGCATCCTGTATGACCGGCTCTTCCTGCGCCGCGCGCCGGAGCCGGTCGATCACGGTGCCGTCGCGCCCTGAGCGACCCGATGGACGATCCGAAGTCCGTCGTTCCCGTCGGGGCCGTTCGCGAGCGCGTCATCCAGGCACTCACTGACGCGTTCGCGAACGACGTGATCTCGGTCGCCGAGCTCGAGGACCGGCTGGAGAAGGTGTATCGGGCGACCACGGCCGCCGAAGCCGAGGCGCTCGTCGTCGGTCTTCAGCGGGCGCCGGTGCCCGCCGATCGTGCTCCCGGCGATTCGATCGCGCTCCGTGATCCTTCCCTCGAGCGCGACAGCCAGCGGCTGAATTCGATCCTGAGCTCGCAGTCCCGCCGCGGCGTCTGGACCGTCCCGCGGCACCTCGACGTGTTCGCGCTCTTTTCGGACACGGTGATCGACCTGACGCATGCCTCGTTGCCGCAGGACATCGTCGAGCTGCACGTGCGGGTGATCTTTGCGTCAGTCCGGATCGTCGTTCCGCCCGGGATGCGCGTCGTGAACCGCGTCGGCGCCTTCGCCGCGAACGTCGAGTCGGAGCCGGCGCTCGACCTCGCGCCCATGATTCCGGGCTCGCCGGTGATCCGGGTCAGCGGCAGCGCGACGTTCGCCAACCTCGAGATCGTGTCGGGAGACCGGACGCTCTAGCCGGCAACGAGTCCGAGCATCCAGCCGGCCGCGCGGGCGGCCCACGCGACGGACGCGACGACCATCGGTAGCGCGGTGAGGCCGACCGCGAACGACAGGCCCTGGCGGAAGAGCACCGGTCCCACCGGGAGCACCCGGTTGCTCCAGATCTGCTGAAGCCCGATCTCGATGACCGGCCCGAGGGTGAAGCAGACGTTCGCCATCGCGCCGTAGGCGAGGATCGCCTGCCAGGGCGGAAGGAAGCCGGGAAGGCCCGGCGGGACGAGCGACAGGATGCCCATGAAGGCGAGGCTCACCATGCCCGTCGCGCCGACGATGATGTTGTAGACCAGCCGGCGCGATTCCCACCAGGTGAGGATGCCCATCGGTGTCCGGCGCAGGGCCGGGAGGGGAAACAGCACCTCTCCGACCAGCGAGACGGGCGGCGGCTCGTCGAGGGGCTCGGCCGCGAAGGGGAGGATCGGCAGTCGCATCGCCTCGAATCTGGGCGATTGGCGCAATGCCGTCAAGTACTTCGTGCTATAAAGTGCAACATTCCGCCCATGGAGACCCGCGTCGTCCACCTGGGTTACCGGTCCACGAATTACTGGCTCGTCGTCGCCGGCTCCACCCGCCTGCTCATCGACCTCGGCTGGCCCGATACCCTCGGCGCCATGCAGGCCGTCATGAAGCGGATGGGCGTGCGGCTCGAGCAGATCCAGTACGGAGTGGCCACGCACTACCACCCCGACCACGCCGGGCTGGCCAATGAGCTCAAGGCCAGGGGGATGCGCCTCCTGCTCCTGGAAACGCAGGGGAAGCCGGTGGCCGCCGGTCCCGAAGCGAAGCACAACGTCGTCCCGACGCCCGACGGCGTGATCAGGCTCCGGTTCGCGGACAGCCGGTCATGGCTCGCGGGCGTCGGCATCGCCGGCACCATCCTGCCGACTCCCGGCCACAGCGACGACAGCGTGTCGATCGTGCTCGACGACGGCTCGGCCTTCACCGGCGATCTCACTCCCCCCGGCCTCGCGCCCGACGATCGGCGCGCGGCGATCGACGCCAGCTGGCAGCGCCTGCGCGACGCCGGCGCGCGGATGATCTATCCCGGCCACGGCCCGGCAGTACCGATGCGCCCGGCGGACTGACTACGGTCCGACGCGGTACTTCCGGTCGTAGCGCTCGATCGAGTCCTGGACGATCTGCATCGCCCGCTCGCTCTTCTCCCAGCCCACCACCTGCACGCGCTTGCCCTCCAGGTCCTTGTAGGTCGAGAAGAAATACTCGACCTCCTTGAGCGTGTGCTGGGGAATGTCGGCGATGTCGAAGTACTCCTCGTGCGCCGGGTCGTGCAGCGGAACGCCGAGGATCTTGTCGTCCGGCTCGCCGCGGTCGAGCATCCGCAGCACGCCGATCGGCCGCACGTCGATCATGCAGCCCGGAAACGTCTGCTCCTTCACCATCACGAGGACGTCGAGCGGATCGCCGTCCTCGTGCAGCGTCTGCGGGATGAACCCGTAGTCCGACGGATAGTGCACGGCGGAGTACAGGACGCGGTCGAGCTTGAGGAGACCGGTCTCCTTGTCGAGCTCGTACTTGTTGCGCGAGCCGGACGGGATTTCGATGACCGCCGTGACCTCCTCGGGAGGGTTGCGGCCCGGCGAGATGTCACGCCACAGATGAAGCACGGCTCTCCATGGTTCCCTTGTACACCATCGGCTCTTCCGTCACGCCGAAGTTGCGCGCGTTCAGCTCCTCGATGCGCTGCATCTCGCCGGCCGTCAGGTCGCGCCGCTCGCTCGATTCGGCGAACTCGCGGAGCTGGCCGGCGTCATAGATGTTGGGGAGCGTCGTCACCACGAGCGGCTCGGCGAGCAGCCACTTGAGCGCGGCCTGGCCGAGGGTCATGTCGCGCCGCAGGAAATCGAGGGTCTCGATCTTCCGCACTCCGTTGGTCAGCCACGACCGCGGCCGGTGGCGCCGGTGGTCGTTCTCCGGGAACACCGTATCCGCCGTGTAGTGGCCCTCGAGCATCCCCGAGGCGTGCGTCACGCGCACGTTGAAGCAGCAGTTCGGCGCGTGGGCCTTCGCGGCCTCGATCATCGCCGTGCCCGGGTGCTGCTCGAGGATGTTCCAGATCATCTGGATGGTGTTGATCCCGGGCTCGCGCTCGACCAGCTCGACGGCCTCGTAGAGCCAGCCGATGGCGGGCCCGAAGGCCGCGCCCCACGCCCGGATCTTCCCTTCCTTCTGGAGGTCCCGCAGCGTGCCCCAGAGGTCGGCCTGCCGCACGTGCTCCATCTTCGCGTTGTGGATCTGCACGACGTCCAGGTAATCGGTCTCGAGGCGCTCGAGGCACTTGTCGACCGCCATCCGGATGTAGGCCGGATCGGTGCGCATGGGCAGCTCGTTCTGCCCGCGCCGGGAGGCCGTCGCCGTTTCGTTGTAGATGTCGTAGCCGACCTTGGTCGCGTACACGACCTCGTCGCGGCGCCCGCGAAAGGCCTCGGCGAGCTGACGCTCGCTGCGGCCGTTGCCATAGGTGTCGGCGGCATCGAAGAACGTGATGCCGTAGTCGTCATGCGCGGATCGCAGCATGGCGATCGCTTCCGCGTCGGTCTTCTCGCCCCACCAGCTGGTGGCGACGGTCCACGTGCCGAAACCGACTTCGCTGACCCGGAGGTCGGTCCCGGGGAAAAGCCTGTACTTCATCTGTTCGTCGTCCTGCGCTCGCGAGTGATCGCATCCCCCGCCAGTTCCGGAAGCGGGGATCGCTTCACTCAAAGATACTCAGCCGGGCCCCCTGGGTCCGTCTGGCGCGTTTCGCCCTAGCCGTCCCATCCCGCGCGCAGGAGCGACGCCGCCCGGCGGGCGAAGTAGGTGATGATCACGTCGGCTCCGGCGCGGCGGATGCCCAGCAGCGACTCCATCATCGCCCGGTCGCCGTCCACCCAGCCTTTCGCGGCCGCGGCCTGGATCATCGAGTACTCGCTGCTCACCTGGTAGGCGGCGAGCGGAAACGCGGTCTCGCGCTTCACGCGGGCGATGACGTCGAGGAACGGACCGGCCGGCTTGACCATCACCATGTCGGCGCCTTCCTCGATGTCGCCCCACACTTCACGCATCGCTTCGTCCGAGTTCGCCGCGTCCATCTGGTACCCCCGGCGGTCGCCCGACTTCGGCGCCGATTCGGCGGCCTCGCGAAATGGCCCATAGAAGCCGCCGGCGAACTTGGCGGCGTAGCTGAGGATCGGCGTGTCGCCGAAACCCGCGGCGTCCAGCGCCTCGCGGATGACGGCCACCCGGCCGTCCATCATGTCGCTCGGCGCGATCACGTCGGCGCCGGCCTTCGCGTGCGACACCGCTTCGCGGGCCAGCAGCGGAAGGGTCGCGTCGTTGTCGACGTGGCCGTCGCGAAGCACGCCGCAGTGTCCGTGGTCCGTGTACTCACAGAGACAGACGTCGGTGATGACCACGAGCGACGGGATTTCCTTCTTCAGCGCGCGGACCGCTGCCTGCACAGGCCCCTGGTCGTCCCAGGCGCTCGTGCCCTCGGCGTCCTTGCTGTCGGGAATGCCGAACAGCAGCACGCCGCCCACGCCCAGCGCCGCCGCTTCGCGCGCGTCCTCGAGCATCAGGTCGACGGAAGTCTGCGACACGCCGGGCATCGCCTCGATCGGCTTGCGAATCCCCTTGCCCGAGCGGACGAAGAGCGGAAGGACGAATTGTTCGGGGCTGAGGCGCGTCTCGCGAACGAGCTTGCGCATGGCCGCCGTCTTTCTCAGTCGGCGCGGCCGGTGTTCAGGAAATGCCATCGGCGAAAGATAGGCGCCCCTATTCCGGTTGCGGCGCCGGAACCCGGTCGGCCCGCTGAAGCCCCGCGAGGACTTCGGCCCCACCGTCGCGGCGAAGCTGCTCGGCGAGTGCCCGCCCGCTCGCTTCCGGGTCCTTGCCGTCGAGGGCGGTCCGGCCGCGCACCACGCGCGTGCCGTCCAGCGACGAGATGAAGCCGTGAAGCTCGCCATCCGTCCCGAGCGAGCCGATCGGCACCTGGCAGCCCCCTTCCAGCGCGGCGAGAAACGCCCGCTCGGCGCGCGTCGCCGTCTGGGTCGCGGAGTCGTTCAGCGCGCGCGCGACCTTCGCTGCCCAGGAGTCATCGGACCGCACCTGCACGGCGATCGCTCCCTGCCCCGCGGCCGGAAGCCATGCCGGCGCGTCGAGATATGCCGAAATGCGCTGGTGAATGTCGAGCCGGTGCAGGCCCGCCGCGGCCAGGATCGCCGCGTGCACCTGCCCCTCGTCCACCTTTCGCACGCGCGTGGGAACGTTCCCGCGCAGCTCGACCACGTCGAGGTCGCGGCGAAGGGAGAGGAGCTGCGCCCGACGCCGAAGGCTCGACGTTCCGACCCGGGATCCACGCGGCAGCTCGGCGATGGAGCTCGCGCCGATCAGGTGGTTCACGACGAGCACGTCGCGCGGATCTTCGCGCGGCAGCAGGGCGGCGAGCTCCAGCCCTTCCGGCATCGCGGTCGGCAGGTCCTTCAGCGAATGCACGCAGCAGTGAACCTTGCCGCGCGCGAGATCGTCCTCGAGCTCCTTGGTGAACAGGCCCTTCGCCCCGATCTCCGAGAGGGGCTGGGCGAGATTGCGGTCGCCGGCCGTCTTGTAGGTGACGAGCTCCGACTCGACTCCCGCGGAGCGAAGGCGGTCGGCGACCATGCGAGCCTGTCGCAGCGCCAGCTCGGAGGATCGCGTCGCGATGCGAAAGGTTTGCGCGGATTTCACGATGCCGCAAAATGCCTGGACCCCGACCGCGGTGTCCAGCGTCAGGGCGGCTGGCGACGACTCCTCCGGTGGACGTCGAGCGCCTGAACCAGGTTGACGAACGTGCTGTCCATGGCCCTGCCCAGGCGCCTTGCATGATCGGGCGGCATGTCCTTCGCCGCTTTCGCGATCGCGTCCGCCAGCTTTCCTGCCTTGCGCGTCAGCTCGCGCAGCTCGTCTTCCGAGATGTCTTCCATGACCCGATCCGTTGAAGGCGCCCGAAGATGCGCGTGGCATCCGCGGGCGCCGACATCGGATCGTTGCAACAGGGATCGATTCATGGCGGGAAGCGGATGACTGGACCATCCGCTATCCCGCGATCACCTAATCCTTTTCCGGCCCCGGCTCATACTCCGCTCCGCCACCGCCGGCCGATCCGTACCGCGGAGTCGCCGTGGGACGCTTCGGAGCCGACGGATTGTTCTCCCTCGCCCGGATGCCCCCGCGCGCCTTTTCGGTGCCCATCGGCTCCGCCGGAGCGCTGGGATCGAGAGCGCGATGCGTCGTGTGCTTCTCCTGGTTGTGATGCTGAAGCGTCTTCTCGTCGTCGAAATGCGCGCCGCAGACGATGCAGTCGAACTCATGCGTGTGTGCCATTTGGTCCTCCTTGTCAGGTAGGTACCACCGGAGCACAGCACGTGCCTGATCTGAGCTCAGCCGTTGCGCGCAACCGCCGCTGTGAGGGCTTCGACTACTCCGGGAATCGTCGCCGCCGCGGCTTCCGCCACGACCGTGATGCCCGCCTCGCGGGCGGCGGCGGAGGTCACCGGGCCGATCGAGATGGCGTTCACCTTCGCCGCGCGGTCCGCGCCGACCTGCGCCACGAAGCCGCTGACGGACGAGGCGGAAGTGAAGGTCACGAAATCGGCGCCGCGGCGGTCGAGATCCGCGCGCAGGGCTTCCACCTCCGGGCCTTCGCTCACGATGCGCGAGCGATAGGTCGCGACGACGTCGACGATCGCGCCGAGCTCTCGGAGCCCGTCCGCCAGGACCGGACGCGCGTCTTCCGCTCCGGCATACAGGACCCGCGCGCCTCGCATGCCCTCCGTGGCGCGCATGACCTCCAGCAGCGACTCGGCGACGAACCGCGGAGGCACGAGGTCCGGCTTGAGGCCCATCTCGCCGAGCGCCCGTGCGGTCGAGGGGCCGATGACCGCGATGTCCGTGGACGCCAGTGACCGCGTATCGAGGCCAGCTCGATCGAGCGCCTCCCGGAAGAACCTGACGCCGACGACGCTCGTCAGCACCAGCCAGTCGTACGATGCGAGCTGCTGGACTGCCTCGTCGATCGCGGCCGGGTCGAGAGCCTCGATGGCGGTCGAAGGCGCCTCGATCACGTACGCGCCCCGCGCGCGCAGCAGGTCAGCCAGTGTGCCGGGCATCGCGGTCGCGCGCGTGACGACGACCCGCTTGCCGAACAGGGGCCTCGACTCGAACCACGAGATCTCGTCGCGCAAACCGACGGACCGCCCGATGACGGAGATCACCGGCGCGGTCAGGCCCTCCCGTGTCGCGCGCTCAGAGAGAGTCCCGATCGTGGCGACCACGGTTCGCTGCCCGGGGTGAGTGCCCCACTGCACTGCCGCTGCCGGCGTGTCGGCGTCCAGGCCGGCGCCGATGAGCGCCGCCGAGATGGCGGGCAGTGTCTTCACTCCCATGTAGAGCACCACCGTGCCCGTGGCGGCGTTCTTCGCCATCGCGGTCCAGTCCACCGTCGTCGACGGCTTCGACGGATCTTCGTGGCCGGTGACGAAGGTGACCGACGTCGCCAGGCCGCGGTGGGTGACCGGAATGCCGGCGTAGGCCGGCGCCGCGATGCCGGCGGTGACGCCGGGAACGACCTCGAACGGAATTCCGGCGCGGGCGAGCGCCTGCGCTTCCTCGCTTCCTCGGCCGAACACGAACGGATCGCCGCCCTTGAGGCGCACCACGCGCTTGCCCTGGCGCGCCAGCGCGATGAGCGTCGCGTTGATGTCGTCCTGTTTCGCCGACTCCGACGCGCCGCCTCGCTTGCCGGCATCGATCAGCTCCACCCGGGCATTCGCGCGCGCGCGGGACAGCAGCGCGGGGTTCGCGAGCGCGTCGTGCACGATCGCGTCGCAGTCGTCCAGCAGCTCCCTGCCGCGGACGGTGATCAGGCCCGGATCACCGGGTCCGGCACCGACGAGATAGACGATGCCCGGGCCGACGCCGCCCGTCACCGCCGGCCGGCCGACTCGAGCCGGGCCCGCGCCTTTCGCGCCGCGACCACGATGCCCGCGGCGTAGCCGCCGAAGATCAGGGCCGCGAGCACGTACACCGCGTGGAAGTATTCCGTGACCGTCTGGATGTCACGCATCAGGCGACTCCTCCCTGCTCGACGGCATCCGCCGCCTCGCGCAGCAGCGTGTAGCGGTAGCGCGCCCGCATCAGCGCGATCGACAGCAGCAGGAACGCGACGGTCGACATGACGAAGGTCAGCAGCATCTCGGGCGGCAGCGAGGGCTTGTCCGGCTTCATCACCACCGGCATCGGGTGCATGTGGTCGCGGACGAAGTACACGCTCAGGTGCACGAAGGGGATCAGCACGACCTGGAGGATCCCCAGCACGGCGCAGAAGCGCGCGCGCATCATCGGATCCTCGATCGCGCCGCGCATCACCAGGTAGCCGACGCCGAGGAACCACAGCAGCAGCGTCAGCGTGAGCCTGAGCTCCCAGACCCACCACGCGCCCCAGATGACCTTGGCGTAGATGGATCCCGTGATCAGCACGACGCTGAAGAACAGCACCGCGATCTCGCCGGCCGCAGCCGCCATCCGGTCGGCGCGCTCCTCCCGCAGCCAGAGGTGCACGATCGACATGATCGCCAGCGTGCCGAACGCGAGGTACCCGCCGAGCACCGCCGGGACGTGGATGTAGAAGATCTTCTGCGACGGTCCCTGCACCGCCTCGACCGGCGTGAACCAGATGGCCCGCGCGTACGTCGCCACGACCGCGAGGACCGCGACCCAGAACAGCCAGTCGATCACCGGGCGGAGCTCGCGCGAGGAAGTGGGGGTGCTGGCGATGGTCATTCTTCGAGGGTGTACGGAAAAGCGAGGGTGCAGGCGACGAGAAAGACGAGGTCGAACGCGACGAGCAGCTTGAGCCACCCGATCGATTCGGCGAGCGGCCGGCCGGCGATGAGTCGCTGGGTCGACTGACCCGCCGCCATCACCACCGGCAGAAAGAACGGCAGACTGAGGAGCGGCAGCAACAGCTCCGCCATCCGCGAGTTCACCGCCATCGACGCGAAGAGCGTTCCGACCGAGACCAGTCCGATCGTCGCCAGGGCGCCGATGCCCAGCATCGTCGGGACGGTGTCCCCGAACGGCAGGCCGTAGAACAGCGCCGCGACGGGAACCGTGACCAGCTGGATCGCTCCCACGAAGATAACGTTCGCGACCGCCTTCCCGAGATAGATCGCCTCGCGGTCGATGGGTGACACCAGCAGCGCGTCCCCCGCCCGCTCCACCTGCTCGATCGTGAAGGACCGCTGCACCGCGAGGATCGCCGCCAGGGTGAACACCACCCAGACGACGCCCGGGGCGAGATTGGCCGGAGCGACCGCCGTGGGCGACCACGCGAAGTAGAAGATCGCGAGCCCCAGCATCGAGAACACGACCGACGAGATGAAGGCGGTCCGCGTCCGCAGCTCGATCGCGAGGTCCTTCCGCGCCACGAGCCACGCGGCCCTGAAGATCGAAGGTCCCATCAGGCGGCGACGACGTCTTCCGCGCCGACTTCCGCGCGATACTCCGCGGCGAACCGCTCGGCGTCGACACCCGCGGTGGCCAGCGTGCGCGTGAAGCGGCCGGCCATCATGATCGCCGCCTGGGTCGCCACCGCGAGGCCCTCGCCGATGTTGTGCGTCACCAGGACGAGCGTCGACCCGCGCCCCCGCAGCTCGTGCAGCATGCGCGAGAGCGCCGCGGCGCCGTTGGCGTCGAGCCCGGTGTACGGCTCGTCGAGGAGGAGCACGGCCGGCGCGTGCACGATCGCCCGCGCGATCGAGACCCGCTGCTGCATCCCGCGGCTGAGCGTCATCACCAGCGAGCCGCCGCGCTCCGCGATGCCCATCGTCTCGAGCGCCGTGGTCGCCGCGGCGCGGGCGTTGGTGACGCCATGCAGCCGCGCTGCGAACTCGACGTTCTCGATGGCCGTCAGCGCGGGATAGAGCATGGTCTGGTGCGAGATCAGCCCGACCCGCCCCCGGACCGTGGTGTCGGAGCGGACGTCGGCGCCGCTGATGATCGCCTGGCCCGAGGACGGCCGCAGCAGCCCGGCAAGCAGCCGAAGCAGCGTCGTCTTTCCCGCCCCGTTGGGCCCGAACAGTGCGAGCGAGTCGCCCGCGGCGAGCGCGAAGCTGACATCGTCGACGGCGCGGTGTCTGCCGAAGAGCCGGGAAAGCCCGGTCGCTTCGAGGGTGGGAAGCATCTCTTAACGGTAGCGTCCCGGAGAGCTACAATAAACTCATGAGCAACGAAATCGACGCCCTCCTCACGGAGAATCGCAAGTTTCCGCCGCCGGCCGGCTTCGCGGCCGCGGCGCACGTCGCCACCGATGCCCTCCGGAGGCGCGCCGACGCCGACCCGGAGTCCTTCTGGGCTGAACAGGCCGGGGAGCTCGAGTGGTTCCGGAAGTGGAACAAGGTGCTCGAATGGAAGCCGCCGCACGCCAAATGGTTCACCGGCGGAAAGCTCAACGTCTCCGTCAACTGCGTGGACCGCCACATCGACACCTGGCGCCGGAACAAGGCGGCGCTCGTGTGGGAGGGAGAGCCGGGCGACAGGCGGACGCTCACCTACTGGGACCTCTACACCGAAGTCCGGAAGTTCTCCAACGTCCTGAAGAAGCTGGGCGTGAAGCGTGGCGATCGCGTCGCGATCTACATGCCCCTGGTGCCCGAGGTGGCGATCGCCATGCTCGCGTGCACGCGGATCGGCGCCATCCACTCGGTGGTGTTCGGCGGATTCTCGCCCGAGTCGTTGCGCGACCGCATCAACGACTCCGAGTGCAAGGTCCTCATCACCGCCGACGGCGGCTACCGCCGCGGCCAGGTCATCCCGCTCAAGCGCAACGCCGACAAGGCGATCGAAGAGACGCCTTCCATCAGGCACGTCGTCGTCGTCCAGCGCCGGCCGGGCGCGGGCGGAGACGAGGCCTTCGCCACGATGAAGGAAGGCCGCGATCACTGGTGGCACCGGCTCATGAACGAGGCCGAGGCCGAGTGCGAGCCCGAGCAGATGGATGCCGAGGACGTCCTCTACATCCTCTACACCTCGGGCACCACCGGCAAGCCGAAGGGCATCGTGCACACCACCGCCGGCTACCTCGTCGGCGTGACGACCACCACGAAGCTGGTGTTCGACCTCAAGGAAGACGACGTCTTCTGGTGCACCGCCGACGTCGGCTGGGTGACCGGCCACTCCTACCTCGTGTACGGCCCGCTCGCCAACGGCGCGACCTGCGTGATGTACGAGGGCGCGCCCGACTGGCCCGAGCGCGACCGCTTCTGGCAGATCTGCGAGCGCTATGGCGTCACCATCCTGTACACCGCGCCGACGGCCATCCGCGCGTTCATGAAATGGGGCGACCAGTGGCCCGCGAAGCACGACCTGTCGCGCCTCCGCCTGCTCGGCTCCGTCGGCGAGCCGATCAACCCCGAAGCCTGGATGTGGTATCGCGAGAAGATCGGCGGCAATCGCTGTCCCGTCGTCGACACGTGGTGGCAGACCGAGACCGGCGCGATCGTCATCTCACCGCTTCCCGGCCTCACGGCAACGAAGCCCGGCAGCGCGACCACGCCGCTTCCCGGCTACAGCGCCGCGCTGCTCGACGTGAAGGGGCGGGAGATCGGCGTCGGCGGCGGCCTGCTCGCCCTCACGAAGCCCTGGCCCTCCATGCTCCGCACGATCTGGGGCGACGACGACCGCTACGTGGAGACCTACTTCAGCAAGTG
>CAMLHT010000062.1 GCA_946479895.1 uncultured Gemmatimonadota bacterium | reverse complement strand
CGGACTTCTACCGGTACTAGACGGTGGTATAGTCGGCTCCAGGCGCCTTTTACCGCAGAGGATCGCTGAGGTACGCAGCGATCCTCTGCGGTAACAAACGCCTCGCGCCTAGAAGATGATGAAGCTCTGGCCCCCGCCGCCAAAACGGGGATTCACGACGTTGTTGAAGATCGACCCGAACGTGTAGTTGATGCTCGCGAAGGCGAAATAGCTGAAGTTGGTCTCGAGCCGCCGTTGCTGCAGCAGGACTTCTTCCTCCGTCGCGCCGCGCCGCGGCAGCGACAGCTGATTGTGAATGCGGGAGTAGCTTCCGCTCACACTGAAGCTCAGGCCTTTCAGGATTCGCACGTTCGTGCTGGCGAAGATGGATGCCGAGTTCTTGTCGGGCATGTCCAGGTACTGTGAGCTGTTGACCCCCACGTTGGCGTAGCCCCAGGGCTGGGTCTGGCTGAGGTTCACCGACAGCGAATGCAGGGGATGCGTCTCCTCGGTCTTGAGGTAGATCGTTTCTTCCTTGTATCGGTTACCCTCCACCCCCACCGCGTACTGCGCCGTCAACATCCGCCGGGTGGATTCCGAGTACGGGAACAGGTCATACTCGATCGCGGGGGTGACGCGATAGTAGAACGTCTTGTTCTCGAAAGTCGTCGAACCCGCGGTCGAGACGAGCCCGGCCGAGACCTTCGGGCCAAGACTCCTTACGGCCAGCTCGCTGAAGGTGTAGGCGCGTCGGATCGAGGTCGTGGTCCGATTCCCGTCCGGGAGCTCGAAGGTGAATTTGCTTTCGTTATAGCTCTCGCGCGCCGAGAGGTTCACCTTCCAGTCGTTCGTCGTTCGCCGGGCCGTCAGGCCTCCGTTGACCGAGCCGAACTTGCTCAGTTTCTCGCCGCTGGTGTTGCCGCTTCCCGAGATCGTGAACACCCAGTAGTTCCACGGATCATGCTGCTGCTGGACGGCCGGCGCGGCGGGGCCGGCCGTCGAGGGAGCGAGCGACAGGTTCAGGCGATCGGCCGTTTCGGTGCGCGCGAGAAAGCGGGCCAGACCGAGCTTGATGATGCGCGTCATGCCGCGCCGCGTGAGGTCCGGCGTGTTGCGTTGCCCCGCCACATAGCGAAGCGTGTCGGTCAGCCCGATCATGGACCGCAGGCCGAGGAACGTCAGCGTGTGCTCGGTCCCGCCGCCGCCCGTGGACTGGCCGGTCACGAGGATGTGCACGTCGGCCGCTTCCCGGTCGCGAACCCAGTTCACGTACGTCACCTCGGTTCGCACGAAGTCCAGGTCGCAGTAGAAGTTGCAGTCGAGAAAGACGTTGAGCGCCGGTAGTGGTGGTGGGGCCGCTGCCTGGGCCGGAACAGGCTTCGGTGCGCAAGCCAGGAGCCCCAGGCTGGCGACCATGGCAATCCGACGGAATGTCTGTAACACGAAGGCGGGGGATGGAGGTGGGTTGGAAGTGACCATTTCGTCACCCCGATGGGCGAAACCGTTCGGCGCTCCGGGAACGCGGCCATCCTTGCCGGCTGCGCGTGCGCCCGGGATCGAACAGGTGCAACGCCGGGAACCTGAGTGCGTTGCCGCCACCCCGCTACGGCTTTTCCTGCAGGCGGGAAGTCAGGCCGGAGCCTGACCACCCACTACAGCTTCACCGTCTTCGTGTAGGTCTGGGTCGTCCCGCCCACGACGACGTGCGTGATGTTCACCGTGTAGGTGCCGCGCGGCAGGTTCCGGATCACGCCCGTGTAGAAGAAGCCCCCCTGCTGCTGCGCGCAGTTGCCGGACCCCGAGCTCGCCGCGGTGACGGTGACGTCGATCGTCGATTCGACGATGGACATCTTCGACCCGAGGCTGTAGCACAGCGTCGGCGTCTTGAACTGTCCTCCGATGCTGATGTCCCCGAAGAAGGCGGCGACGTCGGCGCTTTCGACGATGTCATTGGGGTTCTCGAGCGCGCTCCAGTTGAACTCGTCGAGCAGCGGCTTGGGTTCGGTCAGCCCGCCGCAGCCGCCGCTCACGAACACGAGGCCGACGAGCAGCGCTCGCCAGAGGGTCTTCAGCGTCATCTTCGCTCCTGTCACTTCATCAGTATCATGAGTCCGACGGCGGCGGAGGCCCCGAGCGCAACCTTCCACCACCGGGTCTTCGGGCGATCGTCGCCGTCGCCGCGCTTCGTCCAGAATAACACCGCACCACAGGTCCCGGTTCGATACTGGATGGGCACCGTGGCAATCGAGCTGTACACTTCGGCCGCCTCGAGCACCGCCGGCGTCACCAGCTGGTCGATGCTCTGGCCAGCCAGGTTCGGGATGTACATGCCGTCGATCCAGACCGCCGGCTGGCACAGCCCCAGGGCGCTCCGCATCATCAGCGTTTGCGCGCTCCCCCTCCGCTGCGGCGTGAGCACTACCCCGGGCATTCCCCGAAACAGGTCGGAGGTCTGCGAGGCGCGGCGGTTATCGATGTCCGTCCGCGTCAGGAATCGGCCGAAGCCCGTGGCCCGCCGCGCCTCGAAGCCCTCGGGCAGGCCGCTGACCCGCGCGGTGACTCTCACCGGGAGCAGCGGGAGCGTCGTCCGGTCGAGTCGAATTTCGACGGTTACGGACTCGGACTCCCCGACACGAACCGTGTCGCCGCTCTGCTGGAGGTACCCCAGCCGGGTCGCCCTCAGCGTATAGAGGCCGGGGCGCGACAGGGGAACGTAGAACCGGCCCGCAGTGTCCGCGGTCGTACGAATCACTCGAGCCGACGCGGCCACCTGCAGCTCGATGACTGCACCCGGCACGGGGCTGCGGCTGGCGGCATCGATGACGGTCCCCAGGAGAGATTGTGCCGCGGCCTGGGTGGACAGACCCATCACCAACAGGCCAACTTGAGGCCCCCGGAAGAGTTTCGTCATACCGCCGAGAGAGGCCTGCATGCCAGAGCTTATCTCCCGGTAGAGACGACCACAAGCCGAATCCGCTCCCCGCGGAATCGGTTCCGGCGACGGTTTTCAAGAGGTGACCAAACCGTTGACTCTCGGGGTTTTACAGGGCCAGCAGGGCCTTGTCGAGTCGCCGGTGAAATCCGCTGGAACCGGTCGGCCCGAACGGTTGTTCGTTCGTTGGTGTTCGTCGCTTCACAGATCCACCTGCACGCCGCTCCCCCACTCGTACGTTGCGGTCGTGCGAAGTCCATCCACCCGGAGGCACCAGTGCCGCGCAATTCACGTTTCGCGCTCGTGTTGGGAATGCTGTTGGCGCCAGCCATCGCATTCGCTCAGGACATCGTCCTGACAGGTTCGATCAAGAGTAACGCGCAAGTCCCCATCCCCAGCGCGTTCGTTTCCATCCCGCAGCTTTCGCTGACGCAGGTCGCCAACGCGTCGGGCGAATACCGGTTCGTCATCCCCGCCGCTCGCGCCGGGCAGCAGGTGACGGTCGAAGCCCGCTCGATCGGGCATATCAGCACCTCGGTGCCCGTGACGCTGAAGGCGGGCACGAACGTCCAGAACCTCATTCTCGCCGTTCGCGCGGTGCAGCTCGACGAGGTCGTCGTCTCCGGCACCGCCGGCCGGCAGGAGCGCCGTGCCCAGGCCGCGGCGGTAGGAAGCATCGAGGCCGCGCAGGTCGTGGCCGCGGCGCCGATCACCTCCGTCTCGAACCTCCTCCAGGCACGCACCCCGGGCCTCGTGATCCGGAACAACTCGGGCACGACGGGAACGGCGTCCGAGATCCGCATCCGCGGTATCTCGTCGATCTCGCTCTCCAACGAGCCGCTGATCTACGTGGACGGCATCCGCGTCTCCGGTGGCGCCCAGCAGACCTTCGGCGTCGGCAATCAGGCCGGCTCGCGGCTGAACGACATCAAGGTCGAGGACATCGAGAAGATCGACGTCGTGAAGGGACCCGCGGCCGCCACGCTCTACGGCTCGGACGCGGTCGCCGGCGTGATCAACATCATCACCAAGCGCGGACGCGCCGGCTCCGGCTTTGTCCAGACGATCAGCGGCGAATACGGCGACGTGCAGCCGAACTTCACGGCCCCCGACAACTACGGCCGCTGCACCACGGCGAACCTCACCAGCACCGCGACGCCGAACTGCGCCGGCCACCAGGCGGGCGACGTCCTGAAGGACAACCCGCTGGCCCGCGACAACTCCTTCGGCGACGGTCACTACCAGAACCTGAACTACAGCCTCCAGGGCGGTGGCGACAAGTACGGCACCTACCTCTCGCTCGGCCAGAACGGCGACCAGGGCATCGTGCCGAACAGCTTCTACGGCCAGAAGAACGCGCGCAGCCAGTTCGACTACGCGATCCGTGACAACCTGCACATGGACGTCGGCTTCGGGTTGATCAAGACCAAGACCCAGCTGCCGCGTAACGACAACGACATCTACGGGTACCTCGGCGGCGGCCTCCTCGGCGATCCGCGCACCATCGGCGCCCGCAAGAACGGCTGGTACGCCCAGCGCCAGACCGACCAGCTCGCGACGTACGAGAACGTCAACGAGACCACGCGCTTCCAGCCCCGCGCTGCGCTGCGCTTCCAGCCGTTCTCGTGGTTCGACAACAAGCTCACCGTCGGCGCGGACATGCTTCGCGGCGAAGACCTGAGCTTCTGGGCCAAGAACGACTCGAGCTGGTGGGACGACGCCCCGCGCAACACCGGACAGGTGGACGAGGCGCGCCGCATCGACGACCGCGTGACGCTGGAGTATCTCGGCCACGTGCTCCACAACCTGACGCAGGACGTCCGCGTCGACCTGTCGGTCGGCGGCCAGGCGCAGACCCGCCGCACGGACCTCACGAACGTCCAGGGCCGTGGGCTCGTGAACAACGACGTCCGCAGCGTCAACGCCGCGGCGGAGCTGAGCAACGGCGGTCAGACCAGCTCGGAGAACCGTGACATCGGTGCCTTCACCCGCGCCGAGTTCAGCTACCGCGAGCGTCTCTACCTCCAGCTCGGCACGCGTCGCGACCAGTCGTCGTCGTTCGGCGCCAACTCCAAGCCGTTCTACAGCCCGAGCGTCGGCCTGTCGTACGTCATCTCGGACGAGGACTACTTCCGTCGACTGACGAGCGTCCTGCCGGAGTTCACCATCACGCAGCTGCGCCTCCGTGGCGCCTACGGCATCAGCGGCCGCCAGCCGACCAGCGGCGCCCGCTCCACGTACAACCCGTCCACGAACCTCCTGCCGAACGGCAACCTCGTCGTCGGCGTGCGTCCGGGCGCCATCGGCAACCCCGACCTGCGCGCCGAGAAGGGCCAGGAGCTCGAGTTCGGAGCCGACATGGGCTTCCTCCGCGATCGCCTGAGCCTCGAGGCCACGTACTTCCACAAGAAGGGCGTTGACCAGATTCTCCAGCTGCCGACCCCGGGCTCGACCGGTTCGGTCAACGGCCCGCAGGTCAACATCGGCGCGCTGCTCAACACCGGCTGGGAGCTCGCCAGCGAGGCGCGCCTCGTCACCCGTGAGAACGTCGCGTTCTCGCTGCGCGGCACGCTCGCGACGCTGCACAACGAGCTGCTCGACCTCGGCACGGTGCCGCCCTCGGCCACCCGCAAGGTCGGCTTCCCGCTGAACGGCGAGTGGGACTACCGCATCGACAGCATCCGGACCACGGGCACCGATGCCACCCAGTGGCGCGCCTTCATCTCCGACTCGCAGTTCTTCGTCGGCAACGGCGCGAACTATCCGGGTTGGGACGCGGCCGTCACCGGCACGCTGACCCTCTTCAAGGATCTGTCGCTCTACGCCCAGTTCGACGGCCGCGGCGATCGCTACATCTTCGACGGCACGAACGAGTTCCGTGACCGGCAGTTCGGTCAGGGCGCAGCCGCAGTGCTCGGCGCCGCCGCCTTCGGCACGGAAGCGGACGGCGTCACGCCGACGGAGAAGGCGAAGGAGGAGTACGTCCGCCGGTTCGGTCCGTTCGTCAACGAGTCCGGCACCACCGTAAACCGCAGCACCGTGGACGGCGCCTATCTCCAGAACGGCAAGTTCTGGAAGCTCCGCGAAGCCTCGGTCAACTACTCGCTCCCGCGCGACTTCGTGCGCCGCTACACCCGCGCCCGCAGCGTGTCCGTTGGCCTGACGGCGAAGAACCTCCGCACGTGGACGGACTTCACGGGCCTGGATCCCGAGACGGACCAGTTCCTGACCGTTCCCTCGGATCGCCGTTACACGATGCGCTTCTCACTCACGTTCTGAGGAAATCATGCATTCATACATGAGAAAACTCTTCGCGGCCGGCCTCCTGGGCCTGGGCGCACTGTCGTCCGCCTGCAACGACTTCGTTGCGGTGGACAACCCCAACAGCCTCGAGGCGGACGCGGTCGATCCGGACCGCGACGCAACCCTGCTGTCGCAGTCGGCGTATACGCGTTTCGTGACCGGCACCAACACGGCGAGCAGCCTGGAAGGCGCATATGTCCTCGGCGCGTGGTTCACCAACCACGCGCGGGTGGGCGACACCTTCCCGACCCGCAACGCCGTCGGTCAGCGCAACATCCCGAACAGCGGCAACGAGACGGATGCCGTGTGGAACAGCCTCCACGCGAACATCCAGTTCGCCCGTGCGACCATCCGGAGCATCGAGGCGGCGGGTAACACCCTCGACCTCGCCCGCGCCTGGTGGGTGTCCGGCTTCTCGATCCTGTTCCAGGCGGAGTACTTCTGCGAGGGCACGATCGCCGAGAGCACGACGAAGACCCGCGGCAAGATGACGGTCGCCGCGTTGCTGGACTCGGCTGTCGAGGACCTGAAGAAGGCGCAGACCATCATCGCCGCGCTGCCGGCGTCCACCGAAGGCACGGCGCTGAGCAATGCCGCGCAGGTGGGCATCGCCCGGGCCCTGCTCCAGGCCGGCAAGAAGTCGGAGGCGGCCGCTGCTGCCGCGGCCGTTCCGGCGAATTTCACGTACAATATCCAGCACATCGACAACGCGTCCCAGCGCGCGCTCGGCAACAAGATCTGGGAGTTCTCCGAGACGCGTATTTCCCTCGTCGTCGGGCCTGAGTTCCGCGCCATCGCCGACGCCGGCGATACGCGGGTGAGATACACGGATGCCGGCCGTCTCGCCCAGGATGGCGAGCTGCGGTTCTATCGCCAGGCCAAGTTCCCGGGCTGGGCATCCGCGATGCGCTTCGCCTCCAGCCTCGAGGCCCAGTACATCATCGAGGAAGCCAACCAGAATCCGGTGACGATGCTCGCGTTCATCCAGGCGCGTCGCGCCGCGGGTGGAGCCGCCGCCTACACGGGGGGCACGGACATCACCTCGCTGATGGCCGAGCTCATGCTCCAGAAGTCCATCGACTTCTGGCTCGAAGGCCACGAGATGCGTGACTTCCGGCGGAATCCGACCATCTATCCGTTCGTCCTCCCGACGGGCAACAACTACTACAAGCCGCAGCTTGGTCCGGTTGGAACGGACACCTGCTGGCCGGTGCCGCGCACGGAGCTCGAGCGCAACACCAACTGGAACAGCTGATCGTCCAGCGCGGGTAGATGAGAAGAGGGGCGCATCGATCCGATGCGCCCCTCTTTTTTCTTTCCCCCAGGATTCAGCGGGTGATCAACTTCACGTCCAGCACGCCCGCCTCGACGTTCATTCCGTATCGGGTGGTGGCATCGATCGCGCTCAGGTACCGGATCTCGGCGACTTCCGCGGCCCGGATGACTCGCAAATACTCTGGACCGCCCTTGCGAAGTCCGTCCACATACACGACCGGATATGCGTTCGACGTGGAGGCGGTAGACCGGGCGCGGAGGAAGTTCGGACGCAACCGCTGGACCGCGTCATAGGCGTCGACGGCCGGCGTCGTGGCGATCTCCTTCGCCGTGAGCACGTTGCTGCTCGACCGTGAGCCGGCCGGCGTCTGCGATGTCTGGCTGCAGCCCGCCGCGATGACGAGCGCAAGTGCCGCGATAGCTGTTCGCATGGGAAACCCGGGGTGACGGGGATGAGGGACGCTACGAGCTCCTACCCCGCTCAGCAATGGCCGGATGCACAAATTCGAGGCGCGGCGGCGGCCGGAGGGGTCTCCTATGATTACCCCATGGCCGACGACACCGCCCAGCTCGTGGCATGGCGCACGGGGCGCTCGATGCGCTTCCGCGCGCTGCGCGCCTACGCCCTCACGTTCCGCATCGTCGCCGGCTATGCGTGGCTGCGGCTGTGGAAGCCCGTCCTCGGCCCGAGCCTCTACAAGCGGCGCCTGGTCGAGCGCCACCGCCGGAACTCGCGCCGGCTCACCGCGGCGATCCTCGAGCTGGGCGGCCTGTTCATCAAGGTCGGGCAGCTCATCAGCATCCTCACGAACTTCCTTCCGCCGGAATTCCGCGCCGAGCTCGAGCAGCTTCAGGATAGCGTGCCCGCGCGGCCGATCGACGAGGTCCGCGCCCGGATCCGGAAGGAGCTTGGCGACTGGCCCGAAGCGCTCTTCGCGGACTTCGATCCCGTGCCGGTCGCCGCCGCGTCGCTGGCGCAGGTGCACGTGGCCACGATGCCCGATGGCCGGAAGGTGGCGGTGAAGGTCCAGCACGCGGACATCGAGGAGATCTCCCGGATCGACCTCACGATTCTCTCCAGGGTCTTCGAGATCGTGCAGCTGCTGGTGCGGGTGCGAGGCATGGAAGAGTACCCCGAGGACGTCGCGCAGATGATTCGGGCCGAGCTCGACTTCCGTCAGGAAGCGCGCAACATCGAGACGCTTACGGCGAACTTCGCCGGGAACCCGGCGGTGCGATTCCCGGTGGTCGTGCGGGAGCGATCGTCGCAGCGCGTCCTGACCACGGTATTCGTCGAAGGCGTCAAGGTCACGGACTTCGAGGGATTGCGGGAGATCGGCGTCGACCGGCCCGCGCTCGCGAAGCGGATCCTCACCGCCGCCTGCCAGATGATCTTCGTGGATGGCGTGTTTCACGCCGATCCACATCCGGGCAACATCATCGTGCAGGACGACGGCTCGTTCACGATGCTCGACCTCGGCGCCGTCGGGCGGCTCGCCCCGGGTGTGAAGGACGGCGTGCCCATGTTCTGGCAGGGCGTCATCCGGCGGGATCCGGGCATGATCGCCGCCGGCCTCCGCCAGGCCGGCCTGATCTCGCGCGATGAGGACGACGAGCAGGTCGCCGAGCGGGCGATCGACTACTTCCAGCGCCGATTCCTCGAGCAGATGCACATGGAATCGTGGTCGCTCAAGGACATCCAGGTCGACATGCGCACCAAGGTCGACGCGATGCTCGACCTGAAGAAGCTCGACATCTCCTTTCGCGATCTCTCGCGGGCCTTCACGGTCCCGAAGGAGTGGGTGCTCTTCGAGCGCGCGTCCATCCTCCTGCTCGGGTTGTGCACGGAGCTTGATCCGGCGATGAACCCGATCCAGACCGTCGGCCCCTACCTCCAGGAATTCGTCCTCGGCAGGGACACGAACGTCAAGGATCAGGTGGCGGGCGCGATGCGGGAGATGGCTATGTCCGTCATCACCATCCCGGACAAGACGAACCGGTTCCTCGAGCGCGCGACCCGCGGCGACATCCAGTTCCAGATGACGGGGCTGCGTGACAGCGCGCTGCTGCTGTACGCGGCGATGCACCAGCTCCTCTTCGGGCTGCTCGCGACCGGCGCAGGGTTCTTCGCCGTCCACCTGTTCGATCGGGGCCGCGTCCTGCCCGGCGCGTTCGTCGCCGTCGCGGCTGTCAACTTTTTTCTGGCTGGCCTCGCATCGGTCGTACGCGCCAGGAAGCTGGTCCGCCGGCTTCGCGAGCGCCCCCGTCGCTGATCCCATGCAACGGGGGACGGGCGGGGGTCACTGCCGGTCTATCTGGACGCATGCTCGGAGTGGTACTCAACTCGCGATGGACGGCCGGCCTCGCGAGTGAAAACCCCGGTTCCATTTCGAGCATGCGAACCGATTCCGAGCATGCGTCCTGATAAACCGGCAATGAACCCCCGCTACCCACGACGGACGGGTTCACTGCCGGTCGGTCAGGCTCGCGATCAGCCGCGACCTTTGCCCTTGCCCTTCCCCTTCGAGATCGACTTCTGCTGCGTCGCGGACGGGATCATCGATCCGAACACTCCGCCATTGCGGGCACGGTCGCGCGCCTCGTGGCGGTCGTCGTCATCGTCATCGTCCCTTCCCCGCCGGCGATCCCTGTCGACGTCTTCGTCCCGGCCACGCCGGCGATCCTCGAAGTCATCGTCACGGTCGTCGTGACCCTTGGTCTTCTTGAACTTGCCCTTCCCCTTTCCAGGGAAAGCGCTCTGGTCGCCCCAGATCACGCGGGCATTCGCCGGCTTGGTCGCGACCGCCGTCTGGCAGTCGGTCGGCGCCGGCTGGCGGCCCGGCGGGACGCCGTCGATCCAGATCCGGCACATACCCGCGGGTGGCATGTGGCCCGGCGGAATACGATCCGACTTCCGGGTGCTCCGCTGGTCCTGCTGATCCCTCGTCGGGATCTGATCCATCACCGTCGACGGAATCCGGCCGCCAGGAATGATGTCGCCGGTGCGGAACTTCCCTTGCGCGGACAGGGGCGCCGCCGCGAGCGTCGCGAGCGCACCGATGACTGCAATTGAACGCATCTGAACCTCCCAGAAGTGAATACCTTCGGGCCTGAGTAAAGGCAGGGGCCGGGCCGCACAGAGCCTGATGTTTGCCTTCGTGTAACCAGTTGTCCGCAAAGGAGTTACACCAATGAGTCCGCTTGCAGCGAATCCGCGATTGTCCTTGCCGGGCGGAATCTCTGTCCGTTTATATGGACGTGTTCGCCGTGTTTGGTGCCTCGCCGTTCTGGCGGCAGCTGCGTGCGCGAGCCCAGGCATTCAGGCGGGCCCAGCGGGCACATCCGCTCCTGTCGGGGGCGCGGTCGACTTCTCCAGGATCGAGTCACAGGTATTCGCGGCGCTCAATCGCGCTCGAACCGATCCGGGCAGCACGGCTGCGTCGCTGGAGGCGCTCCTGCCGTACTTCACGGGAACGCGATTCCGGCGGCCCACATGGCCGGTTGCCGTTCAGACGGTGGAAGGGCCTGCCGCAGTGCGCGAGGCGGTCGCGGCGCTGCGGGCCCAGCCCGCGGTTCCTGCCCTCGTTCTCGACCCGATCCTGACGCGCGCTGCGCGTGACCACGCGGCCGACCAGGCAGGCACCGGCCAGACGGGCCACGCCGGCTCGGATGGCTCCACGGTGGTTTCCCGTGTCGCGAGGTACGGATCGTGGGAAATCTCGATCAACGAGAACATCGACTACCAGCCGATGCGCGATGGGCGCGAGGTCATCGAGAGTCTGCTCATCGATGACGGTGTCCGCGACCGGGCCCACCGCCGCAACATCTACGAGCCGTCGTCGCGAAGGGTCGGCATCGCATGCGGCCCGCACCCGCGATTCGGGGCGATGTGCGTCATCGTCCAGGCCGGAGGCGTGCGGCCGAAGTAGCGAGGGGGTCGGGCTTCAAGCCTTCGACGTGCCGGCAGCACGCCGGGCCCAGATCAGGTACACGGGAACTCCGACGGCGAGAATGATGACCCCGCCCCCGGCATCCCTGGGGGCGCTGATGATCGTGGTGAGCGCGATGGCCCAGCACGCGGCGACGAAGAGGATGGTCGAGAATGGATGAAAGGGGACGCGGATGGGCGGGCTGACGTCGGGTGCCCGCCGCCGATAGACCAGCAGCGCCGCTCCGGTCAGGCCGAAGAAGAGCACGTCGATGGACACGACGTAGTTGAGCACCTGGTCGAAACGGCCCACGAGCGCGATGATCGACGCGCAGATGCCCTGGAGCAGGATCGCGGCGACGGGCACGCGACTGCGTTCTCCCAGCTCGCCGATTCTCCGGAAGAACACGCCGTCCTTCGCCATGGCGTAGTAGACGCGCGGCGCGGTGAGCATGCTCTGGCTGAGGAAGCCGACCGTCGATATCGCGACACCGGCGGCGATGAAACGGCCGCCGTTCCCGCCGAAGACCGCGCGCATGACGTCGGACGCCGGCGCCTTGCTCGCCGCGAGACCGGAAAAACCAAGCGCCGACAGGAAGGAGGTGTTCACGAGGAGGTAGACGATGACGACGCCGATCACGCCGGCGATCAGCCCCCGCGGAAGGTCCCGCGTCGGGTTGCGCATCTCGCCGCTCACGAAGCTCGCCGTCTGCCAGCCGCCGTACGTGAACAGAATGGGGACGAGCGCCGTCATCACGCCGATCGCGCTCCCGGCGCCCGGTGCGGGCGACGCGGCCGCAGCGGGCGCGGGCGCCGCATCGCCGAAGAGGATCAGTCCGGTGATCACCACCGCGGCGATGACCATCAGCTTTACCACCATGAAGAACGACTGCACGTTGCTCCCCGCGCGAACGCCGATGCAGTTGATCACGGTGAGCGTCATCAGCGTGCCGACGGCGATGATGCCTTCCGGCGTGCCGATGCCGGTGAGCTCACGCGTGTAGCGGCCGAAGATCATTGCCGCCGCGGCCATGCCGCCCGTCTGCACCACCAGCAGCAGCGTCCATCCATATAGAAAGGCGACCACGGGATGGTAGGCGTCGCGCAGGTAGGCGTACTGTCCGCCGACCTGTGGCCGCCGCGCAGCGAGCTCGGCGTACACGAACGCCCCGACCAGCGCGATGAGACCGCCGATCGACCACGCCAGCGTCGAAAGCCCGGGAGACGTGACTCGCCGCGCCACTTCGGCCGGGTTCACGAAGATCCCGCCGCCGATGATCCCGCCCATCACGATCATCGTCGCGTCGAACGCCGTCAGCCGTCGCGCGAGCCCCGCATTGCTGTCATCGTGAGGCCGCTCCCGGCGCGTGTCATCCTGAGGGCGCAACGCGCCCGAGGGATCTGCTTTCGCGGACATCAGTCCGCCCCCGCCAGCCGGAGCTTCCTGATCTCCTCCACCGCGAGCACGCGCCGCGTCTCGTCGAAGCTCCCCTCGCTCTTCGCGATCACGATCGTCGCCACGCCGTTGCCGATCAGGTTCACGATCGCCCGTGCCTCCGACATGAAGCGGTCCACGCCGAGCACGAGGGCCAGTCCCTCCACCGGCACCGTGCCCATCGCCGCGAGCGTGCTCGCCAGCACGATGAAACCCGACCCCGTCACGCCGGCGGCGCCCTTCGAGGTCACCATCAGCACCGCGAGCAGCGTGAGCTGCTGGCCGACGGACAGGTCGATCCCGAAGGCCTGGGCAATGAAGATCGAGGCCATGGACAGGTAGATGGACGTTCCGTCGAGGTTGAACGAATACCCGGCCGGGATCACCATGCCGACGACCGTCTTCGAGCAACCGTAGCGCTCCATCTTGTCCAGCATGCGCGGCAGGGCGACCTCCGACGAAGACGTGCCGAGGACGAGCACGATCTCCTCGCGGATGTACTTGAGGTATTCCCAGAGCGAGAACCGGAACATCCTCGCGATGATGTTGAGCACCACGAAAACGAAGAGGAACATCGTCGCGTAGACGTCGAGCATCAGCCGGCCCAGCGGCAGCAGGCTCCGCAGGCCGAAGTTGCCGATGGTGAACGCCATCGCCCCGAAGGCGCCGATCGGGGCGACGATCATGATGATGTGCACGATCCGGAAGAAGACCTGCAGCAGCCGGTCGAGCACCGTCGTCAGGGGCGCGGCGTGCGCCCCGATCGCTGTCATGGCCACGCCGAAGAGCACGGCGAAGAAGACGATCTGGAGGATGTCCCCGTCGGCGAAGGCCTTCACCACGCTCGTCGGCACGATGTGGGTGAAGAATTCCACGAAGCTCATCGCCTTGCCCTGCTCGGCATACCTCGAGACGTCACCCTTCGCCAGCACGCTCACGTCGATGCCGGACCCCGGTTTCGTGATGTTGACGATGACGAGCCCGATCGCAAGCGCGAACGTCGTGACGATCTCGAAGTAGATGAGGGCCTTCGCACCGACCTTCCCGACCTTCTTCAGGTCCGCCATGTTCGCGATCCCGAGGACGATCGTCAGGAAGATGATCGGGCCGATGACCATCTTCACGAGGTTCACGAACGTGTCGCCCAGCGGCCGCATGGCCTTGGCGGTATCGGGGGCAACGATGCCAAGCAGGATGCCCAGGCTGATGGCGATCAGGACCCGGACGGTCAGATTGCGGAAGATCTTCAAGGGGGTGGGTTGGTGGGTCGGTGGATCACTGGATCAGTGGATCGGTGGTTCGGGACCGGCCCAAGATCGGTCCTGAGGACTTGAAGGACTAGGGCCCGGAGGGCATCCACTGACCCACTGACCCACTGATCCACCGATCCACCGATCCACCGATCCACTGACCCACCGATCCACTGACCCACCGATCCACCGATCCACCGATCCACCGCCCCGACCGAACGCTTTCCCGAATACCCGCATCTAACTCCCCGAACTCACGTGATTTCAACTGCATCCGTCCCCCCAGCCCTCTACCGGGTGAGCGAACCTGAGCTGATCAGGCAGGTTCTCGCCGGAGATCGGGTAGCCGCCCGCGAGCTGTATGACGCGCACGCTCCCCGGGTCTACCGGCTCGCCTACCGGCTGACGGGCGATGCGGATCTGGCGCGGGAGTTCACGCAGGACACGTTCGTGAGGGCGTTCGCGCAGCTGCCACGGTTTCGCGGCGACGCGGCGTTCTCGACCTGGATCCATCGCATCACCGTGACGGTGGTGGCCAATGCGATGCGCCGGGTGAAGCGACTGAAGACCCGGGAGACCGAGCTCGATCCGGCCATCCCGATCCGCGGCGGCGAGACGGCGTTCGGCAATGACCCGATCCTCCGCGAGCGGCTGCAGAAGGCGATCGATGGACTGGGAGAGATCTACCGCACCACGTTGATCATGCACGATCTCGAGGGCTACACCCATACCGAGATCGCGGAGATCCTCGGAGTCGCGGAAGGAACTTGCAAGAGCAGGCTGTCCGTGGCTCGCGCACAGATGCGCGAGGCGCTCGGCGACCTGAGAGGAGAGGTGGAATCATGACCGAAGACCAGCTCGACGACATCATCAGGAACGCGGCGGATCATTACAACGTCCCGCCCGTCAACCCGCCGCTCGACCAGATGTGGGCGGCCATCGAGGCCGAATCGTTCGGCCGGAGCGTCACGCTGAAGCCGGCGCGCACCTCGCTGCTGCACAGCCCGTGGCTGCGCATGGCCGCGGTGCTCGTCCTGGGCGTGGCGATCGGGCGCGTCTCCACGCGTCCCTCCGGTTCGCCATCTGTGCAGCCGGGGGCGACGGGGACCGTCGCGGCCGCCAACGCCACGGACTCCTACCAGCTGAGCGCCGAGCAGTACCTCGGCCAGACGGTGACGCTGCTGGCCAGCATGCCGGGGCAGCTCCAGGACGGACGGATCGACTCGAGCTTCGTGACCCGCGCCAGCGAATCGCTCACGACGCTGCGCCTGCTCATGGACTCCCCGGCGGCGAGCAACCCGCGCCTCCGTGCCCTTTTCGAGGACCTGGAGCTCGTGCTCGTCCAGGTCGTACAGATGCCCGCCGGTGGCAGCCGCACCGAAGCAAAGCTGATCCGCCAGGCGATGCAGGAACGTGACGTCATGCCGCGGCTGTTCGACGCAGTCGCCGAAACTCCGAACTTCTGAGGTATTCGAGATGAAGCAGCGTTCGCTCGTTCTGGCCGCGGTGGCGATGATGCCACTCGGTCTGCTGGTGGCCCAGACGCCGCCGACTCCGCCCGTCACGCCGGTGATCCCGGCGCCCGTCACGCCGGCTACGCCGGTCACGCCGGTCACGCCGCTGCCGGCCCCCATGCCGATCGTTTCCGGCCAGGGCTGGCTCAGCGAGTGGGATCGCGAGGAGATTCGCCGTGCCGCCGAGGAGGCGCGCCGCGCCAGCGAGGAAGTCCGGATCAACTCGCGCGAGATCGCCGAGGAAGCGCGCATCGCCAGCCAGCGCGCCATGGAGGATGCCCGCATCGCGATGCGCGACTTCCGCGTCGACATGCCGCGCATCGA
>CAMLHT010000061.1 GCA_946479895.1 uncultured Gemmatimonadota bacterium | reverse complement strand
ACGATCGAGTTCGAGGACGTCTGGTTCGCGTACGCCAGCGCCCATCGCGCCGCCGGCGACGTCGCCGCCGAGCCGGAGTGGGTCCTCCGGGGCGTCACCTTCCGCGTCCGGCCGGGCGAGACGCTGGCGCTGGTGGGCCACACCGGCGCGGGGAAGACGACCATCGTCAACCTCCTCCTCCGGTTCTACGACCCGCAGCGCGGCCGGATCCTCATCGACGGGGTGGACATCCGCGAGATGCCCGTCGGCGAAGTCCGCTCGCTGATCGGGTACGTGCAGCAGGACATCTTCCTCTTCGCGGGGGACGTCGCGACGAACATCCGGCTGTCCAATCCGCTGTCGAGGGAGGCGGTCGCCCTGGCCGCGAACCGCGTGGGCGCCGACCGGATCATCGAGCGCCTGCCGAACGGCTACGACCAGGTGCTGGCCGAGCGCGGGGCGTCGATCAGCGTCGGCGAGCGCCAGCTGTTGTCGTTCGCCCGCGCCATCGCCGCCGACCCGGCGGTGCTCGTCCTCGACGAGGCGACGAGCGCCGTGGACAGCGAGATCGAGCTCGAGATCCAGCGGGCACTGCGCGTCCTGATGGAAGGGCGGACGACCATCGCGATCGCGCATCGCCTGAGCACGATCGTGGGCGCGGACGAGATCCTGGTCCTGCATCACGGCCAGGTTCGCGAGCGGGGCCGGCACGGCGAGCTGATGGCCCGGGGCGGGCTGTACGAGCGCCTGTACCGACTGCAAATGGGCGCGCCGCGAAAAGCGCCCCTGGCGGCTGCTTCGCGCTTGCCAGCGTGACAGTGGAAGGGGTAGCTTCTCCGGTTGAATCCGGATTCGTATGTTGGTGCCGCCGGCCGGGCCGAGCGGCATCCTCTTCCATCCAGCCGCGCGCGGTCGTGACATGCCGGTCATAAAGATCAACGGTCAGCAGTACGCCTTGCAGCCCGGACAGAATCGCCTGGGTGGCGGGACTACCGCCGATGTCAGCGTGGGCAGCCTCCAGGGCGTCCAGGCCATCGTCGACCTGGGTGCCGACGGCCGGGCCATCATCCGGAAAGCCGGGACGGAAGCCATCCGCGTGAACGGCACCGAGCTGGCGCAGCCGATGCCCCTCATCCACGGCGACAAGGTGGAAATCGCGGGCAATGAGCTTTTCTTCGCGGATGACGTGAAGCAGGGCGGCAGCACGCAGTTCGTGTCGGCGGCGGACGTCGCGGCGATCACCAATGCCAAGCGGACCGGCCCGGCGCGGGGCACGCTCTCGTCGGGTGGGCGCCTCGTGTCGCTGGTCGACGGCAAGGAGTACGCGATTCCGGATGGCGGGATCACCATCGGCCGCGACGCCAGCGCCGACATCGTCGTCGCGCAGACCGCGGTGTCGCGCCGCCACGCGCAGGTGATCCCGGGCGCGAACGGCTACGTCGTGAACGACCTGAGCACGAACGGCGTCTTCGTGAACGGCGAGAAGGCGACCTCGGGGCAGGCGCTCTCGCGCGCCGACGTGATCCGGGTGGGGACCGAGGAATTCCGGTTCTACGCCGATCTCGCGCCGATCGCGAAGCCGGGTGCCGCCCCCGCGGCCGCGGCGGCCAGCGCCGCTCCGCCCAGGCCGGCCACTCCGCCCGCGCCGCCAGCGGCGCCGCCGCAGGCCGCCACACCCGCGGCGCCGGCCCGTCCGGCGGCTCCTCCGCCAGTCGCCACGCCGAAGCCGGCGCCCGGTGCCGCCAAGGCGCCAACGCCGCCGGATCGTCCTGCCACTCCCGCCCCGGCGCCCGCGCGTCCGGCCAGCGAGCCGGTGACCACGAAGAAGGGAGTGCCGATGTGGGCCGCGCTCCTCGTCATCGTCGCCGTGCTCGCCGTCGCTGCCTATTTCATCACGGCGGCGGCGAAATAGATGCTCCGTTTGAAGTACGCCGCGCGCTCCGACGTTGGAATGATCCGGTCGGGCAACGAAGACAGCTACGACGCCACGGACAATCCTCATCGCGGGCTCTTCGTCGTCGCCGATGGCATGGGAGGCCATGCCGCCGGTGAGGTCGCCAGCCTCATGGCCGTGCAGACGGTGATGAAGGAAGTGGCGGACCTGAAGGAGATCGACGACGCGGGAAACGCGGGCGCGAAGCTCGCCGAGGCGCTGCGGGCGGCGAACCGCAACATCCACGACCGCATGCTGGCGGAGTCGGACAAGCAGGGGATGGGGACGACCGCGTCGGTCCTGATCATCGACCAGAAGCGGTACCTGATCGGCCAGGTCGGCGACTCGCGCGTCTACCTGCTGCGCGACGGCGCCCTCCAGCAGATCACGAAGGACCACTCCTACGTGCAGGAGCAGGTGGACGCGGGTTTCCTCACGCCCGAGCAGGCGAAGTATCACCCCTACAGCAACGTGATCACGCGGTGCGTGGGCGCCAGCGAGAACGTCGAGCCGGACATCTATCGCGGCGACGTGAAGATCGGTGACGTGTTCCTGGTGTGCAGCGACGGGCTCACCGGCATGGTGGACGACCGGCGGATCCACACCCTGCTCATGTCGCGCGCCGAGCCCGATCGGAAGGTGCACTCGCTGATCTCGGAGGCGAACGGCCGCGGAGGGCTCGACAACATCACCGCGATCGTCGTCCACGTGCTGGGCCCCGAGGAGTCGACGGCGGCCGGGTGAGCACCGAGGGGTCGGTAGGCGAGGTGGCCGCGCTCTACCTCGGGAACATCCTCTACGCCATCGAGCTGGCCGCGCTGTCGCTCGAGGCGGACGGCAAGCGCGACGAGGCGGCGTTCTATCGCGGCATCGGCCGGAAGCTCGCCGAGGCGCGTGGGAAGGAGAAACAGCCTGGATGAGCCACCGGCCGGCTTCAGGCGCGGTGAGAGAGGTGTAATCCGCGAATTACACTCCCGTCCGCGCGTCAGAACCCAGCAAGGGCATCCCCGTCGAGAGGCGCTGCCGCACTTCTGACACCGTGAGCGCTGCCAGCTCGAGGACCTTCTTCCGGTCCAGCTGCATGCGCGTCTTCGTGAACACGCGGAGCCAGCGCGCCGAGTGGTACAGCTCCTCGGAGAGCTTCGGGAGATTCATCGCGCCTTCCCAGCCCGCGGCGGTCAGCCGCCGGACGCTTCGGTCGCGGCGCCGGACGGGGATGTCGAGGCCGAGCATCTGCGTCTTGGTGGGATAGTCGAGCAGCAGCTCTCCGGGCTGGAGGCCCAGCTCGCGAGCGAGGGCGTTCTCGACCTCCATCGTGAGCGCCGGCTGGTCGGCGATCCACTCGGCGGTCTCGGCGTCCAGCTCGGCGGCCGGGCACTCGAAGGCGCGCTTGTAGAGCTTCCGGCCGCGCAGGGCGCCGAGCATCGGGGACTTCGCCTGCTCCAGCACGTGGAGCAACCCTTCATCGGTGAACGACGCGAGACGGTCGGCGGGCAGCGCGCCGGCGTCGAGCGCCTCGGCGACGAGCCGCTTGTACATCGCGGTGGCGCTGCGGATGGCGTGGTGCCAGTAGACGTTGCGGTACATCTGGTACTTCGCGAACAGCAGTGACTCGAGGGCCGACAATCCCTTCTCGGCGATCGCCACGGTGGACGCGCCGGAGTCGGGGTCCTTCACGAGCACCAGGGAGTTGAGCAGGCGGTCGACGTCGATGTCGCCGTAGCTGACGCCGCACATCAGGGCGTCGCGGCGGAGGTAGTCGAGCTTGTCGAGGTCGAGGGATCCGGAGATGAGGCGCTGGAGCGGGCTGCCGCTCACGCCGCGGACGAGCGCAATGATCCGGTCGGGGGCGTCGTCGCCCAGCGCGGAGCGGAGGATGCCGCCGATCTCGCCGCCGCCGATGAGGGCGCGCGCGACCTCCTCGTGGTGCATCGCACCGATCTCCTCGAGGGCGTGGGAGAAGGGATAGTGCCCGAGGTCGTGGAGGAGGGCGGCGGCGGTGACGATCGCGCACTCGTCGGACGGAACACCCGCCAGGCCGCCATCCTCGCCGAGCAGCGCCAGGCTGCGCCTCGCGAGATGATAGGTGCCGAGGGCGTGCTCGAAACGGCTATGGGTGGCCCCGGGGTAGACGAGAAAGGCCAGCCCGAGCTGCCGAACGTAGCGCAGCCGCTGGAACGCGGGCGTCTCGATCAGCTCGCGGGCCAGTGGATCGAGGCGGATATTGTTATGAAGGGGGTCCCTGATCACCAGCATGCGCAAAGCTACATCCAACCGCGGGGGCAGACGACTCCTCGGAGCGCAGGGAAGAGCATTCACACGCGGATCCCGCGGGTCTGGCGGATAACGCCAATCGGGCGACAACCCCTGGGGGATTGTCGCCCGATCCGCGCTATCCGTCAGACCCGCAGGATCCGCGTGTAAATGCTCTTGCTATGCCTTGACGCTCAGCCCTTCGGTCCCGCTGCCTTCACGGCATCGGACACCAGCGATTCGAACTTTTTGAAATTCTCGCGGAACATGCCGGCCAGCTTCTTCGCCTGCGTGTCGTACGCCGCCTTGTCCTTCCAGGTCTCGCGCGGGTTGAAGACGCTCGACGGGACGCCCTCGCATTCCTGCGGAACGTGGAGGCCGAAGTTCTGGTCCGTCGTCGTCGGGGCCTTGCTGAGCCGGCCCTCGAGGAGCGCGTTCACCATCGCGCGGGTGTACGAGAGCTTCATGCGCTGGCCCGTGCCGGCCGCGCCGCCCGTCCAGCCCGTGTTGACGAGCCACACGTCGGCATCATGCTCCTCGATCAGCTTGCCGAGCATCTCGGCGTACTTCCACGGGTGCCAGACGAGGAAGACCGCGCCGAAGCACGACGAGAACGTCGCCGTCGGCTCCGTGAGTCCGCGCTCGGTGCCGGCGACCTTCGCCGTGTAGCCGGAGAGGAAGTAGTACATCGCCTGCTCGCGGGTGAGCTTCGCGACCGGCGGCAGCACGCCGAAGGCGTCGGCCGTCAGGAAGACGATGTTCTTCGGGTGCCCGCCCTTGCCGTGCGGAACGTGGTTCCGGATGTAGTGCAGGGGATAGGACGCCCGGGTGTTCTCGGTGATCGACTGGTCCTCGAACTTCACCTTCTTCGTCATCGGGTCGAGCTTCACGTTCTCGAGGATCGTGCCGAACATCTGCGTGGTGGCGAAGATGTCGGGCTCACCTTCCGGGGAGAGGTTGATGACCTTGGCGTAGCAGCCGCCCTCGAAGTTGAACACGCCTTCGGGCGACCAGCCATGCTCGTCGTCGCCGATCAGGTTGCGGTCCGGGTCGGCGGACAGGGTCGTCTTGCCGGTGCCGGAGAGGCCGAAGAAGAGCGCGGTGTCCGTGTCGCGACCGATGTTCGCCGAGCAGTGCATCGAGAGGACGCCCTGCTTCGGGAGGTAGTAGTTCATCACCGTGAACATGGCCTTCTTGAGCTCACCGGCGTAGCGCGTGCCGCCGATGAGGATCATGCGCTTGGCGAGGTTCAGGACGATGAACGTCCCGGTGCGCGTGCCGTGCCGCGCCGGGTCGGCCTGGAACTCCGGCGCGTGCAGCACCGTGAAGTTCGGGTTGAACGTCGGCAGCTCGGTGGCTTCGGGCCGGATGAACATGTTGCGCACGAACGCCATGTGCCACGCGCTCGGGCTGACGTAGCGCACCGAGAGGCGGTACTTCGGGTCGGCGCCGCAATAGAGGTCCTGCACGAACAGCTCGTCGCGCGCGTTGAGGTACTCACGCACGTCGTTGAGCAGCAGCTCGAACTTGTCCTCGGCGAACGGCTGGTTGACCTTGCCCCAGTCCACGTCCTTCTCGGACGAGGGCTCCTTCACGACGAACTTGTCGTTGGGGGAACGGCCGGTGTGCGGCGCGGTGACGGAAACGAACGGGCCCATGTCGGCCAGCTCGCCCTCGCCGCGGCGGATCGCGGTCTGGATGAGTACCGGCGCCACCAGGTTCCAGTGCACGTCGCCCGACGGCTTGAGGCCCTGGGCGGAGAGTCTGGCACCCTGCAATCCTGCGTCGTCCTGCGGCTGTGTCTGCGTCGCCATGACGGGAATAACCTCGGAAGATCGAGTGACCCCGGAAGCCGGTGTCACGAGTTGATGGACGGATGTCGGGGCCGCGGAGTCCGCTCGAGGGGGAGCGAGCCAAAGCGACGATCCGGGCTGGAACCGACGGCGTAGCCATCCCGGAGGACACTAAGAATAATCACGCGCAAGCCGTTTCGCGGCAGGGACATGGCCGCGCTCGGAACCCGCCCGGAGCGGGTCCTACACGCCCGGGAGGATGCGACGGAGCCGGGTCACGTGGCGCGCCGCCTTGAGCCGCGGCGCATGGGCCTGGAGCAGGTCGCTCCGCGAGAGGATCCCGACGACCCGGCGTGGATCACTCCGGCGCACGACCGGCACCCGGCCGACCCCGCCCGTCACCATCTGGTCCGCCGCGTCGCGCAGGGTGCTGTCGTCGTAGACGACGATGGGCGGTCGCTGGACGAGATCGTCGAGGATCAGGTCGGGATCGACCTCGGGGTCCATGAAGTCGCGGCGCGTGAGGACTCCCACGAGGAGCCCGTCGTCGTCCACGAGCGGAAATCCCTGGTGGGTCATGCCGAAGGCGCCGGACTGCGCCCGCCGCCGGACGTCGCCGACCCGCTCCGACGCGCGCAGGGCCACCACTTCCTCGGAGGCGAAGTCCCGGACGAAGCTGTGCGCCAGCTGGTCCGAGGTGTACTCGGGACGGATGGGCAGGCCGCGGCGCGCCAGCTTCTCGGTCATGATCGAATGCCGGCTCAGCGAGAGCGCCACGAGATAGGACGCGGTCGAGCCGACGAGGATCGGCAGCAGCCCCACGGGCTCGCGGGTGGTCTCGAACGCGAAGACGACCGACGCCATCAGCGCGTGCGATGCCCCGGCGAACATCGCCGCCATGCCGACGAGACCGCCGATGCTCGCCGTGACGCCGATGGCTGGCGCCACCTTCGACGCGTATCCCGCAATCGCGGCCCCGATGCCGCTGCCGATGGTGAAGAGTGGCGCCAGCGTGCCGCCGGAGGTCCCGCTGCCGAGATAAATGGACCAGGACAGGAACTTCAGCACCGCGAGCATGATGAGGGCGCGGCCGGTGATGGTGCCGGCCATCGCGTCGATCACGTTCTCGTAGCCGACGCCGAGGGTGCGGGGCTCGATGAGGCCGACCACGCCGACCGCCACGGCGCCGATCGCCGGCCACCACATCCAGTGGATGTGCAGCCGGTGGCCCATCTTCTCGAACAGGTCCTCGATCGCGTAGGTCGAGCGCGTGATGCCGGCGGCGATGATCCCGATGATGATCCCGATCACGGCGTAGCCGCCGAGCGCCGACCCGGCGGGCTGGGTCAGCTCCGGGGCGGGGAAGACGGGGGCCGATCCGTGGAAGGCCATCCGGATGCCGGTGGCGATCGCGGCGGCCAGCGCCACCGGTACCAGCGACCGCGCGCGGTACTCGAACAGCAGCAGCTCCACGGCCAGCAGCACCGCGCTGACCGGCGTGCCGAACGTCGCCGCCATGCCGGCGGCGGCGCCCGCGGCGAGGAGCGTCTTCCGCTCGTCGGCGGTGACGTGGAGGAATTGTCCGCTCAGCGAGCCGAGCGCGCCGCCGGTGGCGATGATGGGACCCTCGGCGCCGAACGGGCCGCCGGTGCCGATGGCGGCCGCCGCCGAGAGCGGCTTGAGGAACAGCACGCGCGCCGGGATGCGGCTCTCGCCGTGGAGCACGCGCTCCATGACTTCGGGGATGCCGTGGCCGCGAATCGCCGCCGACCCGTAGCGGGCCATGAGCCCGACGATCACCGCGCCGACGATCGGAACCAGGAGGATCGCGAACGGCGACCGATGTCCTCCGCCGGGGGAGACGAGCTCGGTGGACCAGCGGCTGTAGAAGGCGAGGTTGGTGACGAGCGCGATCAGCGCCGTGAGCACCTGGGCGGCAAGCGCGGCCGCGACCGCGACGACGGACGCGATGGCGACGACGGTGAAGGACCGGCCGTCGATGGGCCGGTAGTCGGCCGGGCCGCGAACGTCGTCGAGGAGGTCACCGGCGCGCTCGACGGTTTCCAGCCCCGGAGACACGGGGATGGATTCCGTCTCGTCGCCGGAGGGGCCGGACTGGGAGGAAGCGTCGTTTTTCAAGTTGGTGATGGGATCCCAACCAAACCTAGCGACGCGACCGACCTGTTGGCCCCCCGTTGCTCAGAGCCGGGAGAACACCGTCGGACCGGCCCCGTTGCCCGAGGGCGCCATCGCGTCGGTCGAGAACGAGCGCGTCTGTGCGTCCACGACGGCGACCGCCGCCATGTTCACGATCTCCTGCACTTCGGCGCCCCGCTCCAGCACGTGCACCGGCCGGTTCATGCCCACGAGGATCGGTCCGATTGCCGTCGCGCCGCCCAGGTGGTTCAGCAGCTTGTAGGCGATGTTGCCGGCGCTGAGGTTCGGGAAGATCAGGACGTTGGCCCTGCCGCCGAGCGTGCTGAACGGGTAGTCGCGGTGCAGCAGCTCGGGCACGAGCGCGGTATCGGCCTGCATCTCGCCGTCCACGAGCAGGGTGGGGTCGCGCTGCCGCAGCAGCTTCACCGCGCGCGCGACCTTCTCGGCGTCGGGGTGGCGCACCGAGCCGAAGTTCGAGAACGACAGCATGGCGATGCGCGGCTCGATGCCGAACGTGCGCGTGATGCGCGACGCGGCGTAGGCGATCTGCGCGAGCTGCTCGGCGCTCGGGTCGATGTTGACCGTCGTGTCGGCGCAGAACACGACGTGATCGTTGAACACGAGCATGTACATGCCGCTGACGAGGCCGGCCTTCGGGTGCGCGCCGATGACCTCGAGCGCGGGGCGGATGGTCTCCGGGTAGTGCATCGTCATGCCGGAGACGAGGGCGTCCACGTCACCGCGGGCGACCATGCACGAGCCGTAGTAGTTCCCGTTGAACAGGCGGCGGCGCGCCTCCTCGAGGCTCATGCCCTTCCGCTGGCGGATCGCCCACAGGAAGTGCGCGTATTCCTCGCGGCGCGGGCTCGTCGCCGGATCCTCGATGGTGATGTCGTCGAGCGAGATGTTCGCCTGGCGCGCGCACTCGATGATGACTTCGGGCCGGCCGAGCAGCGTCGGCATGGCGATGCCTTCGTCGACGAGGATCGCCGCGGCGCGAATGATCTTCGTCTCCTCGCCCTCGGGGAACACGACCTTGCGCGGGTTGTTGATGGCGCGGTTGATCACGCCGCGCATGAAGCCGCGGGCCTTGCCGAGGCGGGCCTCGAGGCGCTCGCGGTACTCGTCGAGATCGACGAACTCGGACGCGGCGCCGCTGGCCACCGCGGCCCAGGCCACGGCGGGCGCGACCCACAGCAGCACGCGCGGGTCGAACGGGAAGGGGATCAGGTACTCCGGGCCGAACTTCACGTTCCGGAGGCCGTAGAGCGAGGAGACGTTGTCGGGGACGTCCTCGCGGGCGAGCAGCGCCAGGGCGCGGGTCGCCGCCATCTTCATCTCCTCGTTGATCTCCGTCGCGCGGACGTCGAGCGCGCCGCGGAAGATGAACGGGAAGCCGAGGACGTTGTTGACCTGGTTGGGATAGTCGCTGCGACCCGTGGCGATGATCGCGTCCGAGCGGACGGCGCGCACCTCCTCGGGGAGGATCTCCGGAACGGGGTTGGCGAGCGCGAAGATGATGGGACGCTCGGCCATGCGGCGGACCATCTCGCCGGTGACCGCCCCGGCGGCGGACAGGCCGACGAAGACGTCCGCGCCGTCGAGGGCGTCGGCGATGGTGCGGGCGCTGGTCTCGTTGGCGAAGCGCGCCTTGTAGGGATCCATCTCCCCCGGGCGGCCCTTGTAGACCACGCCTGAGCGGTCGCACATGAGAATGTTCTCACGGGGGACGCCAAGGCGGATGTAGTGCTCCGCGGTGGAGATCGCGGCGGCGCCGGCACCGGAGAAGACGACCCTGAGGGTCGTGATGTCCTTGCCGGTGACCTCGAGCGCGTTCAGCAGCGCCGCGCCGGAGATGATCGCGGTGCCGTGCTGGTCGTCGTGGAAGACCGGGATCCGCAGCGTCTTCCGCAGCGTCTCCTCGATGTAGAAGCAGTCGGGCGCCTTGATGTCCTCGAGGTTGATGCCGCCGACGGTCGGCTCGAGGAGCTGGCAGAACTTGATGACGTCGTCCGGGTTCTCGGACCCGACCTCGAGGTCGAACACGTCGAGATCGGCGAACTGCTTGAAGAGGTTGCCCTTGCCCTCCATCACCGGCTTGCCGGCGATCGCGCCGATGTTGCCGAGCCCGAGGACGGCGGTGCCGTTGGTGACGACGGCCACCAGGTTGCCCTTGGCCGTGTACCGGTAGGCGAGGTTGGCGTCCTTCTCGATCTCGAGGCACGGCTCGGCGACGCCGGGCGAGTAGGCGAGCGCGAGGTCGCGCTGGTTGGTCAGGGGCTTCGTGGGGACGACCGCGATCTTGCCGGGGCGGCCGTTCGCGTGATAGTCGAGTGCGTCTTGTCGCTTGGTCATGGCGCGTGAAGTTTAGCGTCCCCGGGACGCGGCGGGGCCCGGGATCGCCGCCGGGCCGGCGGCGGCCTCAGCCCGTCCCGAGCAGCGCACGAACGGTCTCGAAGAGGAAGTCCTGGCCGAATCGGAAGGCGTCGAGGGAGAGCCGCTCGTCATCGCCGTGCATCCGCGATTCGTCATCGTCCGACAGCGGAAATGGAAGAATGCCGTAGCACTGGATCCCGTGCGACCGGAGATACGCGCTCTCCGTGGCTCCGGTGCTGAGGTAGGGCACCGCCACGATGCGCGGGTCGAGACTGGCGAGCGCCGATTCCATGGCGTGGAACATCGGCGACTCGAAGTCGGAGGCGGGGGCATCGGTGCCGCGCGACCGTACTTCCATGCTCACCGACGCATCGGCGATCCGGCTCGAAAGCTCGGCAAGGACGTCCTCCGGGCGGTGGCCGGGGAGAAGACGCATGCTCAGCGTCGCTTCGGCGGAGGCGGGGATGACGTTGTGCCGCGTGCCGGCAGAGACGACCGACGGAACGATGGTATCGCGCAGCACGGCGTCGAAGCGAGGCTCGCGCGACAGGACCTTCTCCGCCTCCGCCACCAGGCGGGGGTCGGCGGCGACGAGGTTCGTCATCGCGGCGGCGACCTCCGGGTCGGTCCAGATTTCACCAAGGCGAGAGAAGAACGCGCGCGTCGTGGGGGAGAGCGTCAGCGGCAGCCGGCTCGAAGTGATGACCGAGAGAGCGCGCGCGAGGCGGGCGATCGCCATGCCGTCGAGTGGGATCGACGCGTGTCCCCCGGGCCCGGTCGCCACCAGCGAAACGACGTACGGAATCTTCTCGGCAGTCTGGATGGCGGCGTATCGCGGCCGGCCGTCCACCATGCGGATCCGGCCGCCCTCGTTGATGGCGTATTCGCCATCCACGAATTCCGGATGATGCCCGATGACCCAGGACATCCCGAAGCGGCCGCCCGATTCCTCGTCTGAGGTGGCCAGGAAGATCAGATCGCGGTCGAGCGCCTTCCGCGAGGCGAGCTCCCGGTGCACCCGCAGGAATGCCATGAGGTTCGCCGCGAGCATTCCCTTGTCGTCGATGGCGCCGCGGCCGTACACGAATCCGTCGCGGATTTCCGCGCCGAAGGGGTCCGTTGACCACCGGGAGCGATCGACGTCCACCACGTCCATGTGGGCGGTGAGCAGTATCGGGCGCGCGCTGCCGTTGCCCCTGATGCGGGCGTGCAGGACGGCGCGGCCGGCCGCAGGCTCGACGAGGTCCGCCTGTATCCCTTCCGCCGCGAGCACGGTGTCCAGGTAGTCGGCCGCTGGCCGCTCGTTCCCGGGTGGATTGGTGGTGTCGAAGCGGAGCAGTCTGCGAAGGTGGCGGACTCCTTCGTCAGAGGCGTCGTCGGGCTGGGCCATGCGACAAGTTCGCTGATTCGGCCCGCGGTGACGACCCGGCCTAGTTCGCGCCGTCGCCGTCCAGCGGCAGGTGTCGCTTGACCGATGCGAGGATCTCGCCCGGGGTGATCGGCTTGAGGAGCACCTCGGAGAATCCCGCGTTCAATACCTTCTCATGCTGGTCCCTGCCGACCCGGGCGCTGACCGCGACCACGGGAATTCGCGCGGTCTCCGGGTTGGACTTCAGCATCCCGAGGGCCGTCATGCCGTCCATGTGCGGCATCCCGATGTCGAGCAGGATCAGGTCCGGCTTCCGCTCCTCGGCACTCGCGAGGCATTCCAGTCCGTCATCCGCCGTGCGGACCGCGTAACCCGCGTGCCGCAGGGTGGATCCGTAGATGATCCGGCAGTCCTCGTTGTCGTCCACCAGCAGCACGAGAGGTTCGCTCATTTAGCCCGAAGAAATCGAAGTTCTGGCGGGCTCGGTAATTCACAATCCGTACCGTTGGAGTGGGAGTGGGAGTGGGAGTGGGAGTGGGGTCAGGTCCAGGTCCCACTGACTGCCTGTTGCTTCATTCCCATTCCCGCCATCCTCACACCGCCGCTGGCAGCAGCGAGGCCGCAACGGCATCCACCGTCGTCGCGTCGCCGGTGGTGATCCGCCGGTGGTAGTCGACCTGGCCCAGGTGATAGCCGAGGTGCACGGCGAGGTGAATGAGCATCACGTCGGTGTTCACGGTCTTGCCGCCGAAGGGGTCGGGGAAGACGGGCGGGAGGTTTCCGCCGACCTTCTCCAGCTCCTTCACCGCCGCGATCGCCCGATCCAGCTCGGCGATGATCTCCGCCCGCGGCACGCCGCGGCGCGAGAACTCGAGCTCCCGCTGCCGGACGTAGCCCGTCCCGGCCAGCTTCGCGCCGATGAAGTGCTGGATGTTGCCGGCGCAGTGGAGGGCGAGGTTGCCGGCGGTATTGGTGATCCCCGGCCGTTCCGCCCACGGGCCGGCGTCGTCGGGGTAGGCGGCGATTTCGCGCTGGAGGGCGCCGAGCTCGCGCAGCAGCATGTGACGGGCGATCGAATTGATGTCGGGCATGGGATTCACCGGCGATGGATGCAACCCGCGGCCAGGGTCATGGACTGGCGTCCGGGGACGAATTCTAGTGGCGCCGGACGGGGCCATTTGACAAATCAAGTTTTGTTGATATAATGGGGTCATGGCTGCTTCGACCGCTCTCGACCTCACCCGCGCGGCAACGGTGTTCCATGCGCTTTCCGATGAGACGCGCCTGGCGATCCTGGGCCGCCTGAAGGGCGGCGAGCGCTGCGTGTGCGATCTGACCGACCTGCTCGACGCGGCGCAGTCGCGGCTGTCATTCCATCTCAAGGTCCTCAAGGATGCAGGCCTCGTGACGTCGCGGCGGGAGGGTCGCTGGATGCACTACGACCTCGTTCCCGGCGCCCTCGACGAGATCCAGTCCCTGGTCGGCGAGATGAAGCCCTCGGAGCGCCAGCTGCGGGTGAGGGCCGCCAACTCATGCTGCTGACCGAACTTCATGCCTCTGCACTCTCGGCTATCGGCTCGGCTGCGGCTGTCGGCTATCGGGACCGGCTCTCGGCTCTCAGCTATGGCTATGGCCAGGCTACTGGCTAATGGCTACCCGCTGGCTACTGGCTGGCCGAGCCGATGGCCGATGGCTGACAGCCCGCGATAGCCATAGCCGAGAGCCGAGAGCCGGAACTGACAGCCGACAGCCGCAGCCGAGCCGATAGCAAGCGCAAGAGAATGCATTTCCATCCCCAATCCATCAACTTTTCTTGATAAAGGTGCCTTCCATGACGAACGAGACGACACAGATCCCCGAAACGCTCGACGAGCTGCGGGCGACGGTGCAGGAGCGCTATGGCAGGGTGGCGGCACAGGTGAGCGCGGGCTCGGCCTCCAGCTGCTGCGCCCCCGGCTCGAGCGGGTGCTGCGGATCCACCAGCGAGACCTGGGATCCGATTACCGCCGACCTCTATGAAGCGGGGCAGACGGCGGGCATTCCCGCCGAGGCGCTGCTCGCGTCGCTCGGCTGCGGTAACCCGACGGCCCTGGCGCAGCTCGAGGAAGGCGAGACCGTCCTCGACCTGGGCTCCGGCGGAGGCATCGACGTGCTGCTCTCGGCGAAGCGCGTCGGGCCGACCGGCAAGGCGTACGGCCTCGACATGACCGACGAGATGCTCGCGCTGGCCATGGAGAACAAGGCGAAGGCCGGGGCGACGAACGTCGAATTCCTCAAGGGCCACATCGAGGCGATCCCGCTCCCGGCGAACACCGTGGACGTCATCATCTCCAACTGCGTCATCAACCTGTCGGGCGACAAGAAGAAGGTGCTCGCCGAGGCGTTCCGGGTGCTCCGGCCGGGCGGTCGCTTCGCCGTGAGCGACGTGATCATCCGCGGGCAGATTCCCGACGAGATCCGGCGCAATGCCGATCTCTGGACCGGGTGCGTCGGTGGCGCGCTGGAGGAGCAGGAGTTCCTGTCGCTGCTGCGCGACGTCGGGTTCGAGAACCCGAGCATCGAGCCGACGCGGGTCTACACGAAGGAGGACGCGCTGGCGCTCATCGCCGGGACCGGCGTCGACGAGAAGTTCGCTGACCAGATCGAGGGGCGCATCATGAGCGGGTTCGTGCGGGCCACGAAGCCGGGCCGGGCGGCGAGCACGACCAAGCCGAAGGTGCCGCTCGCGAAGCTGGGCGAGAAGGCGGCATCCTGCTGCGGTCCCGACTGCTGCAACTGACCACGTACTCCTGCTGAAAATGACCGATACGATCACTGCGACGCCGGCTGCGACGATCCGGCCGGCGGGCGCGAAGGACTTCGACGCCGTGTCACGGCTGCTCACGGACAGCAGCCTTCCACTCGACGGCGTTCCGGAGACGCTCACCGGGTTCCTGGTGGCGGAGGCGGCCGGCGACATCGTCGGCGTGGCCGGCCTGGAGAGCTGCTGTGACAACGCGCTGCTCCGCTCGGTGGCCGTGCGGCCGGAATGGCGCAGCAAGGGCCTCGGCCGCACGCTGGTCGAGCGCATCATCGCGATGGCGGAAGGCCAGGGCATCCACGGCCTCTACCTGCTGACGACGACGGCCGAGCGCTACTTCCCGAGCTTCGGGTTCACGAAGATCGCGCGGGAGGCGGTGCCGGCCGACGTGCAGGAGACGCAGGAGTTCCGCAGCGCGTGTCCCGCGTCGGCGACCGCGATGGCGCTGCCACTGCCTGCCCAGCGCGCGTGAAGCTCGCGCTCATCTCCGACATTCACGCCAACCTGCCGGCGCTCGAGGCAGTCCTGGCCGACATCGAGCGCCGCGGGGACGTCGACGCGACCTATCATCTCGGAGATCTCGTCGGCTACGCCCCGTGGCCGGAGGAGACGGTCGACCTGATTCGGGCGCTCGACATTCCCGGCGTGGCCGGCAATTACGACTCGACAGTCGCGGCGCGCTACAAGCACTGCGGCTGCCGGTACGAGGACGCGCGACAGGAGGAGCTCTCCCATCGCTCGTATGCATGGACGCTCGAGCACGTCAGCGACGCGACTCGCGCCTATCTCGGCACGCTTCCGTTCCGGCTCGACGTTGCGGTGCGCGGCGGCCATGAAGGGGGACCGCGGCTGGCGCTCGTTCACGGAACGCCGGCCCTGAACACGGTCTACTGGACCGAGGACCGGTCGGACGAATTCTGCCTGAAGATGGCGTCGGTCGCCGGGCTGTCGGCGGGAGACGTCATCGCATTCGGCCATACGCACCGGCCATGGCATCGCGAGATCGAGGGCATCCATTTCGTGAACACCGGGAGCGTCGGTCGCCCGAAGGACGGTGACTGGCGGGCGGGCTACGTCACGCTCGACTTCGGCACCGGGCTCAGCGTGGAGTTTCCGCGAGTCCCCTATGACATCGATCGGGCCGCGGCGGCGATCGAGGCCAGCGAGCTGCCCCGGGAGTTCGCCGCCTACCTCAGGTCGGGCGGGCGATCGCTGTGATGTCATCCTGAGCCTGGGATGACATTCCGTGAGGCGAGCCCGGCATTGAGCCCGGTATGGCTCGTGCTATCTCCATGAAC
>CAMLHT010000060.1 GCA_946479895.1 uncultured Gemmatimonadota bacterium | reverse complement strand
CCCCGCGGGGGGGCCCACACCCCGGGGTATCTGGCTCGCCCCCCCCCCCTCTGCGTTTCCTCCGCGAACCTCCGCGATCCTCTGCGGTAAATGCAGTTTCCCTAATTCGTGCGCATCACTCCGGCCTCTTCGACGCCATCTCCGCCGTTCCCCGGTAGTAATCCCCGAGAAGATGCTCCGCGAAATACTCCATGAGTCTCTCATTGAAGTAGTTCTGCATCGGTCCGTAGCCGTGCGGCTGGCCCGGGAGCATGATGAAGTCGAATCGCTTGTTCGCCTTGATGAGCGCGTCCATCAGGCGGATCGTGCCCGACGGGGTGACGTTGTTGTCCATGTCGCCGTGAGCGAGGAGCAGGTTGCCCTTGAGGTTCGGGGCCAGCTCGACCGTCGTCGGGACGCGGATCTCGTAGCGCACCGTGTCGTTCACCTTCACGACGCGCGCGCCGTTGGCCGCCAGCGCGGCGCTCGCGCGGCCGCCGTTCGCGGCGTTGCCCTGCTGCTGGACGCCATTCGCCCGGCCGTTGTCCGGTCCGCCGTTGCCACTGCTGGCCACGGCGGTCGCCGTCGAGATGATCTCGGCCAGGCCGTGGTACTGCTCCGACCAGTTCTGGTTGTAGATGTTGTTGTCGTGGTTGCCCGATGACGAGACGCCGACCTTGAAGAAGTCATTGTAGGGCGGGAGCATCATCGCCGCGGCCGTCATGAAGCCGCCGCCGGAGTGTCCGAAGATGCCGACGCGCTCGATGTCGATGAACCGGTGCTTCGCCGCGAGCTGCTCGATGCCCGCCTTTTTGTCGGCGAGCCCGTAGTCGCGCATGTTGAAGTAGCTGAAGCTCTGGTACGCGTTGGAGCGATCCGGGCTGCCGCCGCGGTTGCCGAGCTGCACGACGATGAAGCCGAGGTTGGCGAGGCGCTGCGGGACGCTGTTGACGCTGAACGTGTACGTCACGCCTTCCGTCTGCGGCCCCGGATACACGTGGGCGATGATCGGGTATTTCCTGGTCGAGTCGAAATCGAAGGGCTTGTACATGTTGCCCCAGATGTCGGTGATGCCGTCGGCGGCCTTGACCATGAAGGGCTCCGACGCCTTCCATCCCATCTCCTTCAGGCTCGACATGTCGGTCGTCTCGAGCTCCATCACCACCTTGCCGAATTCGTCGCGCACGACGGCCTTCGGGATCATGTCCGTGCGGTTGGCGTTGTCGACGTAGAAGGTCTTCTTCGCGTTCAGCGCCGTCGCCGTCGGGCTGTGCATGGCGTTGCCCGCGTCGAGGAGCGTGAGCCCCGACCCGTCGAGGTTGACCTTGTACAGATGGCGGTAGTACGGGTTCTCGCCGTCCTCGCGCCCGAGTCCGTTCACGTACAGCACGCGGCGCGTCGAGTCCAGCGCGACGATCGAGGCCGCGCGCCACTGGCCGGCGGTGATCGCGTTCTTCAGCCGCCCCGCGTGGTCGTACAGGTAGAAGTGGCCCCAGCCCGACCGCTCCGACCACCAGATGATGTCACCGTTGTCCTTCGCGGTGTAGGCGACCTGCGGCTGCTCGAGGTTCGCGTTGTCGACCTTCTCGGTGATCAGCGGCGTCACCGACGCGTTCGTGATGTCGTACTCCACGTACTCGAGATTGCGCTGGAGGCGGTCGCGACGGGCGAAGCGGAGCTTCGTCGGCGTGTCCCAGCGGAACGCGCCGACGTACTGCTGGTCGCGCCACTTCTTCGCCGCGGTGATCTCGGTGACCGCCGGCTCGCCGGCGCGCCAGAGCCACAGCTCCTGCTGGTTGACCTCCTCCTCGCCCGGCATCGCGTACTTGTATTCCACGAGCGTCGGGCGCGGGTTTGCCAGCGAGTTCACGAGATAGAGCGACTTCACCTTGCGCTGGTCGGAGCGGCGGGCGAGAAAGGCCTTCGAGTCCGGCGCCCACTCCACGTTCACGCGGACCGGCGTGTTCAGCACGCGGAGGCTGTCGGTCCCGTTGTCGTCGTCGGTGCTGTCCTGCTGCTGCTGGCCGCCACCCGGCCCGCCGCCCGCGAAGCTGCGATGCCGCTCGCCGTCCTTCGAGAGCTGGACGGTGTCGTTCTTCGCCACGTTCACGAGGTAGATGTTGTAGGCCCGCCCGAACACGAACATGGTGCTGTCCGGCGAGTAGTTGCGGACGTTCTGCGCGCCCGCCCCGGGCCCGCCCTGCCGTCCGCCACCGGCGTTGGCCTGTGTCGCCGACCGGCTCGCGCCGCCGCCCTGGCAATACTGGATCGGAGGAGTCGCCGGCGCCCCGCCGGCCCGGCCGCCGCCGCGGCCACCGCGGCCGCCCGCATTCTGGCTCACCGTCGTGTCACGGCCAAGGTGCTTCAGCTCCTGGGTGGCGAAGCTCCATTCATATCGCTGGCCTTCCACGCCGAAGTTGACCGAGCGCGCGTCCTTCGCGAACTCGACGGAGTTGAAGGGAAGGCGCGTCGGGTCGAACGGCTTGCGGTGGAGCGCCGAAAGCTGCGACGCCAGGCGGGCGTGATCGAACATCAGCGTCTTCGCCTTCGTCCGCGGATACGCCACGTAGAAGTTGCAGGCGTTCCGGTCGCGCCAGTTGTACCAGAGCGAGTCGCCGTTGTTGATCCAGTTCGGGACCAGCGACGTGGTGTACGAGACGCGGCGCAGGGTGGCGGTGTCGGCGAACATGTTCGACAACGTCCAGTTGGCCTTGTTGGCGGCCGGCTGCTGGGCTCCAGCGGCCGTGGCAGCCAGAACGCCAGCCAGGGCGATATGACGTAACATCCTCATTCGGGCACTCCGTAGGGGAAAAGGGAGGGACACAGACGATACGTCCGGGACCGGCGGGTCGTTAGATGACGCCGAGATGACGCTGCCCAGTACGGTTGTGGCAGCGGAGCGGAGCTGGACGAGGAAACGGGACGCCGAGTCGATCCGGCGTCCCGTTCTTTTTTGCGCCCGGGTTCGATAGGGATGCCATCCGACCGATGGCCGGCAATGATCGGAGATTCCCCGACACGGAGGCCGGGTCTGCCCGATAGGTGGGGCCTCGCGGGAGCCGCAGAATTCGCAGCGAACCCACCGAGTCCCGCACTCCGGAGCCACCCGATGACACACGCGCCCGCGGCGGGCGTCTCGGGGCAGCCGTACGCGCCCCCGACCGCTTCCCTGGACCGTTTCTCCTACGACGACGACATCGTCCGCAAGTTCATGTTCGCCACGCTGTTGTGGGGCGTCGTCGGCATGATCGTGGGCCTGCTGATCGCGCTCCAGCTGGCGAACCCGCTCTTCAACTTCAACACCCCCTGGCTGTCCTTCGGGCGATTGCGCCCGCTGCACACCAACGCGGTGATCTTCGCCTTCGCGGGCAACGCGTTCTTCACGGGGTGCTACTACTCGACGCAGCGGCTGCTCAAGGCACGGATGTTCTCCGACGCGCTGAGCAGGATCCACTTCTGGGGCTGGCAGGCGATCATCGTCGCGGCCGCGCTCACGCTGCCGCTCGGCTTCACCCAGGCCAAGGAGTACGCGGAGCTCGAGTGGCCCATCGACATCGCGATCACCCTCGTCTGGGTGGTATTCGCCGTCAACTTCTTCGGCACGCTGATCCGGCGCCGTGAGCGCCACATCTACGTCGCGCTCTGGTTCTACATCGCCTCCATCGTCACGGTGGCGATCCTCCACATCTTCAACAACCTGTCGGTCCCCGCCGGTCCGCTGAAGAGCTATAGCATCTACGCCGGCGTGCAGGATGCCTTCATGCAGTGGTGGTACGGCCACAACGCCGTCGCCTTCTTCCTGACCACGCCGTTCCTCGGCCTGATGTACTACTTCATGCCGAAGGCCGCGGAAGGGCCGGTGTTCAGCTACAAGCTGAGCATCCTGCATTTCTGGTCGCTGGTCTTCATGTACATCTGGGCCGGCCCGCACCACCTGCACTACACGGCCCTGCCGGAGTGGGCGAGCACCACCGGCATGCTGTTCAGCGTGATGCTCTGGGCGCCGTCGTGGGGCGGCATGATCAACGGCCTGCTCACGCTGCGCGGCGCCTGGCACAAGGTCGTGCAGGACCCGATCCTCAAGTTCTTCGTCGTCGGCATCACGGCGTACGGCATGTCGACGTTCGAGGGTCCGATGCTCTCCATCAAGAGCGTCAACGCCCTCGCGCACTACACGGACTGGATCATCGCCCACGTCCACACCGGCGCGCTCGGCTGGAACGGCTTCATCACGTTCGGCATGATCTACTGGCTGCTGCCGAGGCTCTTCCAGACGAAGATCTACAGCAAGCGGGCGATGGAGGCGCACTTCTGGATCGCGTCGGTGGGAATCGTCCTCTACGTGGTCGCCATCTACTCGGCGGGCGTGACCCAGGGGCTGATGTGGCGCGCCTTCGACGAGACGGGCCGGCTGGCGTACCCCGACTTCGTCGAGACCGTGATGAAGCTCGTGCCGATGTACTGGATGCGCGTGGCGGGCGGCTCGCTCTACATCACCGGCATGTTCATCTTCGGATGGAACATCCTGATGACGTGGAAGACACGTCCGGCGAAGTACGAGGAGCCCGTGGTCGAGGCCGCGCCGCTGGCGCGGCGGCCGGAGCCCGAGGTGCTTGCGCCGATCGCGGGCGTCTGGGCGCGGTTCAAGGCCGTGCGCTGGCATCGCCGGTGGGAGGCGGCGCCGATGCTGTTCACGGCGCTGACGATCCTGGCCGTGGTCGTGGCCTCTCTTTTCGAGATCATCCCCACGTTCCTCATCAGGTCGAACGTGCCGACCATCGCCTCGGTGCATCCGTACACGCCGCTCGAGCTGGCCGGCCGGGACATCTACATCGCCGAAGGCTGCTTCAATTGCCATTCGCAGATGGTGCGGCCGTTCCGGTACGAGACCGAGCGTTTCGGCGAGTACTCGAAGCCGGGTGAGTCGGTCTACGACCATCCATTCCTGTGGGGCTCCCGCCGGATCGGGCCCGATCTCGCGCGTGAGGGCGGCAAGTATCCGGACCTCTGGCACGTGCGGCACTTCGAGGATCCCCGTGCCGTCACCGCCCGATCGATCATGCCGTCCTACGCGCAGTTCCTGACCAACAGGCTGGACTTCGATGCGATCCAGTCGCGCGTCGACGCGATGACGATGCTCGGCGTCCCGTACGGCGATGCCGTCGGCCGGGCGCCAGCGATGGCGCGCGAGCAGGCGAAGAGCCTCGCCGCGTCGATCGTCTCGCAGGGTGGGCCCGCGGGTCTCGAGGACAAGCAGATCATCGCGATCACCGCGTACATGCAGCGGCTTGGCCGCGACATCGCGGTGCCGGCCCCGCGCGTCTCCTCGACGAATGGCGGAGGGTCCAGGCCATGAAGCTGTCCGACATCATGAGCGGCGCGGGGTTGTCCGTCTACGCCGAGATCGCGCTGGTGATCTTCCTCGCGGTCTTCGTGGCAATCGTCGCCCGCACCTTCGCCCCTTCCCGCCGCCGCGCGATGGACGAAGCGGCGCGCCTTCCCCTCGACGATGGACACACGGTCTCCGGACCGCCGGAGCGCTGACATGACGACACCAGACAAGCTTCCCGTCCGCGACCGCCTGCTCGAGCATTCCTACGACGGCATCCAGGAGTACGACAACCCGATGCCGAGGTGGTGGCTGCTGACCTTCGCCGGCACCGTGGTGTTCTCGATCATCTACCTGTTCAACGTCGGCCCGGTGGGATCGGGGAAGGGGCGGATCGCGAATTACGAGGCGGAAATGGCGAAGTTCGCCGCGGCCAATCCAGTGCCGGGCGGAGACGTCGCCCCCGAGCGGCTCCTGGCGCTCGCCGCCGACACGAAGGCCCTCCATGAAGGGCAGGAAGTCTTCACGAAGAACTGCGCGGCCTGTCATCGGCCGGACGCCGGTGGTCTCATCGGTCCCAACCTGACCGATCGGTACTGGCTGCACGGCGGGGCGATCACCGACATCTACCGCACGGTTTCCAACGGGGTGCTCGACAAGGGCATGCCGCCGTGGGCGAAGACGCTGAAGCCGAAGGACCTCGAGCAGGTCGTCGCCTACGTGGCCTCGCTCCAGGGCACGAATCCGCCGAACCCGAAAGCCCCGCAGGGGGTGCTGACACCCCCGTGACCGCGATCCCGGCTCCTCCCCCACCGAAAGCGGGCCGCGTACTCCCGACCCTGAACGAGGACGGATCACGCCGGTGGATCCGCCCGAAGCCGTCGTATGGCAAGTGGATGCGCCGGCGGCTGATCGTCGCGTGGGTCCTCATGGCGATCTTCTTCGTCGCGCCGTTCGTGCGGATCGCCGGCAAGCCGGTCTTCCTGATGGACCTGCCGCGCCGCCAGTTCACGCTGTTCGGCTACACGTTCCTGGCGACCGACACGCTGCCCTTCATGTTCTTCCTGGGCACGGTGATCATCACGGTGTTCCTGCTGACGGCGCTCTTCGGGCGCGTGTGGTGCGGCTGGGCCTGTCCGCAGACCGTCTTCCTGGAGTTCCTGTTCCGGCCGATCGAGCGCGTGTTCGACGGCGGATACACGGGCTCGCGGAACCTCGACAAGCGCGGCGCCTGGTTCACGCCGCGGCGAATCGGCAAGTACGTCGCCTACGGCTTCCTCGCGCTGTTCGTCTCCCACACGCTGCTCGCGTTCTTCGTGGGAACGGACAACCTGTACCGGTGGGTGCTCAATCCGCCCTCGCAGCATCCCACCGCCTTCTTCTTCGTCGTCCTGGCGACCGTGCTGCTGTGGCTGAACTTCACCTGGTTCCGTGAGCAGACCTGCCTGATCGTCTGTCCATACGGGCGGTGGCAGTCGGCGCTGATCGACGACCAGTCGCTGATCGTCGCCTACGACGTGCAGCGCGGTGAGCCGCGCGCCCTCGGAGTGAAGAACCGCGACCCGCGGGCGGGGGATTGCATCGACTGCAAGGCCTGCGTGCAGACCTGCCCGACGGGCATCGACATCCGCAACGGACTCCAGATGGAGTGCGTGCACTGCACCCAGTGCATCGACGCCTGCGACGAGGTGATGCGCCGGATCGGCAAGCCGCCGGGACTCATCCGGTATTCGTCGCGCGACGAGATCGCGGGCAAGCGCCGCCATTTCCTCCGCATCCGGACCGTCTTCTATCCGGTGGTTCTCGCCCTCATGGTCGGCGGACTGGTGCTGACGCTGGCGCTCAAGGCGCCGATGGACGTCACCGTGCTGCGCGGGCTAGACGGGCCGTTCGCCGAAGAAAACGACGGCCGGATCGCGAACCAGGTGCGCATCAAGGTCAGCAATCGCCAGGGAGACGATCAGCAGTACGTGATCGGCGTGGACGGACTGGGCGATGCCGGCGCGACGATCATCGCGCCCGAGAACCCGCTGGTCGTTCGCGCCGGTGAGACGCGGACGACCAGCGTCTTCATCGTCCTGCCCCGAAGCGCCTTCGCCGGCGGCGAGCGGCCGATCCAGCTGACCGTGACGGATCCGAAGGGCCACGCATACCGTCAGCCCTGGCGCCTCCTTGGCCCGGCGGGAGGTCCCCGATGAAACGCCCACATGCCTGGCCGGTCGGCATCACCGTGGTGCTGCTCGCATTTGCCGCGGGCAACCTGATGATGATGCGAGTCGCGTCCGACGATCCCGCATTCGCGATCGAGCCGGACTACTATCGCCGCGCCGTTGGCTTCGACTCCACGATGGAGCAGGAGCGGCGAAGCGCCGCGTTGCAGTGGACGGCGATGAGCCACCTTGCCCGCGGCGACGGCATCGGATCGGTGGCGGTGATGCTGAGCGACTCGGCGGGACGGCCGATCGCCGGGGCGACGGTCAGGGTGAATGCGCGGTTCAACGCCCGGGCGAACGACATCCTGAGGGCCGAGCTCGTGGAGCGGAGTCCCGGTACCTACGTCGGGCCGATTGCGATCGGTCACGCGGGAGAGTGGGAGGTCCGCGTCGAGGCCGTGCGGGGCGCCGAGCGCTTCATCGCCAGCACGCGAACCCAGGCACCACCGGCGCCCGAATGACCGGCACGCTGGCGGGCCTCCTTGCGGCGAGTCTCCTCGGGAGCGCCCACTGCGCCGCCATGTGCGGCGGCTTCGTGTGCTTCTATGCGCCGGAATCGCGGGCGCTGCGCGGGCATCTGCTCTACAACGGGGGCAGGCTCGCGTCGTACCTCGCGCTCGGGACCGTGGCTGGCGCACTCGGCGCCGGGGTGACGCATCTCGGCGCCGTTGCCGGCATTGCCCGGGGTGCGACCGTGGTCGGCGGCGCGATGATGATCCTGTGGGGACTGACCGGAATCCTCGCCGCGGCCGGAGTGCGGTTGCGCCAGGGGAGCGCACTGCAGCGAGGGCTCCAGGACTGGATCGGCGACGCCCTCGAACGACTGCGCGGCCGTTCAGTGGCGACACGCGCGCTGGCGATGGGGCTGCTCACGTCGCTGCTGCCCTGTGGCTGGCTGTACGTCTTCGTGGCTGCCGCGGGCACGACGGGAAGGCCGCTCGACGGAGCGCTGGTGATGCTCGTGTTCTGGGCCGGTACCCTGCCGGCCATGCTCGCCGTCGGCTTCGGGGCGCAGCGGCTGTTCGGCCCTCTTCGCCGCCGGCTTCCGGTCGTGAGTGCGGTGGCGGTGGCGGTGATCGGCATGCTGGCGCTGACCGGGCGACTCGCGATGACGGTGACGGTTCCGCATGGCCACTGAAGCCCTTCGCAGCGCCGCCACCGATGCCGCGGCTGACGTCGCCTGCGCGCACTGCGGCCTGCCCGTTCCGCCCGGCTTTCTCGACGGCGACGGGGGCGACCAGTTCTGCTGCACGGGTTGTCGCGCGGCATTCACCATTCTCCACGAGCACGGCCTCACCCGGTACTACCGCTTCGCGGATCGGCGTGAAGCTCCCGTCCGGAGCACGGGCCGCGGCTACGAGGAGTTCGACCATCCGGCGTTCGCCGACCGATATGTCACGCGCACCGAAAGTGGCCTCGCGCGGATGGAGCTCTACCTCGAGGCCGTGCACTGCGCGTCGTGCGTCTGGCTCGTCGAGCGCATGCCGATCGTGCTGCCGGGTGTCGCCCGGGCAGAGCTGGACATCCGGCGCTCGCTGGCGGTCGTCGAATGGGACGACGGGGCGGTGTCGCTGTCGGCGATCGCGCGCAGCCTCGACCAGCTCGGCTATCCGCCGCATCCATACCGCGGGGTCGCCCGCGACGCGATGCGGAAGCGCGAGGACCGCGCGATGCTCACGCGGATCGGCATCGCCGGCGCCATCGCCATCAACATCATGCTCGCCGCGCTCGCGCTCTATGCGGGGGAGGCAAACGGCATGGATCCGGCGATCACGCGCTTCTTCCGGTGGACGAGCTTCGCGCTCGTGATTCCGGCCTTCGTATGGCCCGGACGCGTGTTCTTCAGTGGCGCGCTCGGCGCGCTGCGGGCGCGGGCGCTGCACATGGACCTGCCGATCGCCATCGCCCTCACCGCGGGCCTCGTGAGCGGGGCGGTGAACACCATCCGCGACTCGGGTCCGATCTTCTTCGACGGACTTTCCGTCCTCATCCTGCTGCTGCTCGTCGGCCGCTTCCTCCAGCAGCGCGGCCAGCGCATGGCGGCCGATTCGGCCGAGCTGCTGAACGCGATCGCGCCCGTCACGACGCGCATCGTCGAGGGAGAGGTCACCCGTGAAGTGCCGACGGACGCCCTGCTGCCGGGAATGATCATGGACGTGCGTGCGGGCGAGACTTTCGGAGCGGACGGGGTCATCACGAGCGGGACGTCCGCCGCGAACCTCGCACTCCTGACGGGCGAGTCCCGCCCGGTGAGCATTCGCCCGGCCGATCGGGTCCATGCGGGGACCCTGAACCTCACGGCGCCGGTCCGCGTCCGCGTCGAGGAAGCAGGGGAGTCGAGCCGCATCGCCAGGCTGCTTCGCCAGGTGGAGGAGAGCGCGCGCCGCCGCGCTCCGGTGGTGCTGCTGGCGGACCGCATGGCCGGATGGTTCGTGGCCGTCGTGCTGACGGCGGCCGCGGCGCTCTTCATCGTGAGGCTCAGCGTCGCGCCCGACCGCGCCCTCGACGACGCCATCGCCCTCCTCATCGTGACGTGCCCCTGCGCGCTCGCGCTGGCCACGCCGCTCGCGATCACCGTGGCGAATGGCCGGGCGGCCCGACGTGGCATGCTGGTCAAGGGCGGAGACGCGCTCGAGCTGCTGTCGCGGCCGGGCACCCTCGTGCTCGACAAGACCGGGACGGTCACCGAAGGCGTCATCGCGCTGGCTGAGTGGCATGGGCCGGATTGGGTGAAGCCGCTCGTGCTGTCGCTCGAGCAGGGATCGTCCCATCCGCTGGCGGCTGGCTTCCGCCGTGCGTGGCCGGACACCGCGACGTTGCCCGTGGCCGACGCGCGTCACGTGGTGGGTGGAGGGCTCGAGGGAATCGTCGGCGGCCGTCGCGTCCGGGTGGGCTCGTCGCGGTTCGTTGGCGCGGCCAGCACACACGAGGGCCCGGGCATTCGCGCCGCGCTCGGCGCGATGGACCGGGCGCTCACGCCGGTGTACGTCGCCGTGGATGGAGAGCTCGTGGCCGTCGCGGGCCTGGGCGACGTCGTGCGCGCCGACGCGCTGCGCTCGCTGCGCGCGCTCCGCGATCGCGGCTGGCGCACGGTGTTGCTCAGTGGTGACGCGCGGGAAGTCGTCGAATCGGTCGCGGAATGGCTCGGATTCGGCGAGGGCGACGCGATCGGTGAAGCGACGCCCGAGGACAAGCTCGCGTACGTCCGGTCGCTGCGGGCACGCGGCGAGCACGTCGTGATGGTCGGCGACGGCGTGAACGACGCGGCGGCGATCGCGGCGGCGCACGTCGGCATCGGCGTCCACGGAGGAGCCGAGGCGTGCCTTTCGGCGGCCGACGTCTACCTGACGCGCCCCGGCCTGGCCCCGCTGGTCGAGCTGACCGAGGGAGCGACGGGCGCGATGCGCGTCATCCGCTCGAACATCACCTTCTCCATCGCCTACAACGTCGCCGGCGCTTCCCTGGCCATCATGGGGGCACTGACCCCGCTCGTCGCGGCGATCCTGATGCCGGTCAGCTCGCTCACGGTCGTCATGGGATCCTGGTACGGCCGATCCTTCGCCCGGGAGCGCGCATGAGCGTCCTCTACATCGTGCTCCCGCTCGCCCTCGTGATCGTGGCCGCCGCGGTCGCGGCCTTCATCTGGTCGGCCCGGAGCGGACAGATGGACGATCTGGACACACCGGCCGTGCGGGTTCTCCATGACGACGACTGATCGGGGAACTCCTCACCCGGTGCGGGGCGGATCCCCCGATGGCGGCGCCCCTGTCCCGGGCGACCGTGAGGGGGTGACCCTCTTTCACCCGAGCCCGGGCAACACGGTGGAAACCAACGTGTCTGACCTCACCACTCTTGCCATGGAGTCGCCGGAGAAGCTCCGCCTGGCATTCGAGGCGGCGCCGTTGGCGATGGTGGTGACGTCGGCGGGTGGCGAGGTTCTCGACTGCAACCGCGCCGCCGCAGAGCTGGCAGGTTACAACCGCGAGGACCTGCGAAACCGTAGCGCCGACGATCTCTACGAGAAGCCTCAGGAGCGCAGCAGTTTCCTGTCGCGCCTCGCGAGCAAGGGCACGCTCGACGGAGAGATCATGAAGTTCAGGACGGCGCGCGGCGAGGCCATTCCAACTCGCGTGCACGCGGAGTTCTTCACCCTGCCCAACGGCACGCGGGTCATCTTCTCGACAGTTGAGGACCTCCGCCCGATCGCCGAAGCCCGTGCCCGCCTGCTGGAGAGCACTGGTCGCTTCCGCCTCCTGTTCGAGAACGCGCACGACGCCATCTTCTTCACCAACACGGATGGGCTGATCATCGATGCCAATCCCGCCGCACTCCGGCTTTTCGATGGGTCAGCCGCGGACATGAGGCGGGTGAACGTGCGCGACATCTACGTGGACCTCGCCGACCGCGACGTGATCCTGCAGCGGCTCGCGTCGGGGAGTGAGGTCACCGATGCCACCGTGATGTTTCGGACATTGCGGGGACGCACATTCCTCGGTGAGGTGAACGCGAAGCACTACCACGACGAGGCGGGCAGGGTGGCCGGCGTCCAGGGTACCGTGCGGGACGTCACCGCCCGGGTCCGCGCGGAACAGGATCTCGAGCGCTCGCTCAGTTATCTGAAAGCGCTGTTCGATGCTTCGCCCCTCGCCATCATCGGCACGGATCTCCAGTGGCGCTGCACGATCTGGAACCCCGCCGCGGAGCGGCTGTACGGCTGGACCACCGCCGAGATGATCGGCGCCTTGCGGGCGGGGTGGCCCATGACTTCAACAACATCCTCACGGTCATCATGGCCGAGGCCTCGTCCATCCTCGCGAACGCGGCGAACGGCTCCGAGATGGCGTCGAGCGCGCGTGAGATCGAAGCTGCGGCAGCGAAAGCCGCCGCACTGACCAGGCAGTTGCTCGCCTTCGGGCGCCAGCAGGTCCTCGCGCCGGTCCGGACCGACCTGAACACGATCGTCTCGGACACCGACCGGTTGCTTCGCCGGCTCATCCGCGAAGACATCGAGATCGTCCTCGACCTGCACGATGGGCCCTGTGAAGTGACGGCGGACGTCACGCAGTTGCATCAGGTGTTGATGAACCTCTGCCTGAACGCGCGCGATGCGATGCCCGCGGGCGGGACCCTCACCATTCGAACCGATTGCGTGAAGGCATCGAAGCCGGTGATGACCGTCGATGCGACGCTTCCGCCCGGAGAGTACGTCACCCTGGAGGTCGCCGATACCGGAGTCGGGATGGACCCCGAGACCACCGCGCGCATCTTCGAGCCGTTCTTCACCACGAAGGGGCAGATGGGAACCGGGCTGGGACTCGCGACTGTGCTCGGGATCGTCAAGCAGTCCGGCGGCGCCATCACGGTGCAGAGCGCCCGGGGCACCGGCACCAGGTTCACGGTTCACTTCCCGATGATGAGTTCGGGACTCGCTCCCCGCGCCGACCTGCCGCGGTAGCAGGTCGTTTCTCTCTCTCGAACAAGAAAAAGACGGCGCCACTGAACCGGCGCCGTCTTCTTCCCATCCGTGGGGGAGCTCAGGTCGCGACGGCCTTCTTATGGCCGCGACCGGTGCTCTTCGTGGCCTCCATCTCCTCCATCAGAGACGGCTTCACCGTCTCTGATGGAGTCCTGTTGGGAGCCGGAAGCAGCGCGATGTTGAACACCTCGTCCAGCGTGCTCACGGCGTGGAAGGTGAGCAGCTTGCGCACCTCCTCCGGGATGTCGTCCACGTCCGCCTCGTTGTCCTTGGGCAGGATGATGTGCTTGATCCCCGCGCGGTGCGCGCCAAGCACCTTCTCCTTCAGGCCGCCGATGGGCAGCACCCGCCCGCGCAGCGTGATCTCGCCGGTCATCGCGACGTCGCGCCGAACGGGCCGGCCGCTCATCGCGCTCACCAGCGCCGTGGACATCGTGGTGCCCGCCGAGGGACCGTCCTTGGGAATCGCGCCCGCCGGCACGTGCACGTGCACCTCGATCGACCCGAGGCGGTCCTCCGGAATCTGGAGCGACGACGCGTGGGTCGTGGCGTAGGTCATCGCCGCGCGCGCGGACTCCTTCATCACGTCACCGAGCTGTCCGGTGAGGATCAGCGAGACGTTGCCCCAGCCACTGACCTGCGTCGACTCGGCGTCGTTGACGCGCGTGCCGCTGCCGTGCAGGCGGCGGATGGCCGCCTCGACGAACATGATGTCGCCGCCCGCCGGGGTGTAGTACATCCCCGTCGCTACGCCGATCTCGTTCTCCTCGGCCGCATGCTCCGGGTGAACCTTCGGACGGCCGAGCAGCTGCCGGACCTCGGTGGCGTCGATCTTCTTGTCGGAGATGATCGTCTCGTCGCCCGCGGCGATCTTGCGCGCGACCTTGCGGGCCACGGCGCCGATCTGTCGCTCGAGCTGGCGCACGCCGCTCTCGCGCGTGTACTGGCTGATCACCGCCAGCGTGGCGTCGTCGGTGAACTCGAGATCGCGGTTCCCGAGTCCTGAATCCTCGAGCTGGCGCGGGATCAGGTACTTCTTCGCGATCTGCGCCTTCTCCTGCTCCGTGTAGCCGGCGAACTCGACGACTTCCATGCGGTCGAGGAGCGGGCCGGGGATGTTCTGGATGAAGTTGGCCGTCGCGATGAAGAGCACTTCGCTGAGGTCGAACGGCACGCCCAGGTAGTGGTCGGTGAAGCTGTCGTTCTGCGCCGGATCCAGGACCTCGAGCAACGCGCTCGAGGGATCCCCCTGGAACGACACGCCCAGCTTGTCCACCTCGTCCAGCAGGAAGACGGGGTTCTTGGTGCCGGCCTGCTTCATCCCCTGGATGATGCGGCCCGGCATCGCGCCGACGTACGTGCGGCGATGTCCGCGGATGTCCGCCTCGTCGCGCGCGCCGCCGAGCGCCACGCGGACGTATTCACGGCCGAGCGAGCGGGCGATGGACTTGGCGATGGACGTCTTGCCGACGCCCGGCGGTCCGACGAAGAGCGTGATCGGGCCCTTCGCCATCGCGCGAGCCTTCGCCTCCTTCGCATCGGTGATCGGCCGGTCCTCGCCGTTGTTCTGGCGGAGCTGCGGGTTCGCGTCGTCCTGGTTCGCCTTGAGCTTGGCGATGGACATCTCGCCCGTCTGGGTGAGCTCGTCGGCCATCTGCTGCGCGCGCAGCTGACGCACGGCGAGGAACTCGAGCACCCGGTCCTTCACGTCGGGCAGGCCGTAGTGATCCTCGTCGAGCACCTGCTGGGCGCGGTTCAGGTCGAGGTTGTCGTCCGACCGCTTGTTCCACGGCAGCTCGGCGATCCACTCCAGGTAGGTGCGGATGACCTGGGCTTCCATGGACTCGCGGCCCGAGCGCTCGAGGCGGGCGAGCTCGCGATCGACTTCGGTGCGGGCATCCTTCGGCAGCTCGAGCTTCTCGAGCTTCTCGCGGAGCTCGCTGACTTCCTTCGACTGGTCGTCCTCGCCGAGCTCCTTCTGGATCGCCTTCATCTGCTCGCGCAGGTACATCTCGCGCTGGCGATCGCCGAGCTCCTCCTGGACCTGCGACTTGATCTCCTCCTGCATCTCCAGCATGCCGATCTGGCGCTGGACATGGACGAGGACGCGGCGCAGCCGCTCCTCGACGCTGAGCGTCTCGAGCAGGCCCTGCTTTTCGGCCGGGGTGAGCTCGATGTAGCCGGCGACGAGGTCGGCGAACTTGCCGGCTTCGGTGACGGAATCGAGGACCTGATGGACGACGTCCTCGGGAAGGCCGCGGCGCTCACCGAGCTCGGCGGCACGGTCGCGAAGCTCCTTGTGCAGGGCGATGAAGGCCGCGTCGCTCTCGTTGAGCGGGTTCATCTCCTCGACCGGCATCACGACCGCGCTGAGGTAGCCGTCGGCGGTCGAATAGTGGAGCGAGGTCGCGCGCTGCTCGCCCTGGAGCAGCAGCTGGACGCCGCCCAGGCCGCGCTGGATCTGGCTGATGCGCGCGATGACGCCCATCGAGTAGAGGATGTCCGGCGTCGGCTCGTCGGTGTTGTCGCGCTGGGCGACGGCGAAGACGAGCCGATCTCCCTTGAGGGCGGACTCGATCGCGCGCAGTGTCCCGGGCCTTCCGGCGGCGATCGGCGCGGTCAATCCCGGGAAAATGACCGTTCCGCGCAGTGGCAGAACGGGAAGGGTCTGGCGTGTGGCCATCTGAATCCCTGTAGTGAAATGAGCGACGCCGCGAACGAGGAGCCGGCGCAGGTGTGGCAAGTCGCACACCCCATTCCAGCACCGTCGGACCGGGCGTTTCTCCGTGGGGCGCCAGAACTTATCAGTGGCTGGCGCGCTTGGCGACCAAATCGGGAAGCCCGATTCGTACCCGTCTTTCAGGCCACGGTGGCAGGGAAAGCAAGTGCCGCTTGCGCTCGGTTGGCGGGGAGGCTGCCAGATCAGTGGGTCGGTGGATCGGTGGATCGGTGGATCGGTGGATCGGTGGATCGGTGGGTCAGTGGATCGGTGGGTCAGTGGA
>CAMLHT010000059.1 GCA_946479895.1 uncultured Gemmatimonadota bacterium | reverse complement strand
CGCCCGATGGAGAGCGTCGTCGAGGCGTACGGGCGGACGCGCGTGCGCGAGCGCTACATGATCGTCGCCCCCGTGACGGGCCGCGTGCACCGGATCGAGCGCGCCGAGGGCGACCTCGTGCGGGCCGGGGACGTGGTGGCGCGACTGGCGCCGGCGCCTCTCGACGGCGAGGCGCTCGCGCAGGCGCAGGCGCGAGTGGACGCCGCGCGCGCCATCGAGCTCCAGGCCGCGGGGCAGGCGCGTGCGGCACACGCGGCGCTCGAGCAGCGCGTGCGTGAGCGGGGGCGGGTGGCGCGGCTCCTCGAAGCTGGCGGCGTCGCGCCGCGGGTGTTCGAGGAGGCGGTGCTGGCCACCATCGACGCCGAAGAGATGGCGCGCGGCGCCGACGCGCGAGTGACCGCGGCCCAGGCCGACGTGCGCCAGGCGCGCGCCGTCCTCGACGCCCGCGCGAACGGCAGCGCGCAACCGGTCGTGGTCCGGGCGCCGGCGAGCGGACGGGTGCTGCGCATCGCCGAGCGCAGCGAGCGCATCATCGCCGCCGGAACGCCGCTCATGGAAATCGGCGATCCGGGGTCGCTCGAGGTGGTCGCCGACCTGCTGTCGAGTGACGTGGCAACGGTGCGGCCCGGCGACCGGGTGCGATTCGTGGACTGGTCGGTGAACGGAACGAGCGAAGGCGTCTCGACCGTGACGGGCCGCGTCCGCACCATCGAGCCGGCGGGCTTCACCAAGATCTCGGCGCTCGGTATCGAGGAGCAGCGGGTGAACGTGATCGCCGATCTCGACCAGGTCCCGCGAGGCATCGGCGACGGGTTCCGCGTGAACGTGGCGATCATCGTCTGGACGTCGCCGTCGGCGCTCACGATCCCCCGCAGCGCGCTGCTGCCGGGGACGGGCTCCGGATCGTGGACGGCATTCGTCATCCGCGGCGCGAGCGTCGAGCAGCGGCAGGTGCGCATCGGTCACCTCGGTGGCGCCGATGCCGAGGTCCTCGAGGGCGTGACGCGAGGCGAGCAGGTGGTGGTGTTCCCGTCCGACCGCGTGAAGCCCGGAGCGCGCGTGGCGCCGCGGGCGCTGTAGCGCGCGGGATCTATCTCCCGGCGCGGGATCCGTCTACCGGCACGACGAGCACGGAGCACGGGGCCGCGAAGAGCAGCGGCTGGACGATGTTCGGGAGGAACGCGCGCACGGGACCGGGTGTTCCGTGGTTGCGGACGACGATGAGCTGCGCCCGGACCCTCTCGGCGATTCGGAGAACCTCGACGACGGGGTCGCCGTCCATCTCGACGAGGTCCGCCGAATGGACGCGCGCCTTCACGTTCCACTCTTCGCCGGCGCCGGCGGCGATCTCGCCGAGGAGCTGCTGGGTCGCGGCGGCGGTGGAGGCGCCCGGGCGGGCCCGGACCGCGAACCAGATGCGACTGTGCGGCAGGAGGAGCGCCGTGGCGGCGCGGGCAGTGGCGAGGTCGAGCCCGCCGTCCGGGAGGGCAAACACCGCGCGAGTGATGGCAGCCGCGCCCTGGGCCGCCGCGAGGATCGGGACGGTCGCATATCGCGCGGCGCAGATCGCGGTTCGACGGCGGGAGGCGATGCTGGACCGGATCCCCAGGACGATGAGATCGGCGTCCCGCTCCGACGCAACGCGCGTGATCGCCGGCCCGACGTCGCCGATCTCGATCCGGACCGGAACGGGCCCGGCGCTCCGCGCGACGGGCGAAACCGACCGGCGCTGGCGGCGCACGTCGCGCAGCAGCTTCGCCGCCGCGCGCCGATCCGAGGGGGACCAGGACTTCATGGGCATGCCCGCCGGTGGCGGGACGTTCGGGGAGTAGATCGCCACCTCCTCGATGGCGGCGGAGCTCCGTGCGGCGAGCGTCAGCCCGGCGACGACCGCGGTCTCCGCGGGCGGAGAGCCGTCACTCGCGACCAGTACGCGCGCCGGCCAGACGGGCGAAGGCTCCGGCACGCGGTCGGGAAGGAGCCGAAGCGACTGCCGCTTCCGGGGAAGGAGCGCTGATCCGGAATCCCCCGGCGCCTCACGGACATTCGTGTCCAGGGTGAGGGTCGGCCTGTCGTTGCTCATGCGGTCGCGAGGCCGTGACATGGTCCACCTCTCAGACGAGTCGATAGCGCAGGCGCGCGGCGACACCGCCATGCGCATCGAGCCGCGCGGCGGTCTCGTCGTCCACCTCCTCGATCGTCGCGTTCTGGTCGAGCGCCGCCCGCATCGCCGTCTCGGCGGCGTCGGCATGCTCCTCGACGAAGCGCGGCGTGACGTACAGCGCCTGCACCCGCGACTGCTCGAGGGCCCAGCGCGTCGTCTCGGGCCCGAGGGCCGCGGCACCGCGCCCGCCGGCGCTCTCGATCAGTGAATCCACCTGGCCGCGCAGCTCGCGCATCCTCAGGCCCTCACAGGCCTCGCGGGCGGCAGCGGTGAGCGAAGCCAACGTTGCGTGAATGTCGAGCGACTCGAGCTCGGCGAGCCGGTCGCGCGCGCTCTCCGCCAGCAGGGCCGCGACCTCGTGCCGGTGCTGGGGCGTTCCGCCGACGAGGACGTACGCATCCGCTCCGGCGAGCTCGAGAACCCGCGCGACCACCTCGCGCCGCATGCGCGCGCTGCCCTCGTTGAGCGCACGCTGGACCTTGTCGTGGCCCGTCCCGCCGCGCGTGCCGGTATGGAACCCCGACCTCGGCACGCTGCCCATGTGCATGGGCTCGTCCATGGCGTGATGGGCATGGAGACTGTCGATCCGATCGAGGTGGCCATCATGCCACACGAAGAGGTCCGCCTTCCGCGCATCGACGAGCGCGACGACGGCGCGCCGTGTCGCGGCGAGCGCCCTGCTGAAGGGCGCGATGTGCGCCCCCTGGTCCCACGCGACCAGGGTCGGCATCCGCACCGGGCTGGGCCCGGCGTAGTGGACCACGCGAGGGCCGATGAAGGCGACCCAGCCCGGCGCGCCGATCTCGCCGGTGAACGCCGCGAGCTGCTCGTCGAGGAGGCCGATGGCCCGCTCGAGCGCCATGCGCTCCTGATGCGTGCCGGACGCGGCGAGCTCACGCACCAGCTTGAGCTGGTGGTCGAGGGCGGTGCGCCACTGATGACGCTGGGCCGGCCCCGAAGAGGTGCCGTCGATGTAGACGCTGAGCACGAGCTGCCCGCGCAGCGGGCTGGTCAGGGCGGTGAGCTGTTTGCGGTCGAGCATGGCCATGGGACGATCCTCGAGGAGGCTGCTCCAAGCTGCGGGCATCCCGCGGTCGCACCAGTCGGGATTCCGGCCACGCGCTGTAGGGTCGTCCGTGACTGACATCGTCGTCCGTACATGGCGGCGGGCAACTCCCGACTGACGGTTTCCCCGGTCAGGCGACTATGGGCGTGCCACAACAAATCAGGGAGGTCACAATGGCACTCGTTCGATTCACGCGGCGCCCGCCGCGCCTGGCGTTCCAGTCGGTTCCGGCCTTCGAGGACATGGAGAACCGGATGCGCCGGATCATGGATGACATGCTCATGAACCTCGAGCCGGAGGCCGTCGAGTCACCCATCGGGTGGATGCCGGCAATGCAGATCACCGAGAACGCGAACGGCCTCGAGGTGACGGCCGAGCTTCCGGGACTCGAGAAGAAGGACGTCGACATCTCCGTGAGCGAAGACGGCATGCTGTCGATCAGCGGCGAGAAGACGGAGGAGAAGACCGAGGGCAGCGAGGACAAGAAGTATCACCTCTGGGAGCGCAGCTACGGCTCGTTCCGCCGCTCGTTCACGCTCCCGCGCACGGTGGACGCGTCGAAGATCAGCGCCGAGTTCAGGAATGGCGTGCTGAAGGTGACGATGCCCAAGACGCCGAACGCCCAGGCGAAGGGACGGAAGATCGAGATCGAGGTCAGCTAGGCAGTCCGCAGGACAGTGAAGCGGAGCGAAGGGACATCGCGCATCGCCATCACCGCTGATGGTGATGCGCGACGTCCACACAGGGGGGAGGAAGACATGAACGCCAGAGAACTCATGAGCTCATTCCCGGCGGTCGCGACGGCGGGCGACGACCTGTCGCTCGCGGCCCGGCTGATGCGCGAGCACGAGGTGGGCTTCATCCCGATCGTGGACGACCGCCAGAGCATGCGGCTGGCCGGCGTCATCACGGACCGCGACATCGCGGTGCGGTGCGTCGGGGAGCACCACCCGAGCGGATGCAGGGTCCGCGACCACATGACGCAGCGGCCGATCGTGACCGTGCACCCGGACGATTCCGCGGACGTGGTGCTCGAGCGCATGGACCGGGCACTGGTCCGCCGCCTGCCGGTCGTCGACGATGCCGAGCACGTGATCGGGGTGATCGCCCAGGCCGACATCGTCCGCAAGCTCCACGTCGAGGAGCCGCGCGTCGTCGAAGTCATTCGTCACGTCTCCCAGCCGGCCTAGAGCGCGGCCGGCAGGAGACGGCGCCGCAACACTCAGAGGCCTGACGGGAAGGTCTCGGTCTCCTCGCCCCGCTCCCAGCGGACGGTCCGCTCCAGCGGCTCGACGGCCCGCGTCACGTCGTAGTGCAGGACGATGTCGAACTGCCGCGACAGCGACGCCATGAAATAGTGGCTCATCCGCTCCGTCGCCGGCCGGTAGATCACGCCGATGGCGCGCTCGAGCATCGGACCGTCGAGCGCATGGAGCAGCTCGTCGCGGGTCGCATGGCCGGCGTCGAAGGAGAGCATGAAGTTCCGCGCGCCCGGCTCCTGCCCGCCAGCGACCGCCGAGTGGAGCAGCTCTTCGTAGCTGCCGTTGAGCGCCGGCACGACCCACATGCGACGCGCCGGCCTGTCCCAGTCGTTCGCGGCGGTCACGGTGCCGCTGAACGTCGTGAAGCCGATGCTCACGACGTCGTGCGGATGCCGGACGCGCACGAGCTCGCCGACGTTGGTCTCGCCGCGCGCGGACATCTCGGTCCACCGGGCGTCGCCGAGGTGCGAGTTGTGCGCCCACACGACGATCTTCGGCTCGTTGCTGCCCTGGCGCAGGTGATGGCGCAGCGCCTCGAGCGTGCCGGCCATGTGGCGGTCCCGCAGGTTCCACGAAGCCGCGCCGCCGCGGACCATCGCCCGGTAGTATCGCTCGGCGTTGCGGACGATCCGGGCGTTCTGCTCGACGTAGAAGACGGCGTCCGGATCGAACCGGCCGTCCCGCCGCGCGTATTCGGCCGCCGACTCCCGCAGGTCGATGAGCCGAGCGACGACTTCCGCCTCGCAGGAGAGGCGCTCGCCGGAGATGGTGGCGAGCCCGTACTTCACCGGGTCGCCGGCGAACGGGTCGAAGCAGCTGTAACGCGTCTCCGCCACCTGCGCGGCGTCCGGATCGACCGCCCGCAGGTAGTCGACCACCGCGGCGATCGACGCCTGCAGGCTGTACACGTCGAGGCCGTAGAAGCCGGCCTTGAGGCGCGGCAGCGTGACGGCGTCGTTGTACGCCCGCAGCCATCCGACGAAATCGAGCACGTCGGCATTCCGCCACATCCACTGCGGGAACCGCTCGAAGCCCCCGAGCGCGTCGCTCGCTTCGGCGTCGGCGCCCCGGCCCCGCACGTACCGGTTGATGCGGAAGGCGTCGGGCCAGTCGGCCTCGACGGCGACGGCCGTGAAGCCCTTCTCGCGGATGAGGCGCTTGGTGATCTCGGCCCGCACGCGGTAGAACTCGTGGGTGCCATGCGAGGCCTCGCCGATGAGCACGAGGTGCGCGTCGCCGACCCGGTGCAGCACCGGCTCGAAGTCGTGTGCGTCCCCGGTAAGCGGATGCGCGTACCGGCGGATGACGTCGAGGGTCCGTGATTCCACTGCCGTCGTCATGGCTCGCTCGGGATCGGAAGTCGATCCAGTCTGCGGGGTACCGGCACGACGAGCAGTCGGGACTCCATCCGCGGCGCGTGCGGAATTTCACCACCCTGCCTTCAGCCGCCGGACCACGAGGGTTTCCCGCACAGAGATTCAGGCGCGGCAGGACGGTTTGGAGCCCAGACGACTCCGATTATGCGACAACGCCCGCGGACGCACCGCGGCGCGAACCACTGGAGGCGCCAATGCGCGTGAACGTCGGATCTCTCGATCGCTGGCTGCGGGTGATCGCCGGCATCGTCCTGCTCTCGCTGGTCTTCGTCGGACCACGCACGAACTGGGGATGGCTGGGACTCATCCCGCTGGCCACTGGTCTCGCGGGCTACTGCCCCATGTATCGGCTGCTCGGCGTCTCGACGGGCAAGCCGAAAGGCCAGCTGCCGGCCTAGCTGAAGGAGGACGTCATGTTCAGGAAGCTGCTGATCCCGCTCGATGGGTCCTCGCTCGCCGAGGAAGCGATCGGCCGCGCGGCCGCGATCGCGATCGCGTCGAACGCGCGGATGGACCTCGTCCTGGTCCACGAGCCGTATCCGGCCGGTGGCGAAGAGCCCGTGTGGACGAAGAAGCGGATGGCCGAGGAGACCGGGTACCTGCGCGGCATCGCCGCGGAGCTGGCGTCGGGCTCGGGGATCACCACGACCTTCGCCGTGGTGAATGGCGATCCGGCGAAGGCCATCTGTGACCGGGCCACCGACGGCTCGGCGGATCTCATCGTGATGACCTCGCACGGCCGGACCGGGTGGAGCAGGGCATGGATCGGCAGCGTCGCCGATGCCGTGAGCCGGCATGCGGTCATGCCGGTCCTCATGCTCCGTCCCGTGAAGTCGGCGAAGGACGGCCGGGCGATGCGTCACCTCTTCCAGCACATCCTCGTGCCGCTCGACGGATCGCCGGCGGCCATGGAGATCGCCGGACCGGTGGTCGACCTCGCGCATTGCTCGAATGCCCGCATCACGCTGCTCCAGGTGGTGCAGCCGGTGGCCCTCGTCGGGCTCGACATCGGCATGCCCTTCAACTACCTGCCGTCGGCCGTGGACGACGTGGCCACGGAAGGGCTCGTCGCCGCATCGAAGCAGCAGCTGGCCACGGCGGCGGAGACGCTGCGCCGCGCCGGCGCGGCATCGGTGGACGGGCAGGTCGTCGTCTCGCCCGCCGTGGCGATGGCGATCTGTGATTTCGCCCGCGCGCAGCACGTCGATGCCGTCGCCATGACGACCCGTGGACGCGGGATGTCGCGGCTGCTCATCGGCAGCGTCGCCGACAAGGTGCGGCGCGAGCTCGAGGTGCCGGTGCTCATCGAGCACCCACGCAAGGCGGTGAAGCCGGTTCCGCTCACCGAGGAGAGCATCACCAGCCAGTTGCCGGCGCTCGCCGGATCAGGAGGCTGACCATGACCCGATTCCGGAATCGCCGGGCGGCCGGACGATCCCTCGGCGCACTGTTGCGCACCTACGCGACCGTGCATCCCGTGGTGCTGGCGCTGCCGCGCGGTGGAGTGCCGGTGGCACATGAAGTGGCGCGCGCGCTCGACGCGCCCCTGGACATCTTCCTCGTCCGCAAGCTCGGCACGCCCGGCAACGAGGAGCTGGCCATGGGTGCGATTGCCAGCGGCGGCGCGATCGTCATGAACGACGAGATCGTGGACAAGCTCGGCATCACTCCCGCGGAGATCGACCGGGCGATCGCCCACGAGTCCCGTGAGCTGGCGCGGCGGGAGGCTCTCTATCGCGAGGGAGGCGAAGCGCAGGCCCTCCGCAATCGCGCCGTGATCCTGGTCGACGACGGCATGGCGACCGGCGCCTCGATGCTCGTGGCCATCCGCGCGCTGCGTGCGCTCGGGCCACGGTCCATCACGGCGGCAGTCCCCGTGGCGTCACGCGACGCGCTCAGCCTGATACGCAACGCCGCCGACGACTGGGCATGCGTCGTCGCACCCGAGCCCTTTCACGGCGTCGGGATGTGGTACGAGGACTTCGCGCAGACCACGGACGACGAGGTGCGCCAGCTGCTCGCGAACGCTCAGCGCTCCCGGACGACGCTCCACACGCCGGTCTGAACCGGGATCATCGGCGCCCGCGTCTCGAAGGTGCCGCTCACCGTGTCGCCGCGAACGCGGCCGGTGAAGGTCGTGCGGACGGTGCAGTCGCAGTCGGGCGCGACGTAAGGCTCGAGCGCCCCGGACACCTCGCCACCCATGACGCCGACGAAGCGCACCGCGAGGAGCTGCGGGCTGCGCGCGTGGGCGCGGTGCAGGGTCGGGTCGTCGGCCGGCAGCAGGTTCGCCGCCCCTGGCGGCTGCTCCATCAGCACGTCCCCGAATGCGCTGTCTCCGTCGACGCGGATGGTGAACGTGATGTTGCCGGTGCGGCGTGTGTCGGTGCCGAGGTAGGTGCCGGACCAGGTGCCGGCGAGCGCGCGAATGCTGCCGGGGTCGCCGGCGATGGCCACCGGAGTCGGCTTGTACTGGCAGGCTGCCAGCACGAGGATCCCGGCGCTGGCTGCAAGGACACCGATGCGCATCTGAAGACTCCTGAATGAGTGCGTCCATGATGCGGCTCGGGGGCCCGTCGCGAAGTCGTGCGGGTTGCCCGTGGACTGTCGGGCCATGCCTGACACACGGCGCCGTAGGCGATTCCCCGGCGGGTCCACGGCCGCTCCCCGACGGTTTTCGCGCGCCGCGGGCGTTCTCATTCCCGTGGGCTCCATTCACCTCCCACACCGTTCCCCGCTCTCACGATGATCGACCATTCGGCAGCAAACGACTCCAGCCCGCGGCCGGCGAAGAAGGCCATCGTCGTCACGCACCAGGATGGGCTGCGCTTCGCGGCACAGATCCGGTCGCACACGCTGATCGTCGACCAGCCGGAGCGCGGCGGCGGCAACGACGCCGGCCCGGCGCCGATCGAGCTGCTCGGCGCCTCGCTCGGAACCTGCGTCGCGCTCTACGTCCACCAGTTCCTCGTCGCGCGCCACCTGCCGACGGGATCGCTCCGCGTCGAGGTCGCGCAGCACGGCGCGCAGAATCCCAATCGCATCGCGCAGTTCGAGGTGAAGGTGGTGCTGTCGGACGAGATCCCGGAGGTCTACCGGCCGATGCTGGAAGCCGTGGCGCGCGTCTGTCCGGCGCACAACACGCTCGCGCATGGGTCCGAGGTGAAGGTGGGAGTGGAATTCCCCGCGCGGGCCGTCGCCGGAGTCGCCGGAGGATGAAGCGATGACGACCGCCGTTTCGCCAACGCGTGACGCCGCCGCACCGGCGGTCGCCTCCAGTACTCCCGCTCCGCGCGTCATCGTGCCGTTTGCCGAGGCGCGCCGCTCCGACGTGGGGCGCGTCGGCGGCAAGGGAGCCAATCTCGGTGAGATGACGGCGGCCGGGCTGCCGATTCCCCCGGGATTCATCGTCTCGATCGACGGCTACCGGGCCTTCTACGAGGCGAACAAGCTCGGACCGCGCGTGACCGCGGAGCTGGCGAACCTCGACCCGGACGACCCGGCCGCGCTCGACCGGGTGTCGGCCGCGCTTCAGTCACTGGTGCACGCGACGCCGATGCCGGAGACCCTTCGCGCCGACATCGCCGAAGCGTTCGCCGCCCTCGTCCACGGTTCCCGGTCGCCGCGCGTGGCCGTGCGCTCTTCGGCGACGGCCGAGGATACGGCGCAGTTCTCCTTTGCCGGGATGTTCGAGAGCTACCTGAACGTGCGCGCCGACGACCTCGCGCAGAAGGTGAAGGCCTGCTGGGCATCCACCTTCGGCGCGCGCGTGCTGTTCTATCGTCTCAAGCAGCGCATGCCGGTGGAGATGCCGGTGGCGGTTGTCGTGCAGCGCATGGTCGACTCCGACAAGTCGGGAGTCATCTTCACGACCGATCCGGCGACGCGCGACGCGTCCCGCATGGTCATCGAGGCTGCCTGGGGACTCGGCGAATCGGTGGTGCAGGGCGCCGTCACGCCCGACCGGCACGTCGTCGACAAGGAATCGCTCGTCGCGCGGGAAACGCGGGTGATGGAAAAGGAGTTCCTGCTCCGCTGGGACGAAGCGAAGGGCGAAACGGTGCGTGTCGATCTCGCGGGGACCGCTCAATCCACTGCTCCCGTCCTGACGGAGAAGGAAGTGCGGGCGCTCGCCGACCTCGCCCGCCGCGCCGAGCGGCACTACGGGGTGCCACAGGACCTCGAGTTCGCGATCGAGGGGGAGAAGATCTACCTCACCCAGAGCCGTCCGATCACGACGCTCGCCGGGGTGCCCCCCGCCGGCAATGCGACAGCGACGGCGACCGGGCCCTCGGGCGCTTCCGCGAAGCCCATCGTCCACGGCCTCGGCGCGAGCCCCGGCAAGGCGTCGGGACCGGTGCGGAGGCTCACGTCGCCCGGCGAGGGATCAACGCTTCGCGCGGGAGACGTGCTGGTCACGCGCATGACCTCGCCGGACTGGGTGCCGATCATGCGGCGCGCGGCGGCGATCGTGACCGACTCGGGCGGAATGACGTCCCACGCGGCCATCGTCGCGCGTGAGCTGGGAGTTCCGTGCATCGTCGGCGCGCACGAGGCCACGAAGCTGCTCGCGAACGGCATCGTGGTGACGGTGGACGGGTCTACCGGCTCAGTCTTCGCCGGCGCCCAGGCGCCGGCACCTGTCCAGGCCGCGACTGCCCCGGCGCCGGCACCGGCGACGACAACGGGGACGATCACCGCGACGCGGCTCTACGTGAACCTCGCCGAGCCCGAACGCGCCGCGGAGATCGCCGCGCGGGACGTGGACGGCGTCGGCCTCCTGCGCGCGGAGTTCATGCTCGGGGACGCGCTCGAGCAGATGCACCCGCGTGAATTCCTTCGCCGGCACAAGCCGGAGGAGCTCGTGGCCCGCCTGGCCGAGCGGCTGATGGTCTTCGCCCGTGCATTCCATCCACGCCCGGTGGTGTATCGCGCGACGGACTTCAAGTCGAACGAGTTCCGCAACCTCGCCGGCGGCGAGACGCACGAGCCGGTGGAAGCGAACCCGATGATCGGTTATCGCGGATGCCTGCGGTACGTTCGAGAGCCCGATCTCTTCGCGCTGGAGCTGGCGGCCATCGCCGCGGTGCGGAAGGAGCGCGACAACCTGCACCTGATGATTCCGTTCGTGAGGACGGCGGCGGAGCTCGAGACGTGCCTTCGTCTCGTCGACGAGAGCGCCTGCGGGCAGGATCGTGGAATGCAGCGCTGGATCATGGCCGAAGTCCCCTCGGTGATCTACAGCCTGCCCGCCTACGCGAAGCTCGGAATCGACGGTGTGTCCATCGGCTCCAACGACCTGACGCAGCTCATGCTCGGCGTGGATCGCGACAGCGACCTGTTCGGGTCGGGCTATGACGAGCGCGATCCGGCCGTGCTGGAAGCGATCCGGCTCATCATCGAGACGAGCCATTCACTCGGCCTGACCTGCTCCATCTGCGGGCAGGCTCCGTCGGTGCATCCGGAGTACGCCGAGCGCCTGGTGCGCTGGGGGATAGACTCGATCTCGGTGAACGTCGACGCGATCGATCAGGCGCGGCGCAACGTGGCGCGGGCCGAGCAGCGGCTGCTCATGGAGTCTGCGCGCGCGCGCCGATGACGAGCTCGAACTTCACCACGATCTCGTTCTTGCTGCGGATCAGGCCGAAGAGGCCGACCGGCGGCTTGATGCCGAAGTCGGTCATGAGGAGCGGCACGGCTCCGCGAGCCTTGAGCGACCCGTCGGGCAGCCGCTCGGTGGTGATGCGCGTCTCGACGTACTTCTCGACGCCGGCGACGAGCAGGGTACCCTGGGTATCCACGGTGTCCGCGGAGGGATGACCGACCGTATTGAAGGCGGCCACGATCCACGAAGGCTTCGCCGGGTCGCTCGCCTTGAGAGCGGTGTAGAGGTCGTGCTCCATCTTGCGGTTGCCGCACTTGAGGTCGCGGGCCGACAGCCTGACGCTCACCCGCCGGATCCCCTCGGTCATGGATTCAGCGCGCGGAGGCGACGCATCGAGCTCGACCCGTGCGTCGAAGGTCGTGGCGCGGCATGCCCAGTCCGCCACGTTCGACCCGCCCTCGATCCACACGCGGCTCCCGCGGCCGGTCTCCACGCGCACGGTGTCACGCCCCTGGGCGGCGGCGGTCGTGGCGAAGGTCAGCAGGGCAAGGGCGAGCACGGCAGGTGTGGACGACGGGGGTATCTGGGCAATCCTCACGTCGAAGGGTAGCCGGGCCGACGCCGGCCGTCGGTCGGTTCAGGCCCGAATATGCATAGGGGAATGCCCTACCGCTTCAGTATCGATCCGACGGAACGGTCGTGTCGATCGCGACGTGACGCTCGAACCACCCCAGCGCGAGCATGGCCGCATGGCTCAGCGTGCCGGGCTCCTCGAAGAGGTGCGACGCCCCCGGGACGATCCTCAGCTCCTTCTCCTCGGCGCCGATCTCCTCGAGGGCCGCGCGGTTCATGGCGAGCACCGGCCGGTCCTTCTCCCCGACGATCAGCAGCGTCGGCGCGAAGACGCGCGGAAGCATCGCCCCGGCGAGGTCGGCGCGTCCGCCGCGGGACACGACGGCCCGCACGATGTCCGGCATCCGGGCGGCGGCCACCAGCGCGGCGGCGGCTCCCGTGCTCGCCCCGAAGAGACCGATGCCGGTGGTGCGCAGGGGCTCCTGCATGTGCACCCACCGCGTCGCGTCCATGAGCCGCCGGGCGAGGAAGGGGATGTCGAACCGCAGCCGGCCGCTGCGCTGGTCGAACGACTCCTCCTGCGGCGTGAGCAGGTCGAACAGCAGCGTCGCGAACGCGTCGGCCTGGAGCTGAGCAGCGACCCACTGATTGCGCGGGCTGTTGCGGCTGCTGCCGCTGCCGTGCGCGAACACGATGAGTCCGCGCGGATGCTCCGGAATCGCCAGGTCTCCTTCGAGGCGGGCGCCGGCGGGGATGATCACCCGCTCTGAATGGATTGTCAGGTTCATCGAGGTGGCTCAGGCGTGCTGTCGCGCGACAGCCGGGGACGTCGTGGCGGGGATGACTGACGGATGAAGCACGAGGATCGGCAGGCTGGTGCCCCGGAGCACCTTGTCGGTGACGCTGCCGAGCAGGAGGCGGGACGGCCCGCGCGAATGCGTAGACATCGCGATGATGTCCGCGCGGCGCCGCTTCGCCACGTCGATCAGCGTGGCGGCCACGTTCTCGCCGACCGCGACCTCCGTCTCGGCCTCCACGCGCGCATCCGCTTCGAGCGTGAGCGAGATCTCCGTGAGCTCGTCCTGCGCCTTGTTCACGTAATGCCGCGTCAGCTCGGGATCCACGATCTGCGGCGGGTAGAGCGGCACGCCGGCGTCGGTGACGTCGATGGTGACGGGAAGGACGACGCGCGTGAGGATCGGGCGTGCCTCCATCCCGCGGCACAGGTCGATCGCCGGCTGGAGGACCGCCGCCGAAAGCGCGGTGCCGTCGAGAGGGATCAGCATGCGGTGGAACGGCTGCATGGCGGTGCTGCGCCACCGGCGTCCCTCGACGGGCCGCTCGATGAGGACCGGGATCGTCGATTCGCGGATCACGCCATCGGCGACGCTGCCCAGCCAGGCGCGGCTGAAGCCCGTGCGCCCGTGCGACGTCATGACGATGAGGTCGGCGCCGACGGTGCGGGCGCGGCGCACGATCGATTCGACGGGGATCCCGCGCTCGACGTGGCCGGTCGCGGTGATGCCGAAGCGGTGGGCCACCTCCTGCGCGAGGCCCTGGACGTAGACGTGCTCCTCGGGCGCGCCGGCCGCGGATCCGTGGGAGATGCCGTCGTAGGACACCCCGGTGTGGATGAGCAGCAGCTCGATCGATGCGCCGCTCGCGCGCGCGATGGACGTCGCCGAGCCGAGCGCCTGCTCGGCGAGCGAGGAGGTGTCGAGTGGGACGATGATATTCCTGAACATCTCCGGCCTCCGGTGGATGCTTCATGGTAGGCCGGCCTGCCCGCGCCCTGCGATGGGGGAATTCCCGAGGATTACCGGGGTTTTTCCTACTCCCCGCCACGGGCGTCGCGGCGAGATTGACCCTGCGTTCCGGAACGGGATTTCCGGAGCGGATCCCTCTCGCGGCGTACCGTCGGAGGACGGTGAATCGAAGTTCGATACGATTCACCAGGTTGTGAGGTCGCTGGACACAACTGAGGCCCGTGAGGAAGCGGGCAACCCGATATGAACCCGTTCATGTCGAGCAAGAGCATCGAAGGGTCGGATGACGAGGGTCGCAAGTCCAATCGAATCCGGATCGAACCCCAACAGATCGGTGCTCACCAGCGAACAGAACCCTCGCCCGGGTCACCGGGCGAGGGCTCTGGTTTTTCGTGACCGGAATCCGGAGCCATCGTGCCGAGAGCCTGCGGCTGCAAGTTGATCCATCATCCGAAGCGCGTCGTCCTCACCGGCGGACCGGGGGCCGGAAAGACGGCCGTCCTGGAGATGCTCGCGCACGAGATCTGCTCGCACGTGATCGTGACGAGGGAGGCCGCCGGAATTCTCTTTGCCGGCGGGTTCCCGCGAGGGTCGGACCCTCGGCGGCGCGCGGCCACCCAGCGCGCGATCTATCACGTGCAGCTCGAGATCGAGACGATCGCCGCCGAGTCGAACGCGGCGATGATCCTGCACGACCGCGGCGTGGTGGACGGCTCGGCCTACTGGCCCGGCCCCGGCGATTTCTGGGACGCCGTCGGCACCACGCGCGCGGCGGCCATCGCGCGCTACGACGCCGTGATTCACCTGCGCGCGCCTGACGGTCCGAACGGCTACGACCACCAGAATCCGCTGCGCATCGAGTCGGCGGCCGAGGCACGGGCGATCGACGACCGCATCCTGGACGCGTGGGAGGGGCATGCCCGCCGCTTCATCATCGACGCGTCGCCGGACTTCATCACCAAGGCCCAGCAGGCGCTCTCGATCATCCGGGACGAGATTCCGCCCTGCTGCCGGCCGCCGCGCGCGAAGGACTACGAGGTCACCACCAGCACGGGGCATTCGGCGCCGGCGACGACGGAGCCGACCACACTCCCAAGGACGGCGGGTATCACCCTGCCGACGCCGTAGCGCCCGATCACGATCAGGTCGGCGGCGTCCTCCTTCGCCAGCCGGAGGATCTCGTCACCGGGGACGCCATGCGGCGTGTCGATCTCGAGCTGGCCATGGTGCCGAGTGTGCTCCCACATCATGCGCAGCCAGCGCAGCGCTTCCGCCGCGAGCTCCTCGCGCAGCTTCGCCAGCTTCTCGGCCTCCGAGTGCGTCGCCGCGGCCTCGGCGGAGAGAGCGTGGCTGTACGACGCGTTGCTGAGGACGTGCACGCCGTGCAGCCGGGCCTCGAATCGGTCGGCGAAGCTGCCGGCGACGGCCAGCACGCGGGGAGCGATCTCGACGTCGTCCACGGCGACGAGGATGCGGCGCGGCGGGCCCGCCATCGGTCCGCGAACGACCAGCAGCGAGCTCTCGGCCGCGCGCAGCAGGCGCTCGGTCGTGGTGCCGAGCCGCAGCCAGGGGCGCTCCCGGCCGCCATGCGCGCCGATGACCATCAGCTTCGCGCCGGCGTCGAATGCGGCCTGTCGCAATACCTGGTCGGCGCGTCCCTCGCGTACGATGTGCTCGCAGTGGCGGAGTCCGACCGTCTCGCACCACTCCCTGAGGCGCACGCGCGCCGCGGCCAGATCCTGGTCGGCGACGGCCTCGGGCCCGAGGAGATCACGGAGGAAGGCGGGAACCGCTCCCCGCTCGACGGCATGCGCCGCGATGAACGACGAATCGGGGAGGAGATGCTCGCGAATCCAGGGAACGGCGCGGAGCATGACCGGCGAGAAGTCGACGCCGATGACGACCGCGCCATTCATCGTTCATTCCTCCTGCGGGCGAGGCGCGGGCGGCGCGACGAGCACCGCGCAGCCCACCGCGCGCAGCACGCGCGTCCGGACGCTGCCGGCGAGCAGCCGCTCGAGCATGCCCGCCTCGTGCGCGCCGAGCGCGATCAGGTCGCAGCGCTGCTCGGCGGCGTACTGCACCAGGCGATCGACGATGTCCCCGCCGGCGACGACGCTGGTCACGCGGCGCTTGGTGCGGCGGTGGACGCGCTCCTGGATCTCCTGCAGCTTGGCCTTCGCCCCCGAGGTGTACACGTCGAGCACGCTGCCGGGCCGGCTC
>CAMLHT010000058.1 GCA_946479895.1 uncultured Gemmatimonadota bacterium | reverse complement strand
CCAAGGGAGGCGCCGTGCTCCATATCCCGGTAGCGATGGGCGCGGTGGTGCTGGTATACAACCTCCCCGCCGTCACCACGACGCTCAAGTTCTCCCCCGACGTCATCGCCCGCATTTTCCTCGGGCGGATCACGAAGTGGAACGATCCCGCGCTCGTGGCCCTGAATCCCGGAGTGACCCTGCCCGCCGATGACATCGTCGTCGTGCACCGGTCCGATGGCAGCGGCACCACGTACGTCTGGACCGACTACCTGACGGCGGTCAGCCCGGAGTGGGCAAAGGCGGTCGGCCGCGGCAAGGAAGTGAAATGGCCCGTCGGACTCGGGGGCGCGCAGAACGAGGGCGTCGCGGGTCAGGTCAAGCAGCTTCCGGGATCGATCGGCTACGTCGAGCTGGCGTTCGCGATCCAGAACAAGCTGCCTTACGGCGCGATCCGCAATGCCGCCGGCAACTTCGTGTCGCCCTCGATCGACGGCGTGACGGCCGCGGCGGCCTCGATCGCGGCGGGTTTGCCCGACACCAGCGACTACCGGATCTCGATCATCAACGCGCCCGGTGCCGACGCCTATCCCATCTCGTCGCTCACCTGGGCCCTGCTCTACCAGAATCCGCAGGACAAGGCGAAGAGCGCCGAGCTGGTGGCGTTCCTCAAGTATGGTCTCTCGGCCGAGGGACAGGCCGCCGCGAAAGCGCTTGACTACGCGCCGCTGCCGGCGAACATGGTCACCCAGCTCGAAAAGAAGCTCGATTCGATCAAGTAACCGTCGTCTCGAGTGGGCGAGGGATCTGAGCGCACGACGGCAGATCCCTCGTTTTCTCCCGGGCTGACCCAACCAATACAGCAAATGCGACGACTTCTTCTTGCCGCCCTCGCGGCCCTCGGCATCGTGCGGCCGGCGACGGCGCAGACGGCCCCGGGCCTCGACTTCTCCGGACTGATGTTCGGGAGCTACAACGTCCGCACCGACTCGGCCGCCAGGGCCAGTCTCGGCGGCAAGGCGCCCAGCCAGTTCGCGATCGACCGGGTATACCTGACGTTCAAGCTCCCCGCGGGCGACAACGGCCAGGTGCGCGTCACCACCGACATCTTCCAGAACGCGAACACCGCCACCAACGGCTACTACCAGGGTTGGACGGTCCGCCTCAAGTACGGCTACTTCCAGTACACAGGGCTGCGTGGAGTCGCCGGGGAAGGCTCGAGCCTGACCGGCCGCGTCGGCATGGTCCAGAACATCCTGCTCGACCAGGCGGAGATCCTGTGGCCGCGGTACCTCCAGCTCTCCCCCGTCGAGCGCGCCGGCTACTTCGCGTCCGCTGACGTCGGCGTCGCGGGCCTGCTGACGCTCGGGAAGAAGTGGGGCGAGATCTACGGCACCCTGACCAACGGCGGTGGATACGCCACCTACGATCGCGACCGGTTCAAGGACTTCGGCATCCGCGCGACCCTGACGCCGCTGGCCGCATCGTCGACGGGCGGCGCGTTCATGAAGTCGCTGATGATCGTTCCCTGGTACTACCGCGGGGCGACCGGCAGCCAGTTCGCCGCCGGTGGCGCGGGCCAGCAGGGCCCCGGGGACAATGGCGCCGTCACCGACGGGCTGACGAAGGATCGTTACGGAATATTCGCCGGCCTCCGGGATCGCCGCATCGCGATCGGGGCAGACTTCGCGCAGCGCGTGGACGAGAGCGAGTCCGGCTCCAACACCATTGCGGCTCCCCGCAGCGTGAGCGATTCGACCGGCCGCCTGATCGACGGATACGTCGTCGTGCGGCCGCTGGAGTTGATCGACGCCGGCAGGCGCTCGCCGCTCAGCCTCATCGCCCGCTACGACCGCCTCACCCCGAACACCGATCCCGTGTCCGCCAACTATGCGGGCACGACGCCATCGTACGACTACACGCTCTTCGGCGCGATGTACGACCTGAACCAGCGGATCACGCTCGCGCTCGACTGGCAGATGACCACGCCGAAGGGATTCCCCCCGGCGACCGGCGCGAACGTGCGCCCGACCCCGAAGCAATCGACGGTATTCCTCCATTGGCAGGCGACCTTCTAGTCGAGCCCCGTGGCGTCGGTGACCGCGTCTATCGAGTCGCGATCACCGCCGCCGCGCTGACGATTCCCGCCCTGCTGCTGCTCGCGGGCGCCGCCGTGTTCCTTGGCGGCTGGCCCGCGCTGCGGCAGTTCGGGTTTTCGTTCATCACGTCGAGCGACTGGGATCCGGTCAACGGGACCTTCGGCGCGGCGCCGGCAATCGTGGGAACGCTCGTCACTTCGTTCCTCGCGTTGCTGATCGCGACGCCACTCGCGCTGGGGGTCGCGCTCTTCATCTCCGAGATCGCGCCGGGATGGCTGCGCACGCCGCTCGGGTTCCTGGTCGACCTGCTTGCCGCGATCCCCAGCGTCGTCTACGGACTCTGGGGCGTGTTCGTGCTGGTCCCGCTCCTGCGCCAGGACGTGATGCCGTTCATCACGAAGACGCTGCACCTCGGCGGCATCCCGCTCTTTTCGGGGCCGCAGTACGGGCCGAGCATGCTCGCGGCGGGGCTGATCCTCGCCATCATGGTGCTCCCTTATATCTCGGCCGTCTCGCGCGAAGTGCTGCTGGTGGTTCCCCGGTCGCAGCGCGAAGCCGCGCTGGCGCTCGGGGCGACGCGGTGGGAGACGATCAGCGGCGCCGTGTTGCCGTACGCACGGTCCGGCATCATCGGCGGGATCGTGCTCGGCCTCGGCCGGGCGCTGGGCGAGACGATGGCGGTGACGATGCTGATCGGGAACCAGCACAAGATCTCCGCCTCGCTGTTCTCGCCGGGGTACACCATGGCCTCCCTGATCGCGAACGAGTTCAGCGAGGCGTCGAACGACCTGCACCTCTCGGCCCTCATGGCCGTCGGCTTCGTGCTGTTCGTCATCACGCTGATCGTCAACGCCATCGCCCGCTGGCTGGTGTGGCGGGTGGCGAAGGCCGCGGGACAGACGCCGTGACGAGCCGGCGTGAAGTGCCCGCGACGCGACGCCGGGTGAAGAACGCGGCCATGCTCGGACTGCTCAGCGTGGCGGCGGTCGTGACGACCCTGCCCCTGATCCTGATCGTCCTCCATCTGCTCCGGCAGGGCATCGGCTCGGTGCAGCTCTCGTTCTTCACCAACGTGCCGGCCCCGCCGGGGTCCACGGGCGGCGGGATGGCCAACGCCATCGTCGGCACCCTGATGCTGATCGGCATGGCTTGCGTGCTCGGCGTGCCAGTGGGCATCGGCGCCGGGCTCTACCTGTCCGAGCATCGCGGCGGGAAGCTCGCGACGCTCGTGCGGTTCCTCAGCGACGTGCTGAATGGCCTGCCCTCGATCGTCATCGGCATCTTCGCGTGGGAGCTGCTGGTGCGGCCGGTGCGCCATTTCTCGGCGATCGCCGGCGCGGCCGCGCTCGCGGCGATGATGATCCCGCTGCTCACGCGCACGACGGAGGAGATGATCCGCACGGTGCCGAACGCCCTCCGCGAAGCGGCGCTGGCCCTCGGCTATTCGCGGTGGCGCACCTCGCTGACGATCATCCTCCGCACGGCGCTTCCCGGAATCGTCACCGGCGCCCTGGTGGCGATCGCCCGCATCGGCGGCGAGACGGCCCCCCTGCTTTTCACCGCATTCGGCAACCATTACTGGTCGCTTTCGCCGGCGGAGCCCATGGCGGCGCTTCCGCTCCAGATCTATGAATACGCCAAGAGCCCGTACGATGACTGGCACGCCCAGGCGTGGGCGGGATCGCTGGTGCTCCTGGCGCTGGTGCTGGTGATGAGCGTCCTCGCGCGATTCGTCACGCGCGCGCGTTTCGGAGGCGGCCATGGCGATTGAGCCGACCTTTGGCGCGGTCGCGCACGAAGCGCCGGCGCGCGCGCCAGTCCGCATGGAGACCGTCGGACTGCACGCCTGGTTCGGCAGGACGCACGCGCTGAAGAACGCGTCGCTGCCGCTGCTCGATCATCAGGTCACCGCGATCATCGGGCCGTCGGGCTGCGGCAAGTCCACGCTGCTTCGCTGCCTGAACCGGATGCACGAGACAGTGGCCGGCGCGCGCACCGAAGGCCAGGTGCTTCTCGACGGCGAGGACATCTACGCACCCGGCCGGAGCCCGGTCTCGGTGCGACGGGTCGTAGGCATGGTGTTCCAGCGACCGACGCCCTTCCCCACCATGTCGATCGCGGACAACGTCGCCGCCGGGCTCCGCGTGGCCGGCCGGCAGCCGGAGTCCGCCGCCGCGAAGGCCGACGTCGTGGAGAAGGCGCTGCGGGGCGCGGCGCTGTGGGACGAGGTCAAGGACCGGCTCAAGTCGAGCCCCCTCGCGCTCTCCGGCGGCCAGCAGCAGCGCCTGTGCATCGCGCGGACGCTGGCCACCGAGCCCGAGGTCATCCTCCTCGACGAGCCGACGGCGTCACTCGACCCGGCGAGCAGCCAGAAGGTCGAGGAGCTCGTGTACGAGCTGCGCCGCCAGATCACGGTGGTGATCGTCACCCACAACATGCAGCAGGCGGCGCGCGCCTCGGATCGCACGGCATTCATGCTGGCCGGCGAGCTGGTCGAGATCGGCCCGACCCGCGATATCTTCACCGCGCCCGGCGACCCGCGGACGGAAGCCTACATCACCGGGAGGTTCGGATGACCGCCGCCGCGCCACGCGTATCCGCGTCGGGCCGGGCGATCCGGGGAGAGATCGAATCGGCCGCGTACTCCTTCTGGTACGGCGAGAAGCAGGTGCTCTTCGACGTCGACCTCGTCGTCCCCTCCCAGTCCATCACGGCGCTGATCGGCCCGTCGGGCTGCGGGAAGTCCACCTTCCTGCGGTCCATCAACCGGATGCACGACACGCTGCCGGGCACGCGCCACACTGGCGCGATCACGCTCGACGGGCGCGACATCTTCGGCGACACCTGGGACGTCACGGGCCTCCGGCGCCGGGTCGGCATGGTGTTCCAGCGATGGAACCCGTTTCCGAAATCGATCTACGACAACGTGGCCTTCGGGCCCCGCGTGAACGGCGTGCGCGCGGCATCGGAGCTGGACGAGCGGGTCGAGCACGCGCTCCGGCGCGCCGCGCTCTGGGACGAGGTGCGAGACCGGCTGCGGGAGAGCGCGCTCGGCCTCTCCGGCGGCCAGCAACAGCGGCTCTGCATCGCGCGCGCGCTGGCCAACGAGCCGGAGGTCCTCCTGCTGGACGAGCCGGCATCGGCCCTCGACCCCATCAGCACCCAGAAGGTCGAGGACCTGTTGCACGAGCTGAAGCGCGAGCTGACCGTCATCATCGTCACGCACAACCTCCAGCAGGCCGCGCGGGTGTCCGATCGCACGGCGTTCTTCTTCATGGGCCGCCTCGTCGAGGAGAGCGAGACGCGCCACCTGTTCACCAGCCCGCGCGAAGAGCGCACGGAAGCCTACATCACCGGGAGATTCGGATGACCGCCCCCAACTCGCCGCCGGGCTTCCGGCATTTCCACGAGGAGCTCGACACCCTCAGGCAGCGGCTGCTGGACATGTCCGGAAAGGCCGAAGCCATGCTCGCGCTTTCCATCGACGGTCTGATGACGCGCGACGAAGGGCTCGCCAACGCCGTGCTCGAGGCCGATCGCGAAATCGACTCGCTCGAGATCGAGGTCGAGAACCTCGCCGTGTCGCTGCTGGCGCTCCAGCAGCCGATGGCGCGCGACCTCCGTTTCATCGTCGGCGCGATCAAGATCTCGAGTGACCTCGAGCGCGTGGGCGATCACGCGGTGAACATCGCCGAGGCCACTCAGCGGCTGATCGCCGCCGGGCCGGTCTCCCTCTCCGGCCCGATGCCGGCCATCACCCAGATGGCGAAGCGGGCTCGCGACATGCTTGGCGACGGGATCCGGTCGTTCGTGCGGTCCGACGGCCAGCTGGGCCGAGCGGTCTGCGCGATGGACGACGAGGTGGACGAGCTGCACGAATCCGTCTTCCGCGTGCTGCTCACGCACATGATGGAGAACCCGACGAACATCACGGCGTCACTGCAGCTGCTGCTCGTCTCGCGCAACCTCGAGCGGATCGGCGACCTGGCCACCAACATCGCCGAGGATGCGGTGTTCCTGGCGGAGGGCAAGCAGATCAAGCATCACTTCCAGGACGGCCCGCGGTAACTACCCGACGATCCGCGACAGGACGGCGTAGGAGATCGCGGCCAGCGTCGCCGCGGCGGGAATCGTGAGCACCCAGGCCCAGACGATGCGGCCGGCGATGCCCCACCGGACCGCCGACAGGCGGTGCGTCGCGCCGACGCCGACGATCGAGCCCGTGATGGTGTGGGTGGTGCTCACCGGGATGCCGAAGTGCGACGCCGTCAGGATCACCGCAGCGCCAGCCGTCTCGGCGCAGAAGCCGCCCACCGGCTTGAGCCGGGTGATGCGCGACCCCATCGTGTGCACGATGCGCCAGCCGCCGAAGAGCGTGCCGAGGGCAATGGCGGTGTACGCGCCGATCTCGATCCAGTAGGGAATGTGATCGAAGCTGGTGATGTGGAGATGCCGCATCAGCCCCGTTTCGCCGGCGAAGTACTGCTGCGTCCCGACCAGCAGCGCCATGATCACGCCCATCGTCTTCTGCGCGTCGTTGCTGCCGTGCGCGAGCGACAGGAACCCGGAGCTGAGGAGCTGCGCGCCCTTGAAGAAACGCTCCGCGGGGTGCGCGCTGGCGCGGAAGAAGAGCCACGTGACGCCCAGCATCAGGATCAGGCCGAAGATGGCGCCGAGCGTCGGGGAGACGATGATGGCGAGGAGCGTCTGATTCCACTTCGTGCCCCAGGTGATCGCCGCCATGCCGCCCTTGGCCATTCCGGCGCCGGCCATCCCGCCGATGAGCGCGTGCGAGGAGCTCGACGGAATCCCGTAGAACCAGGTGATCAGGTTCCAGATGATCGCGCCGAGCAGCGCGGCGAAGATCAGGTTCGCATCGAGCAGGTTCACGTCGATGAACCCGCTCCCCACCGCCTTGGCGACCGCCGTGCCCGTCGTGAACGCGGCGAGGAAGTTGAACGCCGCCGCCCAGATCACCGCCTTGAGCGGCGTCAGCACGCGCGTGCCGACGATGGTGGCGATCGAGTTCGCCGAGTCGTGGAAGCCGTTGATGAAGTCGAAAACGAACGCGATGGCGACGATTCCGACGATGTAGTAGACCACGATCGCCTCAGGCGTTCTTCAGGGAGAGGCTCTGCAGCGCCTGGGCGACGCCCATGCAGCTGTCGATGGTCCGCTCGAGCGTGTCGTACATCTCCTTCCACTTGATCACTTCGATCGGGTCGGGCGTGCCGGCGAAGAGCGCGCCGACCGCCTCCTGGTACACCGCATCGCCCTCTTCCTCGAGCTTCTTGATGGACGCGACCCGCTGGTGCACCAGCGAGACCTTCCGCATGCCGAGCACCGCTCCCTGGATCTCGTCGGCGGCGCGGAGGAGGATGTTCGAGAGCGTCTGCGCCAGCGGGCGCGCCTCGCGGATGTGGAACATCTCGTACCGGCGCGCCGTGCCGTCGATCAGGTCGATCACGTCGTCGAGGCTGGACGCGACGTTGTGGATGTCCTCGCGGTCGAACGGCGTGACGAACGACTTGTCGAGGCGCTGGATGATCGCCGCCGTCAGCAGGTCGGCCTTGTGCTCGACGGCCTTGATCGCGCGGCAGTGCTCCGTGGCCTTCTGGGGCTCCGCGAAGAGGTCGTTCAACAGCTTCGCACTCGATGCGAGGTGGCCGGCGAGCTGGTTGAACAGGTCGAAGAACTGTTCGTCGCGGGGCATGAAGCGGGCGAGCATGCGTGTCGTCGGGACCGGGGAAACGTCGGGGTGGCGATGCCGAAGAGTTCGACGGCCGGGAAGTTAATTCTCCCTGGCCCCAACGGTTACCTGCCCGGGCCCGACCTGTTACCGGATCGTGACGTCAGTGCCCGGGAATCTGGGTGTACGGGCCGCTGACCAGGAGGTCGCGGCGCGTCCGGGCGGCGACGAGCCGGCGGTCCTCGAACAGCTTGATCAGCGCCACGCCGGCCACGAAGCCCCCGATGTGGGCCCAGAATGCCACCCCGCCGCTGATCTCCGGCCGAAGCGGCGTCAGCTGGGACCAGCCGCTCAGGAGCTGTACGAGGAACCAGTACACCAGGACGATCCAGGCCGGGAGCGGGATGATCCGGAAGAAGATCACGAAGATGAACAGCATGTTCACCCGCACCTTTGGATACAGCACCAGGTACGCCCCGAGGATTCCCGCGATCGCGCCCGACGCGCCCACGGTGGGAATTGGCGACGCGGGATCGATGATGGCATGGGTCCCCGCCGCCACCAGCCCGCAGACCAGGTAGAACACGGCGAACCGCACCGGGCCCATGCTGTCCTCGATGTTGTTGCCGAAGACCCAGAAGAACAGCGCGTTGCCGAGGAGGTGCATCCAGCCGCCGTGGAGGAACATCGAGGTGATCGGCGTCACCACGTTGATCGCGTGGCGGTCCACGACGCAGGCCAGCCCCATCCCGAGGGGAACCCCGGTCCCGACCCGCGCCCGACCAGTCAGCTCGCCGGGCACCATACCATAGTTGCAGACGCTGACCGCCATCCGGAACGGATCCCCGGCCCCCTCGACCACGAACCAGGCGGCGAACATCAGCCCGAGGATGACCCAGGTCATCACGGGGGTATGGAGCGTGGGGTTCTCGTCGGAAAGCGGGATCACTGCTGGTGGGTCGGCGGATCGGTGGATCGGTGGGCCGGCGGATCGGTGGATCCGTGGATCGGGTCGGGAAGCTAGTCGGACAGTACAGACTGGCGTACGGGTCCAGGCGCTGGATCGCTTCAATCGCCAAAAACCTGCCAGACTGGCGTAAAACCCGCGTCCCGGTCTTGCCTCTGGACTTGGCGTTGAACTGGGCAGAGTCGGACCCACCGATCCACTGACCCACAGATCCACGGACCCACTGAACCACAGGCTCTCAATGGCTGACAAAGTCATCGGCATCGACCTCGGCACGACGAACTCCGTCGTGGCCGTCATGGAGGGAGGCGACCCGGTCGTCATCCCGAACGCGGAGGGCGGCCGCACCACCCCGTCCGTCGTGGGCTTCACCAAGGACGGTGAGCGCCTCGTCGGCCAGGTCGCCAAGCGGCAGGCCGTCACGAATCCGACGAACACCGTGTTCTCGATCAAGCGCTTCATGGGCCGCCGGATGGAGGAGGCGACCGAGGAGACCAAGCGCGTTCCCTACAAGGTCCAGGCTGGCCAGAACGGACTGGCCTCGGTCGAGGTTCAGGGCAAGCGCTACACGCCGCCCGAGATCTCGGCGATGGTCCTCCAGAAGATGAAGCAGACCGCCGAGGACTACCTCGGCCAGACCGTGACCAAGGCGGTCGTGACCGTCCCGGCCTACTTCAACGATGCCCAGCGCCAGGCGACGAAGGACGCCGGCAAGATCGCCGGCCTCGACGTGCTGCGCATCATCAACGAGCCGACGGCCGCGGCGCTCGCCTACGGCCTCGACAAGAAGAAGGACGAGAAGGTCGCGGTCTTCGACCTCGGCGGCGGCACCTACGACATCTCGATCCTCGAGCTCTATGAGGTCGAGGGCTCCCGCCAGTTCGAGGTGAAGGCGACGAACGGCGACACGCACCTGGGCGGTGACGACTTCGACCAGCGCGTCATCGACTGGATCGTGGCCGAGTTCAAGAAGGACCAGGGCATCGACCTCTCGAAGGACCCGATGGCGCTCCAGCGCCTGAAGGAAGCGGCCGAGAAGGCGAAGATGGAGCTGTCGTCCACGATGTCGACGGACATCAACCTTCCCTTCATCACCGCCGACCAGTCCGGCCCGAAGCACCTCAACTACACGCTCTCGCGCGCCAAGTTCGAGCAGCTCGTGGACGACCTCGTCCAGCGGACGCTGGAGCCGATGAAGAAGGCGCTGAAGGACGCGGGCCTCGAGCAGAAGGACATCGACGAGGTCATCCTCGTCGGCGGCTCGACGCGCATCCCGAAGATCCAGGAAGTGGTGAAGGGCTTCTTCGGCAAGGACCCGAACCGCTCGGTGAACCCGGACGAAGTCGTTGCGATCGGCGCGGCCATCCAGGGCGCGGTGCTCACGGGCGAGCAGAAGGACGTGCTGCTGCTCGACGTCACCCCGCTGTCCCTCGGCATCGAGACGCTCGGCGGCGTCACCACGGTGCTCATCCCGCGCAACACGACGATCCCGACGCGCAAGTCGGAGATCTTCTCGACCGCGGACGACAACCAGACCCAGGTGGAGATCCACGTGCTCCAGGGCGAGCGCGAGCTGGCCCGCGACAATCGCACCATCGGCAAGTTCCAGCTGACGGGCATTCCACCCGCACCGCGCGGCCTGCCGCAGGTCGAGGTGACGTTCGACATCGACGCGAACGGCATCCTGCACGTGTCGGCCAAGGACAAGGCGACGGGCAAGGAGCAGAAGATCCGCATCGAGGCGTCGAGCGGCCTGTCGGACACGGACATCCAGAAGATGGTGAAGGATGCCGAGTCGCACGCGGCGGAGGACAAGAAGCGCCGCGAGGAGATCGACGCGCGCAACCGGCTCGACAGCATGACCTACGAAGTCGAGAAGAACGCGAAGGAATGGGGCGAGAAGCTCCCGGCCGACCTGAAGACGAAGCTGGAAGGGTCGGTGGAGCGGGCCCGGAAGGCCCTGCGCGGGGACGACATGAACGAGATCCGCGCGGCGCAGGAGGAGCTGAGCAAGACCTTCGGCGAGGCCGGCCAGTCGTTCTACGCCCAGCAGAACCAGGCGGCACAGGAGCCGTCCGCGGCGCCGGGTGGCGAAGCGGGCGCCCAGCCGGGCGCGGCCGGGGCGAAGGAAGACGTCGTCGAGGCCGATTACGAGATCGTGGACGACAAGAAGGCCTAAAGCTCGTGGGAGTGGGAGTGGGGGTGGAGTGGGAGTAGCTCGTTGGACTCCCGCTCCCACTCCCACTCCCACTTGTCATACGGCATCCTTCCCGTAGGAAACTTTCCGCGCCACCGTTGGGTCTAAGTAGTGTCTCCCACGCAAATCAGGACAGTTGCCATGAAGAGTTATCCGCGTGCCCGCTTCGGCCTGGCAGTGGCCGGAGCTTTCCTCTGTGGGCTCATCTTCGCGTCCGGCATGGACCTCACCAGGTTCGGCTGGGCGCAGTCTCCGGTGACGAGCTCCGCGCCGAAGGTCCCCGCCCCGGCCGTGGCCTCGCTCGCCGAGACCCAGAACGCCTTCGAGGCGATCGTCGACCGCGTCAAGCCTGCCGTCGTCTCGATCCACGTCACCAAGTTCGCTCAGGAAGTGTCGCAGCCGGGCGGGCGCCAGGGGCGCAGCGGACAGGGACGCAACGGACAGGCGCGGCCGCAGAACATTCCGCCGGGCCTCGAGGATTTCTTCCGGCAGTTCGGCGGCGAGATGCAGATGCCCGACCCGGGCCCGCGCGAGGGCTCCGGATCAGGCTTCATCGTCTCGAAGGACGGCTACATCCTCACGAACAACCACGTGGTGTCGGGAATGGACCGCGTGAGCGTGACGCTCGCCGACAAGCGGACCTTCAGCGCGAAGGTCATCGGCAAGGATCCGACGACCGACGTCGCCGTCATCAAGATCGACGGAAGCAACTTCCCGGCGATCCCGCTCGGTGACGAGTCGACCGCCCGCGTCGGCCAGTGGGTGCTGGCGATCGGCAATCCGCTCGACCTCGACTTCACGGTCACCGCGGGCATCATCAGCGCGAAGAACCGCCAGGTCCGGAACCTCCCCGGCGCGAGCCAGTACTCGATCACCGACTTCATCCAGACCGACGCCGCGATCAACCCCGGCAACTCGGGTGGTCCGCTCGTGAACATCCGCGGCGAAGTGATCGGCATCAACAGCGCGATCGCCAGCGGAACGGGCTACTACGCGGGCTATGGCTTCGCGATCCCGATCGGGCTCGCCAAGACGGTGATGAACGAGCTGATCGAGAGCGGCGAAGTGCGCCGCGCCGCGGTCGGCGTGCAGCTGCTGGAAGTCGAGCCGGAAGACGCCGAGGCGGCTGGCATGAAGGAGATCCGCGGCGCGAAGGTCGCCGATTTCAGCGGCTCCGACAGCCCCGCGCGGAAGGCCGGCATCGAGGTCGGTGACATCATCGTCGCCGTCGACGGAAAGCCGGTCGAGCAGGTCAACACCCTCCAGCGGATCATCCGCGACTACCGCATCGGGCAGACGGCGAAGATCGAGGTCATGCGGTTCGGCCAGCGGAAGGAGTTCTCCGTGAAGCTGACGCCGATGCGCGCCGACGCCGACACGCCGGTCTCGACGCCCGACGAGCCGGAAAGCGGCGCCGAGCCGGTGTTCGCGCCGAAGCAGAACGACAAGCTGGGCCTGACCGTGAGCCCCATCCCGGCGTCCCTCGGCCGGCAGCTCAACCTGCCGTCCGAGGCGCGGGACGGCCTGATCATCCGTGACGTCGCGCAGCGCGGGCCGTCGTTCCAGCGGTTCGGCCGCAACGAGATCATCGAAGCGGTGCTCTACCCCGTCCGGCGCGACGTGAAGTCGGTCGCGGATCTCGATCAGGCGCTATCGGGACTCCGCTCGGGCCAGGTGGTCACCTTGCGCCTCTTCAGCCCCGACGGTCGTGGCAGTGGCGCCAGCCGGACGCAGTCGATTCGCATTCCGTAGCAGCTGGGTCGCGAACGACGGAGCGCCTGGTGGCTGAGCCACCAGGCGCTTCGTATTTCAGGGCGATACCTTATTCGTGAACCTGCGAGAGTGGCGAAATGGCAGACGCGCCAGACTTAGGATCTGGTGTCGAAAGACGTGGGGGTTCGAGTCCCCCCTCTCGCATCCCGCAGAAAAGCAGATCCCTCGCTGCCCGAGGGATGACAGCCCGCGGCCTTCGCCGCGCGAGGGATGACGACCAGGATCAGAACAGCAGGCCGATCACGAAGCGCGCGGTCGGGTACGCGCGGTCGAGATTGAGCAGGTCGCGCTTCTCGGCCGACGCGAGGATGCGCTTGGCGCCGACGCCAGTGCCGACCACGAACCGCTGGGACGGGCCCTGGGTCCAGTTGTAGTCCACGAGTACGCCGAGCGTGCCCGCACTCATCGTGCGGCGGGTGTACTCGCCGGTCGCCGGGTTGAAGCTGTTCGGATCGTTCGCGTTGAACTTCGTGGTCCCCAGGCTCAGGCCGATGGAGAACCCGCGCATCGCGACCTCGCCGGGATAGTACTTGCCGCGGACGTCGAAGGTCGTGTACCGGCGATCATCGAAGTCGTTGTAGCTGCCGACCAGCCCAATGGTCCCGCCCGCCCCGATCGCGGTTTCGGCCTCGACGGAGACGATGTCGAACGGAATGCCCAGCGGGTTTGCGCCCACGAAGCTGCGCCACTGCGGGAAGGCCGCTGCCGGGGACATCGCCGGCGAGTTCTGCGCCGCCACGGGGGCCGCGGCCAGGGTCAGGACAAGGGGCAGGAGGGATCGGATTCGCACGCGTTTCTCGGGGCTCGGGAGAGTGGTGGAAACGTAATTAGGTTCCATGGGATGAATATCGAGATTACACCGAAGCGCAGCGAAGGTCTCGAGCGCTTCATAGAGGTGAAGGTGCCCCTCGAGACCGTCACGGACGCCGAGAATCGGGCCGCGAAGAAATACGCCACCAGCGTTCGCCTCCCGGGCTTCCGTCCGGGCAAGGCGCCGCCGGCCATCGTCAAGAAGCGCTTCCGCGACGCCATCCGGCAGCAGGTCGTCGAGGAGCTCGTCCAGGAAGCGTTCCAGGAAGTCGTCGATCGCGAGAAGTTCAAGGTCGCCGCGCAGCCGCACATCCATCACCTCAAGTTCGAGGAAGGCGAGCCGCTGAGCTTCGAGCTGCATCTCGAGCTCCGTCCCGAGCTCGCCCTCGAGCGCACGAGCGGGTTCCGGGTGAGCCGTCCCGCGTCCACCGTGACCGACGAGCAGGTGCAGGAGCAGCTCGACCAGCTGCGCGACCAGCGCGCCTCGTGGTCGCCGGTCGAGGAGAAGCCGCGCGAGGGTGATATGGTGACCGTGCAGCTCTCCACCGAGGAGAACGGCGCGTTCCCGGAGCCGCGCGAGTATCGCATCGTGATCGGCGGCGGCCAGGCGATCCCGGGCGTCGAGGAGGTCATCCTCACGCTCAAGCCCGGCGAGAGCACCGAGCAGCCGGTGCGGTGGCCGGATGACTTCCCGGACGAGAACGAGCGCGGCAAGACCAAGCCCGTGCGCGTGAAGCTCGACGACGTGAAGCGGAAGTCGGTGGCGCCGCTCGACGACGCCTTCGCGCGTGAGGTCGGCGATTTCGATTCGCTGGATGCGCTGACGGCGACGGTCCGCAAGGACCTGGAGGAGCACGCGAAGCGCGACGCGGACGCGAGCGTCCGCCAGCAGATCATCGACCAGATCGTCTCGGCGAATCCCTTCGACGTCCCGCATGCCTGGGTGTCGTCGCTGCTCGAGGCCTACGTGAAGGCCTACCAGGTGCCCGAGGAGGAAGCCGAGCGCTTCGCGGCGGAATTCCGCCCGGTGGCGGAGCGGCAGGTGCGCCGCGACCTGATCGTGGACGCGGTCTCCGAGAAGGAGAACCTCAAGGCGACCGAAGCCGACATCGACGCGCGGGTCGCGGAGATGGCCGCGAAGCGGAACGCCGACGTCTCGCAGGTCTACATGTCCCTCCAGAAGGCGGGGCGCCTGAAGGAAATCGAGCAGGGAATCACCGAGGACAAGGTCTTCGAATGGCTGATTTCCCGGAACGAAGTGGGATAGGAGATGGGAGTGGGAGTGAAAGTGCGAGTGGGAATGCCGCGAGCTTTCACGATCTCCCACTCCCACTCCCACTGCTCCACCGATTGAGCACCTTTTCGCACCTTTCCCGGATGGCGAACTCCAACGACAGGCAAATGGACCCCATGGCCACGATCTATCCGCCGTACGTCATCGAGCGGTCGAGCCGCGGCGAGCGGACGTACGACATCTTCTCGCGGATGCTGATGGACCGGATCGTCTTTCTCGGCACGCCGGTGAACGACGACGTCGCGAACATCATCATCGCCCAGCTGCTCTTCCTCGAGGCCGACAACGCCGGCCGCGACATCTTCCTGTACATCAACTCGCCGGGTGGCAGCGTGTCCGCCGGACTGGCGATCTACGACACCATCCAGTTCCTGACCTCGCCGGTCAACACGATCTGCATGGGCATGGCGGCGAGCATGGGCTGCTTCCTGCTCTCCGGCGGCACGAAGGGCAAGCGCATGGCGCTGCCGCATTCGCGCATCATGATGCACCAGCCCTCGGGCGGCGCGCAGGGAACCTCCTCGGACATCGACATCGTGGCCAAGGAGATCCTGTACATGCGCGCGAAGATCTACGAGCTCATGTCGAAGCACACCGGCAAGGCGGTCGAGACGATCGAGCGGGATTTCGACCGCGACCGTTACATGTCGGCCGAGGAGGCGAAGGAGTACGGCATCATCGACCAGATCATCACGCAGCGCGGGGCGATCATCGAGCCGACGAAGCTGGAAGCGGTGACCAAATAGCCGCTGGCAGGCCAAGGCCTGACGCCTGAAGCCCTGACAGCCTGACGCCTGATGCCGAGCTCGCGCGACACCTCGGTAGCAGGCACCAGGCGGTCAGGGCTTCAGGCGTCAGGGCCTGGCCCGGGACGGTGCGCCGCGACTGCCTGAAACGAGACCTAAGAGGGCCCCACCGTTGCCCTTACGCGGCCCATCCGTCATACTCCACTGTAGCGAATACCCCAGCCCCGCCTGCCGATGTCCCACGATAAACACCTCCGATGCTCGTTCTGCGGCAAGTCGAAAGACTCCGTACGGAAGTTCATCTCCGGGCCATCGGTCTACATCTGCAACGAGTGCATCGCGCTCTGCAATGAGATCCTGGCGGAGGACGAGGAGCGCGAGGTAGCCGAAGCGATCACCCAGGTCCCGACCCCGCAGGAGATCAAGGACACCCTGGACCAGTACGTCATCGGCCAGGAGCGGGCGAAGAAGACGCTGTCGGTCGCGGTCTACAATCACTACAAGCGCATCAA
>CAMLHT010000057.1 GCA_946479895.1 uncultured Gemmatimonadota bacterium | reverse complement strand
TGCGACATGCTCGCGAGGAACTCGGACTTGAGCTTGTTCGCGCGCTCCACTTCCTGGGACTGCCACTGGAGCCGCGCGTTCTGCTCGGCCAGGTCGGCGGTCGCTTCGCGGATGCGGCCCTCGAGGTCCGCGTTGAGCTGCTTGAGCGCCTCGTAGAGCCGCTCGTTCTCGACCTGCTTGGTGAGGTCGTGCAGCACGGAGACGATCGCGATGGCCTCGCGGCGCTCGTTGCGGACCTTGCCCGACACCACCTCGACCGGCAGGTCGGACCCCGTGCGCGGGTTCGAGAGGACCATGCGCTCGCGCCGCGCGTCGGTCTCGAGGAGCGCGAACTCGGAGATGAACGACGTGAACTTCGTGTCGTTCCCGCGAATCGCCTGGAGCTCGCGCCGGTTCCGCGGCACCGAGCCCTTGTCCTCGAAGAGCTGCTCGGCCTGGTCGTTCATCAGGATGATGTTCGAGCGCTCGTCGGTGACGAGAATCGGATCGGCGACGTTCTCCAGGATCAGGTTAAGGCGGTCGCGTTCGGACGACGACTTCTGCTCGGCCTGGCGCACGCGCTGGATCTGGCGTTCGAGCTCGTTCGCCGCGCGGCGCAGGTCGGTGACGTCGCGCAGCACGGACAGGACCGCGTCTTCCGGGCCGACGCGCTCGCCGAGCGGGTGGGCGATGACCTCGAAGAGGAGGTCGTTGCCCTCGTCCGGATCGACGAGGTTCAGCTCGCGCGGACCGGCCTGCTGCGAGCCGGTCATGACCGCCTTCGCGAGGAAGGAAGTGAAGAGCAGGTTGTTCAGCTCGATGGCGCGGCGCCGCCCCGGCGAATCCTCCTCCCGCACCTGGAGCAGCCGCTCGGCGCGATGATTCTGGACGATGATGTCGTTGGCGGCGGTCGTGATGACCACCGGGTCGGGCAACGAATTCACCATGACCCTGAACCGCTCGCTCTGCTGGCCGAGGCGATCGACGTTCGCCCATGCCTCCTCGAGGGAAGCGAGGCGCACGATCATCGGGCTCGCGAGCAGCACGAGGTCGGCGATCTCCTCGAAGAGCCCGGGCTCGAGGACGCGGTCGAGGATGACGAGGCCACCCGGGGCCGTGCCCACGCGCTCCGGACGGGCGATGGGCGCCAGGCCGTGCGGCGCCAGCAGCTCCGTCGCCTGTTGCCGCGGCATCACCGGTGGCGCGAACCTCGTGCGAGGCTGCGTCATCGGCAGTGACGTCCACGTCGCGTATTCATCGAACGGCGACCGGAGCGGGCGGTCGCCGAGCACGGGGCTCAGCGACAGTGCCGAGATGACGAGTGGATTGCCGAAGTCGGAGAGCGGGATGGCGGACGCCGTCGCCGGCTTCCCGCCGTCCACGCCGGTGACGCAGACCAGCGTCTCCTGCGCCGCGTCGAGGCGCAGCATCGATACACGCCGCGCCCCGCTCAGCTCCGCGAGCTGGGCGACGAGAAAGGAGGATGCCGCCGCCGAATCAGGTGCTTCGGCGAGGGCGGAAAGGAGACTGGCGGATTGCCGGTCTCCGGCCAGCGTCACGGGGCCTCCTTACTTGCGCTGATCGAGCTGGCGGCGCAGCTCGGCGTTCTCGCGCTGCATCCGCTCCATCTCGTCCGTGCCGGCCCCGACCTCGCGTGGACGCGACATCGGCGCCGTGATGCCCACCGCCTCGGAGTACTTCAGGTAGGTGTCGATCGACGCGACCACGATGCGCGCCTCGACGGTCACCAGATCGATGCCGACGAGTGAAACGCGCACCCACGCGTCGATGACGATACCCTTGTCGAGTACTCGATCGAGGACGTCGATCAGTGAACTGCCGCTCGGGGTCCTTTCGACGGCCATGGTTAGTCAGTGTGAAATGGTGAGTGATGGATCGTGAAACGTGAATCGCGGCCGGTCAGCGCTTCGCCGGCTTGCCGGAGCTTTCGGCGAGGGTGGAGAGCTGCCGCTCGATGCGCTCGAGCCGGGCATCGAGGTCGCCGCCGGCGGCGATCTGCCCCGGCGCCCCGACGCTGAGCCGGGGATCGTTGCGCCACCAGTTCAGGCCGATCTGCTCGGCCTTGTCGATCGAGCAGATGAGCAGTCGCACCTGGATCGTCAGCAGCTCGACGTTGGCGAGATTGATCTTGATGTCACCGGCGATCACGAGCCCCTTGTCGAGCACCCGGTCCAGGATGTCGACAAGTCCATGACTGCGGTTCGGGGTGACGAGCTCTGGCAAGGTCTCTCCGGGTTCGGCGCTGACTACCGCAGTTCGCCCAGCGGGCCGAGGTCGATCCTGAGATCTTCATCGGTCAGTCCAAACGTCTGCTTCAGGTCTCCCATTCTTTCATTCAACCGCAGCAGGGCGAGGCCAAGGCGCTCGACCTGCTCGTCCGTGAGCCCTCCGCCGTCCATCCTCCGGACGGCCTGATGCTCGAGTACGCGGCGAAGCAGTTCTATCACCGTAAGGACAAGCCGCGCAAGGCCCTGCTCCACCTTCTCCGGATCGGCATTGATCCGTTCGGGAAGCGCGTTGGCGAGCGCAATAAGGTCGCCAACGGACTCGTCGAGCGCGGGGCCCTTCGGGCCGGGTTCAGGCGGGTTCGTCATGGTCCGGCTCGCCAGAATCGTGCCGCTCAGCTCTCAGCGTCGTCGTCCCCAGCCACAGGGGCGTGATCAATCCCCGGCGCGGAGCGAACATGGCGAAGCTGTACGGCGCCCGCGGACCGTCGACGACGATTCGATATCCATCCCCTTCCGACGAGCGAGCGGTCTCCCGGTAATATCCGGCGGCCGTCACGGGGATCAGGTGGGAGATGGCGATCCGCGACCCATCCGCACGACGGGCGCTGTCCGGGAATCGCCGCGACATCTCCTTCGCGATCCGGTCGCCAATCGCGGCGGCCCGGGCCGGGGCGCTGCGGAGCTGCTCGATATAGGCCCGGCCGCGTCCGGGGACGTCGCCCGGCGGGGGGTCGTCGTGGAGGGCGATGATGGTCGTCATCTCGACCATGCCGGCGATCGCCGGGAACGCAGCCGCGATCGCTTCGGCGTGGCTCGCGACGTCGGCAACGGCGGCTCGATCGTCGGGGTACGGATCTGCGAGCGCCGCGGGAACCGGCGTGACGCCCTGCGCCAGTGAGCCCGACACCACGCGATCGTGTTCGATGGTCGCGCGGGCAGCGACACGCGCATCGCGCGAGAGCAGCGGCTCCCCGGTATCGGCGACCCAGGCCTCGGCTGGCCCCGCGTTCAGGACGCGCACGGGCGCGGCCGGGGCCGCGCTACTTCCGCGGGGGAGCAGGCAGTAGAGATGGGTCGGCATCGGCCTGCGGCGGGTTGTCGAAGCGCATCTGGCGGCGCGACGCCGTCTCGATGGACGTGAGGAGCAGCTTGAGGTCGAGCTCGAGCAGGTCCACGTCGGCGATGGAGATCGTCACATGGCCACTGATCACGACGCCGGTGTCGAGCACGCGGTTGATCAGGTCGCTCAGGACGAGATTGCCCTCCTCGAGGTCGTCGCTCACCGGGCGCTCACTTCGGAGAAGTGATAGGGCGGCCACGGCCCGGTGAAGTCGAAGCGGAATCCGGCGGGCTGGCGCAGCTCGACGATGGACGTGAGACGCTCCTGAAACGCGCGCAGCCGGTCGGGCGCGACGAGAAAGGCCGCGTTGAGGATCATCGTCCCCGGGGCGTCGGTGGCGCCACGCGGTATCGGCGACGTCGCCGACTCGACGGCCTCCGCCGCGAGCGACTCGCGAATCTCACCGGCGATGCGCTGGCTCGTCACGCGCAGCTCCTCCTTCATCCGCTCGTCCAGCTTTCGCTCCAGGAGATAGCGCTGGCCCGGCGATGCGGCATCGGCGGCGCTCTTCAGCGCGGCCACCTCCTCACTGAGCGCCGGCAGCGCGGCCCTGAGCTCGGCGTCCACCCGATAGACCCGCAGCGCGTACTCGCGGCCGCGCGCGACGCGATCGAGCACCGCGCGGAGGTCGCCGGCGCGATCCCGAAGCATCGTCCGAACCGCGTCCACCGATCCGAAGGTCGAGGAGAACATCGGCAGCGGAATGACCGGCCCGCGATCGCTCGCCCAGGTGAGCACGAGGTCATGGGCCGTGGCGCGTGCCGCGACCCATTCCATGTCCCGGCTCATCGCCGCGATGGTGTCCGGCTCGTACTCATCGCCGGTCAGCTCCGACGCCAGGGCCGCGACCGTCCCCTCCGCCACCGCCGACACCGTGGTGTCGTCGATGCCGAGGGGCGCGCCGGACGTCGCCGCGCCGGCGGGGACGATGCCGTAGACATAGAAGAGGCGAGCCATGATCAGCGGTGTCCGGCGCTCAGGGATCCCCACGTGGAGGCCCATCGGCGAATGGCGGCGATGCCGACGGGCGGCGGCGACGCCGGGGGTGCGAAAAACTGGGGAATCGGCTGGTCCGTTGGAAGTGGCGGCGTCGATGCCGAAGCGCGATTCCAGAGGATTCCGCCGACGCTCAGGCCGCGGGACGCGAGCTCCCGCGTCAGCCGCGAGGTCTCCTCGCGGACGAGCGGCTCATCGAGCGCGACGAGGATGGTCGCCGAGCGCTGGCGATCGTGAAAGCGCTCATCGAGCGCCCGGGTGCGCTTCGCGAAGACGAGGAGATCCTGGGCCGCCTCGCCGAGGCCGACGACCTCGCGGTACTTGAGCATCATGCGCATGAGCTGGTGCGACCACTCCACCGCCATTGCCGGCATGTCGAGCAGCCGCAGCAGGTGACCGGTGGGAGCGGGGTCGATGACGATCCTGTCGAACCGTCCCTTCTCGAGCTCCTCGCCGAGGACGGTGAGCGCGTAGAGCTCGTCGACACCGGGCGGGGCGAGCGCCATGAGGTCCCGGATGATCTCGCGGTCATGGGCGATGTCGACGCCGCGGCCAGCCAGGCCCTCGAAGAGCCCGTCGATGCGGTCGCGATACTGGTCGCGGAAGCTGTTGAAGGCGGAGGTGGCGTCCATCTGCCGGGCCGCGAGGTTGGGCGCGACCTCGGCTTCCGCGTCACCGATGGAGATCCCGAGCGCGTCGCCGACCGACGGCGCCGGATCGGTGGACACGAGCAGAGTCCTGTGCCCAGTCTCGGCCGACCGCAGCGCGACGGCACAGGCGGTGGTCGTCTTGCCGACGCCTCCCTTTCCGCCGACGACGGTCAGGCTCCTGGCCGACGCCACGATCGTCTCGGCGGATGAGTCGCTCGACGCAGCCCCGCTGGTCGTCGCAGGCGCTCCGCTGGCGCGTGGCGAGGCCGGCGTACCCATGGCCGAGAGCAGCGTGGACGGGTCGTCGAGGGTCGGCACCCGGAACACATCGCCGGGCGCGGCGGCCGTCTCGGGGATCGCGCTGTCGGCGACGTTCATGATGGTCGCCACGACGGCGATTCCCGCGAGCTGCAGCGCCGCCGCGTAGCGTTCCGTCTCGGCGAGCACGACCGGCTCGGGACGGGTGACCAGCACGGCGGCGCAGCGCCTCCGGTCGGTGAGGATCTTCTGGAGCGCGTCGACACGCTCCCGCAGGTCCGCGATCAACGCGTCGGCGGCGTCGCTGCGATAGCGGTGCGTCAGCGCGCGCACCATGAAGCGGTGCTTCTCCTGCATGGCGTCGAGCAGCCGGACGAGCGCGTCGAAGGAGCGGGGAAGCGTCAGGAGGCGGAGCGTGTGACCCGTGGGCGCGGTGTCGACGATGACGCGCTCGTACGCATCCGGGCCGGATTTCGCGAGGACGTCACCGAGCGTGAGGACGGCGAAGATCTCGTCGGCGCCGGGGAGCGCGGCGTCCACGAGCCCGGCGATGTCGTCGGCGTCGAGGTAGGTGCCGCGGTCGAGGATCGTCGAAACGGGGTCGCGCCAGGTGGCGAGGAACTCGTCGCGCAGGGCCGCGGTGTCGAACGCCCAGGCGTCCAGCGCGGGGCGAAGGCGCACCGGCCGGGTGGTGCGGACGAGGGGCTGGCCCAGGGCCGAGAGGAGCGTGCCCGCCGGATCGGTGGTGACGACCAAGGTGCGCTGACCCGCGGATGCGAAATGCGACGCGAGGGCTGCCGCCACGGTCGTCTTGCCTACGCCGCCCTTGCCGACGACCAGCGTGACCGGCGCGAGCCGCGCGATCAGCGCCGGGCCGTCGTTCACCCCTCGCCTGGCTCCCGGGCGACGCGTACGGGTCCCCCGGCGACGGACTTGCCGAGCCGCTCGCGCCAGGCGCGGACCTCACGCAGGCGGGCCATGATCACCGCTTCCTCCCGGGCGTACTCCTCGTCGTCGATCTCGCCAAGCTCGAGCTTCATCTGGAGGGCCATGAAGTCCTGCTTGACGATGGTGTCGTCGGTGAGCTCTTCCTCGACGACCTTCATCACCTGGTTCATCGACCACTCGATGCCGGCGATGGGCCCGGTGACGGGCCAGAAGAGGACGTGCTTGAGGAGGCCCATGTGGTGGTAGCTGGTAGCTGGTAGACGGTAGACCGTAGACCGTAGACCGTAGACCGTAGACCGTAGACCGTAGAACGTAGAGCGTAGTCTACGGTCTACGTTCTACGGTCTACCGTCTGCGGTCAGTCTGCCTTCTCCAGCTTGAGCTTGATGTTCACGAAGTTGTACGGCGGCCAGGGACCCGAATACTTGAAGCGAAGCAGGTCGTCGTACTTGCGGCTGACTTCCTTCACCCGCTCGTCGAACGCCGCCTCCTGTGACCGGTCCACGAGGAACGCGGCGTTGAGGATCATGCGGTCGCCGATCGGCTTGTTGGACCGCGATGCGACGGCCACGGGCTTCAGGGAGTCGTGGATGTCGCCGATGTAACGCGAGCTCATCTCTTCCAGCGCGCCCTCGATGAGGCGGCCGAGCTGCATGCGGGCGAAGTAGGTGGAGCTCGCCGTGTTGCGGCTGATCTCGTCCTTGAGGCGGCGGATCTCGTCGTTGTCGCGCTCGATATTCGCGATGACCTTCTCGCGCTCCCAGAGGATCTTGAGCCCGAACTCGATCTTGTCGCGCATCTTGTCGAGCACGTCGCTGAACGCCTGGTGCGTCGAGCGGAGCAGCTCGGAGACGTCGTCCTCGGACCGGAACACCGTGCCGAAGGACATCGGGATCACGGTATGCTCGCGCATCACGGTCTCGTTCACGAACTCGTGCGCGAGCACGTTCTCGCGCGTCGGGTCGTAGATGACGATCGGCGTGTCGCTGACCACCGCGGCCAGGTTGTTGAAGCCCACGGTGTACACGCGCTGCCCGCCGCCGATGCCGATCGAGCCGAACTCCCGAGCCCGGTCGCTGCGGATGATGCAGTAGACGTACTTGCCGCCCTCGAGGGCGCTCGACGCAGCAGCCTGTGCTTCGGGGTCAGACAGCCTATCCTGTTGCGAAGCCTGCTGCGCTTCGGTCATGGATGATTCCTTGATCGTTTGAGACGTCTCCGGCCAAACCTATTTCACGGACAGCTCGCCCCGCCAGTGCTCGTCATCGCAATCGCCGGAATGGTCGGCGCCGGAAAAACGACCCTCACCCGCGCCCTCGCCGCCCGGTTCGGCCTGCAGCTGGCCCTGGAGAGCGTGGACGACGACAATCCGTGGCTCGAGCGCTTCTACGGCGGCCCCGAGGCCATGCGGCGATACGCGCTGAGCCTTCAGCTCCACTTCCTGGCCACCCGGTTCCAGAGCATGCGGAAGATGCGCGGCCAGGGCGGCGCCTGGATTCTCGACCGCACGTGGTACGAGGACGCGGAGATCTTCGCGCGCGGCCTGCATGACCAGGGCATCCTCTCCGACGACGAGTGGGCGCTCTACCTCCGCCTCTATACCGAGCTCCTCCATGCGCCGGCCGCGAAGCCGCCGCGCCTCCTGATCTACCTCGACGCCCCGGTCGAGGTCATGCTGTCACGCATCGCCAGCCGCGGCCGCCCGAAGGAGCGCGACACCCCGGCCGACTACTGGGTAGCGCTCCACGAGCGATACGACCACTGGATCGAGGGCTTCCGTCACTGCCCCGTGATGCGGCTCGACGTCCGCGAGTACGACCTGGTCGCCGAGCCGACGGCCATCGATGCGATCGCGCGGGAGGTTCGGCGGCGGCTGGAGCCCGAGCTGCCGCAGGGAGAGCTTTTCTGAGGGCGGAGGATGGAGGGCGGAGGGCGGAGGGGAGACTCCGTCCTCCGTCCTCCGCCCTCGCCCTCAGCCTATCGTCAGCATGTCGGTCGCCGCATCGTACGCCGTGGTGAGGACCGTCAGGTTCCGCTGCGCGGGTCCAAGCGTGACCTCGCCGTTGTTGTTGAAGCGCGCGCCGTGGTTCGGGCACTCGAACGCCGCGCCCTGGCCGGTCACGTTGACTGCCGTGCCCTCGTGCGTGCACGCGCGGCTGTAGGCCGCGAAGGCGGCCGGGCCCGTCCGCTTCGCCGCGCGCTGCCCGTCGATGAGCACGAGCTTGTTCAGCGTGGCGAGCCCGGGATAGTTCGAGACCTTGACCTGCGTCGCGCCCACAGGATCGGTGATGCCGCCGCCCTCACCGCAGGCGGCGAAGAACGCGGCGACGGCGGCGAGGCCCGCGGACTTCGCGACGAAGTTCCGCCGCGAGATGCACGCGGCGCAGGTGTTGTCGGATTGTGCGTCCATGTCCCTCAGATCGTTACGAACGCCAGCTTCCACTTCTCGGCGTCCTCGTCTTCCTGGAGCAGTGAGTCCAGGCTCACCACGATCGAATTCCCGTCCTTGCGGACGACGAAGCGGTCGAGGCCCCGCGTCGCGCGCCCCTCGACGAAGATGCCGTCGGGCGTGTAGACGCTCTTGTGCTTGGGACACTGGAAGCGGCCCTTCCCCCCATCCCACTTGATCGCGGTGTTCTGGTGAGGGCAGGCGAGGTTGAACGCGTACATCCGCCCCTTCGTCCGGGACAGGATGACATCCATGTCCTTGTCGATCTGGACGCCGTCGGTCGCCGGGATGGGATACACCTTCTCGTCGCGGCCCAGGCGCGTGCCGGCGACTACCGGCAGCGCGTTGGCGACGCCGGTGAACGCGACGGTCGCGCTCGCCGAGAGCAGCGCCGCGGATCGAAGGAACGAGCGGCGGTCCATGAGAGGACACTCGCCGCATTCATGTGTGTTGTCGTCCGACATCGTAGGGGATTGTGAGGCGGATCACGCGTAGCTGAGCAGCGCGACCCCGGCGAAGGTGATGACCATCCAGAGCGCGATGCTCGTCCATGCTGTACCCCGCAGCGCGCTCCAGTGTGCCGCCGTAACGACGGGCTCGGTGGCTGCCCGACGCTCGATCGATCTCATGCGCGCGCCGTTGACGAGCAGCAGCGCGATGAGCGCCATCTTCAGCCAGAAGATCCACGATCCCCAGAAGGTCTCGACATCCGCGGCGAACATGAGGATCCCGCTGACGATCACGATCGCGAGCGACGTGACGACGACGCGGTGCAGGCCGGCGACCTCGAGCAGGTGCCGGCGGCGGTCCACGTCGCTCTGCGTCCGCAGTGTCACGCGGTCCGCGGCGATGGCCACGCCGCCGCCCACGACGAGGGCTCCGACGTGCCCGAAGGTGACGATGGTCTCGGCGAGCTTCGAATCGCTGTAGAACCCGGCCCAGGGCTCGAGCAGCGTCACCAGCGAGCCTGGCGGGGCCGCGAGCATCATCGGTTGTTGAAGATCTTCATGACGACGCCGCTGCCGACACTGACTCCCATCGACCACAGGGCCGCGTCGCGATGCTGCCGCCGCTTCGCCTGACTCTCCTCGGCGTCGTCGGCGAGCTTGATGCCCGTGTAGGCGAAGGCCGCATCGGCGCCGAGCATGATCACGGAGTGCGAGAGCCGCAGCCAGCGATGGTCCTCGGTGTGGCGGGAGTCCCACAGGTTCCAGAGGCCGGTGAGGGTGTTCACGCCGAAGATGCCGGCGATCGTCGCCGCGCCGGCCTCGTGCACCGGCTTGGCCCACCCGGGCGCGGCCGGCCCGCCGTTGTCGGCGTCGTACAGCTTCTGGCCGGCCACGTACTGCGCGGCGAACACCGGGACCATCGCGTAGCTGAGCGCCTTGTGGACGACGAGGCGGCGATGATACCACTCGCTCACCTCGACGGCGCGCGCGCGGCGGCGCCGCGTGGTGTCCTGCTGCGCGGCAACGACCGCGGCGGGACTGGGCACGACGGGCGGCTGAACGGCCTCGGCGGACTGCGCGGCGACGGCGATCTGCAACAGCAGTGAAATCATTTCCGGTTCCTGGTCACTGGCCCACTAACCTCTGAACACGCGGACGGGTTCCCACCCTTACCTCACGAAGAGCGATTTGGGGACCATCACGTGCACGCCGACGGTGCCATCGACCAGCTGAGTGATGCTCAGGTCACACGCGGTGCTCACGAGCATGTAGGCGTCGTCCCTGCTCAGCCCGCGCACGGACATGAGCAGCGAGATGGCCTCGCGCACCGCGATCTTCGTGGCCTGGGTGAGGTCCTTGTCGATCCCCATCGCGATCCAGTGCGTCGGCGTCTCGCCGCGGGGCCACGTGAGCTTCATGTCCTTCCGGACGATGAGCTGGAGCCTGCCGCGGAGCGAGGTCTCGAGCGCGGTGATGTCCACTTCGCCGTTGCCCTGGGCGGCGTGGCCGTCACCCACCTCGAACAGCGCGCCCTTCACGTGAATCGGGATGAAGAGGGTCGTCCCGGCGATCAGCTCCTTGTTGTCGAGGTTGCCCGCGTGAATGCCGGGCGGCGCGCTGTTCACCCGGCCCATGGAGGGTGGCGGCGCGACGCCCATGCTGCCGAAGAATGGGCGCAGCGGGATCTCGACGGCGTCGGAGAACTTCCCGACCCGGCGTACGGTATCGAGCCGGACGATCTTCGTCCGGCTGTACGGGAAGTCCTCGGGGAGAAACCCGCTCGTGCGTCCGAACGAGTTGCACGCGTAGGGGATCACGAAGTCCACCTTGCGGATGCGCACCTCGAGCACGTCGCCGGAGTCGGCTCCCTCGACGTAGACGGGGCCGGTGAGGATGTGGCCGCCGGGTCCCGGGTTGAGGGACGAGCGCGCGGCGTAGATCCTCTGCACTTCCGGCTCGACCTCGCTCGAGTCCAGGCCGGCGGCGATGAGCGTCGCCGGACGGCAGGTGGACGCCGTGCGCACGTCGAGCTCGTCGCCGGACGCGATGGTCAGCACGGGCTTGCCGGCCGCGTCGTACCAGCCCCAGGCGACGGTCTCGGGGGTGAGGTCCAGTCGGTGCACTCGGCCGGTGGAGGCGGGAAATGCGTCGGCGGGCGGAGTGCTCACCTCCATCGTCTTCGGCCAGGCGCTGGCGCAGCCGGTGGCGAGGATCGCGACGAGCGGGGCGAGCATGATCTTCTTCAGCATCGAGTCTCCTGTCGGGGCAACGGACAAAAGATGACAAGCCCGGGCTGACCGCGCATATATCGGGCATGGCCACAATCGCGATCACCGGAAGCTCCGGCCTCATCGGATCAGCGCTGATTCCGGCGCTCGAGCAGACCGGCCGCAAGGTGCGGCGAATCGTGCGCCATCCCGCGGCCAGCGCCGACGAGATCACCTGGAATCCCGCGGCCCGTCTTCTCGACGAGCGTCGGCTCGCCGACGTGGATGTCATCGTGAACCTCGCGGGCGAGACGATCGGGAAGCGCTGGACCACGGCGCGGCGGCGCGCCATTCGCGAGAGCAGGGTCAGGGGAGCCGAGACGATCGCGGGAGCGATACTCCGGACGGGGCGGCCGATCACGCTGATCAACGCGTCGGCGGTGGGCTACTACGGAAGCCGCGGCGACGAGGTGCTCGACGAGAAGAGCGGGAGCGGCCGCGGCTACCTGGCGGAGGTCTGTCGCGACTGGGAAGCGGCGGCCCGCACCGCGACGGGGTCCGGCGCGCGCGTCGTGATGATCCGCAACGGCATCGTGCTTTCGTCACGCGGGGGCGCGCTCCCGGAAATGCTGCGGCCTTTCAGGCTCGGCGTCGGCGGCAAGGTGGGAAGCGGCCGGCAGTGGCTGAGCTGGATCGACCTCGACGACATGGTGCGCGCGATCATCTGGCTCATCGATCACGCGACCATCCGCGGGCCGGTGAACGTGGTGTCGCCGAACCCGGTCACCAATGCCGAATTCACGCGCGTGGCGTCGCAGGTGCTGCATAAACCGGCGCTGGTGCCAGTGCCCGCGATCGCGCTCCGGATGATGTTCGGGGAGATGGCGTCGGAGACGCTCCTTGCGAGCCAGCGGGCGATTCCGGCGGCGCTCACGGATTCCGGATTCGAGTTTCTGCATCCGGATCTGCGGGAGTGCCTGCAGCGCGCGGGCGTATAGGAAGAGCAGTTACACGCGGTCAAACGGGTCAAACGGATCAGGCGGATCGGGATCCGCCTGATCCGTTGGCCCCGCTTGATCCGCGTGTAACTGCTCTTGCAGCGATTAAGGGAAGAGGGGCGGCTTCGCCTTGTGGAAGCTGGTCGCCTGCTGGAAGGCATGGGCCGCGCGGAGGACGAGGTCGTCGCGGTACAGCGGCCCGAGGAAGCGGACGCCTCCTGGACGCGCCGGCAGCGGAGCCGGCGGAGGAGCATTGGAGTCCGGCACCGCGCCTCCGCGACCACCACCACCGCCGCGACCACCCTGCGGCGGGACGAACAACTCCGTCGGCACCGTGATGCACGGCGTGCCGGTGAGGTTCGTGACCGAAGTGTTCTCGGAAGTGCCCTGGCCACCGCCGGCGATCACGATGTCCACCTTCTCGAACACGTCCCAGTATTCCTGCATCAGCTTCGTGCGCGCCCGCATCGCGTTGATGTAATCGGCCGCCGGGATGAACTGACCCTGGCGGAACGTCCCGCCCCAGGTGCTGTAGGGGCGGCCACCGTTGTTGAGGAAGTCGCGCGGCGTGTCGAGCTCGCGGGCCTTGCCGTTGAGCGTATCGCGCTGGAAGGCCGCGCCGCATTCGGCGTACAGGATCAGCTGCGCGTACTGATTCGCGGTCGGAAGCGGCGGGATCACCGTCACCGTGGCGCCCTGGGCGCGCAGCGCGTCGATCGCCGACTGCACGTTCGAGTTGACGGCGGGGCGGACCATGGTGCTGTCGGTCTGCGACCGCCGCTGCATCGGCGGCTCGATGTAGGCGATGCGCAGCTTCGAGAGCGGCATCGTCGCGTTCCAGTTGAAGGGAACGGCCTTCACCGAGCGATCGACGTTGTCCGGACCCTGGATCGCCGCGAACACCAGCGCGCAATCCTCGGCGCTGCGGGTCATGGGGCCGATCTTGTCCATCGTGTAGCCGAGCGCCATCGCGCCCGTGCGGGGCACGCGGCCGAACGTCGGGCGATGACCGGACAGGCCGCAGACCGTCGACGGCGACGTGATCGAGCCGTTCGTCTCGGTGCCGATGCCGAAGGCGACGCAGCCGGCCGCCGTCGCCGATGCCGGACCGGCGGAGGAGCCACTCGACCCGTTGGCCGGATCCCACGGATTGCGGGTGCGCTCGCCGTACCAGATGTCGCCCTGCGCGAGCGCCCCGAGCGTGAGCTTCGCGATCAGGATGGCTCCGGCGTCGTCGAGGCGCTTCACCACCTCGGCGTCGTAGTCGAAGCTCTGTTCCTTATAGAGGCCCGCGCCCCAGGTTGTCGGGTAGCCCTTCACCGCGAGGAGATCCTTGGCGCCCCACGGAATGCCGTGCAGGGGTCCGCGGTACTTGCCGAGCGAGATCTCGGAGTCGAGCTGCCTCGCCTGCGCGCGCGCGCGGCTCTCGGTCAGCGAGATGACGCAGTGCAGCTGCGGGTCGTACTTCCTGAGCCGGCCCAGGTACATCTCGGTGAGCTCGGAGGGCTTCACCTTCCTGGTGCGAACCATCTCGGACAGCGCGGCGACGCCGGCATATGCGAGCTCGTCGAGGCTCGTCGGGCGAGCCATCACCGGCACGCGCGCCCGGACGGTCGGGGCCTTCGCGATCACCGGCATCTTCTCGCCCGGCGGGACCGGATCGAAGACGAACGAGGGAAAGGTGTCGTACTCGAGCGGCGTGGCGTGCAGGCGCTGGATCGTCGAGCGCGTGTTCGCGAGCCCGTTGGCCATCGCCGTGCGCTCCTCGTCCGTGAACTCGATGCCGGCGAGCTGCTCGGCCGCCGCGATCATCTCCTTGGTGATCGGGGTGCCCTGCTGCTGGTTGGCCTGGGCCCAGAGGACGCCGGGAAGGAGCGTGGAGCTCAGTCCGAGGCTCGTGAAGTACGCCATGAAGGATCGGCGATCGTACGTCGAATCGATTGACATTGATCGGGCGGGTTGAGGCGGGAAACTTCGGCCCCTCAAACTGCGGCGGGACGCCCCTCCGCGCGAGGGGGCGATGGCACGCGCGCAAGGCTGTCGTCCACGCCGCATCTTCGGCATCTTCTCCGTGCCGCCCCACCCGGCCGCTGACCTTCCCTCCGTCGATGCACGCCGACATCCTGATCCAGATCGCGTACGCGATCGTGCTGGCGACGACGTTTGCCTTCGTCGCGAAACTGCTGCACCAGCCAGTCATCCTCGGTTACGTCGCCGCCGGCGTCCTGCTCGGCGAGACCGTCGGCATTCACGCGATCTCCACCGAGGCCATCGAGCCGATCGCGGAGCTCGGGCTGATCCTCCTCCTGTTCATGATCGGGCTGGAGATCGACCTGAAGAAGCTGAAGCAGACCGGGACGGCGGTGGCCACGGTGGGCGTGCTCCAGGTGCCGATCGCCACCGCGGTGGGCGTGCTGTTCTTCACGACGCTCGGATTCCACGAGGGGCTCGAGGCGCTGTACCTCGGGTTCGCGTGCGCGCTGGCGAGCACCATGATCGTGGTGAAGCTGCTCTACGACCGGTTCGAGCTGGATACCACCGCCGGGCGGGTGATGCTGGGGATCCTCGTGTTCCAGGATATCTGGGCCATCCTGTTCCTCGCGCTCCAGCCCAACCTGCGCGACCCGGCGGTGTCGGTGCTGTTCCTGTCGTTCCTGAAGGGCGCCGCGGTCGTCGGCCTCTCGCTGCTCGTCAGCCGGTTCGTCCTGCCCGTGGCGTTCAAGTCCATCGCCAAGATCCCCGAGCTGATGGTGCTCGGCGCCCTCGCCTGGTGCTTCGCGATCGTGCTGCTGTCGGCGCAGCTGGGGTTGTCCACCGCGATGGGGGCGCTGATCGCCGGCGTCTCGCTCTCGACGTTCCCCTACAACCTGGACGTGATCGCGAAGGTCGTGTCGCTGCGCGACTTCTTCATCACGCTGTTCTTCGTGTCGCTCGGCACGAAGATCCAGCATCCCACCACGAGCGTCGCGCTGATCGCGCTGGCCGGCTCGGCCTTCGTGATCCTCTCGCGCATCCTCGTGATCACGCCGATCCTCGGAGCGTTCGGCAAGGGCAGCCGGGTGAGCTTCGTCTCGGGGCTGGACCTGGGGCAGGTGAGCGAGTTCTCGCTGGTCATCGTGACCCTCGGCGTGGGACTCGGCCAGGTGACGTCACGCGTGCTCGACGTGGTGCTCTGGATGCTGGTCATCACGTCGGTGCTCTCGACCTACGCGATCGTCAACAGCCACGCGATCTACAAGGCGATGACGCCGCTGCTGCGCCTCCTCGGATTCCGTGACGCCGACGCGCTGGTGAACGAGGGGCATCACCGCGACGCGCGCCCCATCGTCTTCCTCGGCTTCGCGCGCCAGGCGAGCTCGCTCCTCGAGGAGATGATCAGGCGCGATCCCTCGGTGGTGGACCGGATCACCGTCGTGGACTTCAATCCCGAAGTGCGGGACGGGCTCGAGAAGCGCCACGTCCACGTCATCTACGGCGACATCAGCCACGCCGACACGCTGCACCACGCGAAGGTCCCCGAGGCGAAGGTCATCCTCAGCACGGTGCCGGACGCCGTCCTCAAGGGAACGTCGAACGTCAGGATCCTGCGCCAGCTGCGGGCGATGGCGCCGCAGGCGCGCATCATCGTGAACTCCGACATCCTCGAGCACGCGCGGCAGATGTACATCGAGGGCGCGGCGTACGTCCTCATCCCGCGCTTCGTCAACGCGTCGCATCTCGCGCCGGTGATCTTCAGCGCCGAGACCGGGAGCACCGCCGAGCTCGCCGATCACGGCGCCACGGAACTGCTCGGGCGCCGCGAAGTCCTGGCGTGACGGGCGAACGATGACCGGTGGCCCGTGACGGTCCCGGCGCCGGGGCTCACTAGTTTTCAGGCCATGTCTCTCGTTCCGTTTTCCGCGCTTCCCGACAACGCGCGCATCTGGATCTTCGGCAGCGACACGCCGCTGACCGGCGCGG
>CAMLHT010000056.1 GCA_946479895.1 uncultured Gemmatimonadota bacterium | reverse complement strand
GCGCAGAAGAAGACGGAAATGACTGAACGGACCGGGGTCGAGTTGTTCTTGAATGGAGTTTCGGTCCGTTTCACCTTTTCCGTGCGAAACGGGGGCGGACCATCCGCACGAGAGCGCCTTCCACGGCGAAAGGACCTTCGGCGGCACCCTCCGCCCCTTTGGCGCAGAAGAAGATGGAATCGAGAATCCCGGAGACCAGCATGAAGCAGATTGCCGCGTTGATCATCTCGCTCCTCGTCAGCTTCGCGGCAGCCGCGATCGGCGCCCTCGCGACGAGGAGCGCGCCGGAGTTCTACGCCGCGCTGTCACGCCCCACGTGGGCTCCGCCGGCATCGGTGTTCGGGCCGGTGTGGTCGCTTCTCTACACCCTGATGGCGATCGCCGCCTGGCTGGTGTGGCGCGACAAGGGGTTTTCGGGCGCGCGGATCGCGCTGACCCTGTTCGTCGTCCAGCTCGCCCTGAACGCGCTCTGGAGCTGGCTGTTCTTCGCCTGGCGCCGCGGGCTGATGGCCGAGCTGGAGATCGTGGTGCTGCTGGTGGCGATCGCTCTCACGATCGTCGCGTTCTGGCGCGTGCGTCCACTCGCCGGCGCCCTGCTGCTGCCGTACCTGGCGTGGGTCACCTTCGCCACGGCGCTGACGTTCGCGCTGGTACGCCGGAATCCGACGATGTTCTGACCTGCGGAGCCGCGCCATGCGCCCCCGGCTGATCTACGACCGCGACGGCCTCGTCACCTTCCGCGACTATATGTCGGAGGCATTGGCTGCCCTCGACCAGGCAGTCCTCGCCGCCGCGGAAATTCCCTCCATCGTCCAGCGGGATTCAGGCGGCGAGACGCGCGGCCGCGTGTGGCTGGTCATCCGCCGCGAGCATCTCGACGACGTCCGCGAGCTGCTGGGGCCCATCGACGAACCGGCCGATGCGGACCCGCCCGACGATACCTGACCCGCTATTCGGCGCGCAGCGAGCGGGCCGGATCGACCCGACTCGCTCGGCGCGCGGGCAGGAATGCGGCGAGTACCCCGACCGCCACGAGCAGCGCGGGCGCGGCGAGGAAGGCCACCGGATCGAGAGACCGCACACCATATAGAAGGGCGCCCAGTCCCCGCGACGCGGCGAGGCCGAGAACGAGCCCGATCACCGCGCCCGCGACCACTAGCCAGACCCCTTCCTTCATGAGCATGCGCACGACCCCGTCGGGCCGCGCGCCCACGGCGAGGCGGATGGCGACTTCACGCGATCGCCGGGAGACGGCGTATCCGACGACGCCGTAGATGCCGATCATCGCCAGCACGAGCGCGAGGCCGGCGAAGACTGCGAACGCGACCGCGCCGAGCTGGGCGGGCAGCACCATCGCCGCGAGATGCTGGCGCATGGTCTTCACCTGGATGATCATGAAGCCGGGATCGATCTCGCGCAGCACGGCCGCCATGCGCGTGGCGATCGGCGCCGCGTCCGCCGTTCCGCTGCCGGCCGCGAGCAGGTAGAAGTCCGGGCTCGACGACTGCGCGAAAGGCAGGAAGAAGAACGGCTCACCCGCCTCGCCAAGCGTGCGGACCTTGGTGGTCTTCGTGATTCCGACGATCCGATACGACGCGGTATCCGCCCGGAAGGTCCTTCCCAGCGCGTCACCCTTCGGCCAGAACTTCCGCGCCAGCGCATCGTTGATCACGGCCACGCGCGGCATGCCGGGGCGATCGGCGGAAGTGAACACCCGCCCGCTCAGGAGCGTCAGGCCGGCGGCGTCGAAGAACCCGGAGTCGGCGGTCGCGAACCTGATGCCCCACCCTCGCTCACCCGCCGGCGGCGGATAACCGTCGACGTTGATCGCGCGGCTGTTGTCGCTGAGTGGATTGAGCAGGATGTTGTTCGTGATGCCGACGTGCGTGACCCCGGGCACCTCGCGCATGCGACGCTCGATCCGGTCGATCACCTGCGTCCGGCGCACGCTGTCGTACTTCTCCGGCGGCGCGGCCATCCAGACAATACCGGTCGGCGCCGCGCCGAAACCGGGGTCGACGCTCGACTGCGCCGAGAAGCTGCGGAGGAAGAGCGCCGCGGTCACGAGCAGCACGAGCGAGGTTGCCGTCTGCGCGACCACGAGTCCGCTGCGCATGGTGAAGCGCCGCCCCGGCTTGCCGCCCGCGTTCTCGTTCCGGATGGCCTCGATGACGTCCGGGCGGGTAGCCTGGAGCGCCGGCAGCAGGCCGAACAGGATGCCGGCCACCGTCGACGCGATGATCACGAACGTCAGCACGCGGAGGTCGAGCCCTGCGTCGAGGTTGACCGGCAGCGGCAGCGGCAGGTCGGCATGCAGCAGGACGTTCAGCGCCACGTTCGACAGCAGCACGCCGAACGCGCCGCCGACGAAGGCGAGCGCGATGGATTCGACGAGCAGCTGGCGCACGATCACTCGGCGGGGCGCGCCCACCGCGAGCCGGATGGCGATCTCCCGCTGGCGATCGCGCGCCTGCGCGAGAAGGAAGCTCGCGAGGTTGGCGCAGGCGACGATCAGCACGAGGGCCACCACCGTCATGAGCGCGGCGGTGGCGGGCACGATGACGCCGTCGATGAGCGGGCTGACGGCAACCTCGCTCAGCGGGAACACCAGGAGGGTGATGCTCTCGGACCACTGATCGGGATGGATCCGGCGCATGTCCTTCACGAACCGGTCGATCAGGCCGCGCGCCTCGGTGAAGGTCCGGCCATCGGCGAGTCGTACGCGGGCGAAGTACGAGTGATTGCCGCGCGCCTGCATCTCGTCGGTGGTGGTCGGCTGGATCTGGTTGACCATCTGGATCGGGACGTAGATGGCCGGAGCGAGGCCCGGCAACAGCCCCTCGATGCCCTTCGGCGCGACGCCGACCACGTCGTACGAGCGTCCGTTGAGGCGGAGCGACGTGCCCACGACACCGGGGTCGCCGGCGAACGCGCGCTGCCAGTAGTCGTGCGAGAGGACGACCACCGGATGTCCGCCCGGTACGCGGTCGTCCTCCGGGCCGAGCAGCCGGCCCGCCCGCGCCCGCATGCCGATGAGCGGGAAGTAGTCGCCGTTCACCAGCTCGGCCGTGATGGTCTCGACCCGGTCGCCGTAGTCGCGCGAGACCACGGTGAAGTTCGCGAGCGAGAACTGGCTGAACATCTCCTTGCCCTGCTCGCGCAGGTCACGGTAGTCGGGATACGACAACGGCCCCATGATCCGCTTGTCCCGCGCCGCGTGGATCTCGGCCACGCGCTCCGGGTGCGGGATCGGGGTCTTTCTCAGGAGCACGGCGTTGACGAGACTGAACGCCGCCGTGTTCACGCCGATGCCGAGTCCGAGGGAGAGCACCGCGATGGCGGTGAACCCGGGGCGGTTGCGCGCGCGCCGGAGCGCATAACGAAGGTCGCCGACCAGTCCGTTCATGACGTGTGGCGCGCGTACGCGTGCGCCAGGTGGAGGACGTGAGCGTCGTCGCCGGGCAGCCCGACGATGGACAGGTTGAGGGCGGGCATCCCGTCGGCGCCGTTGCCGGCCGGGACGGAAACCTCGGGCAAGCCGAGCCAGTTGCCGAATCCGAGCGGAGTCCGGACGTCCGGCCACGGATCGACGGCGCGGGGCGCGTTGAACGGCATCGTCGGATACACCATCGCCGTGACGCCGGCGGCGCGCATCGACGCGGCGAGTGACGCGACGACGGTGGCCCTCGAGCGCGCGAAGGAGCGTCCGGCCGGATCGTCGGCCATGGGCTGCTCCAGCAGCGGCTCGCACTCCTCGTAGGTGGCGGGCAGCACGTCGTAGAAAGCGCGATACGCCGCGTAACCGCGCCGGATCGCCGCCCGCGGGTCGCTCGTCCGCCCCGCGAAATAGCGGAGCAGCGCGTTGGCCGTCGCGGCCGGGGACCTCGAGTTGACGGGAACGTCGCCGCGATCGGCGGCCGCCTTCGAGAATGCGCTCACGTAGTCGACGCGCGTCACGGCCGGAGTGAACGCTTCCACGGTGGCTCCGCCCGCGCGCAGCGCGCGCACCGCGCCATCCCACATGTCGAGTGCCTCGGCCGTCATCTGTGCGCGTGGCGCATGGAGCTCGACGATCCCGAGCCGGGCGCCGCGGAGGGCGCGGTCGTCGAGAGGCGCGAGGGCGCTGCCATTCCACGCCGAGGTGAGGGCCAGCGGGTCCGAGGCGTCCGGACCCGCGATTGCCGCGAGCATGAGCGCCGCGTCCGCGACGTTGCGCGCGAGCGGCCCGTGGGTGTCGAGGTAGGGCCAGGTCGGGATCACGCCGTCCCGCGGCACGAGCCCGAAGGTGGGCTTCATCCCGACGACGCCGGTGAATTGCGCGGGGATGCGGTTCGATCCGCCGTCGTCGGTCCCGAGCGCCGCGAAGGCCATTCCTCCGGCGACGGCAACGGCCGAGCCGGCACTCGAGCCGCCGGGCGTTCGCGTCCCGCCCGGATCGTGGGGATTCAGGACCTGGCCGGTGTGGCTGCTCGTTCCGTTGCCCCGATACGCGAAGTCGTCAGCCGCCGTCTTGCCGAGCAGGACGGCGCCCGCGGCGCGCAGCCGGCGCACCTCGATCGCGTCGCGGCCAACTGCTTCCGGAAACAGCCGCGCCCATTCCGCGCTCGATCCGGTGGTGGGAAGTCCTTCGACGTCATAGATGGACTTGGCGAACAGCGGCACGCCGTCCAGCGGTCCCCGGAGCGTCCCGGCTCGCAGCCGCGCGTCCGAGGCGCGTGCCTCCTCGAGCGCCCGAGCCGGCGTGAGGGCATCGATCGCCCGCCAGCGCGCCCCGTCGGTGCGGCAGCGATCGAGAGCGCGCGTCGTGACCTCGACGGCGGACCAGTCTCCCCGTCGCCGCCCCGCCTGGTAGTCCGCGATCGTCCCGTCGAGAGGATCGGTGGCCGCCGGCGCGTACTGCCAGCGCGCGAGGGGCAGGGCGGCGAGTGCGGCGAGTCGGGCGACTGCTTCTCGACGTGTCACGGACATTCGCTGTCGGGCTCCCGGTGCGAGTGGGTCTGTGCGGCGAATGTACGATTTTTCGGCAACGCTTGCTCGCCTGGTGCCGTCACAGCCCAGTCGAGGTCTTCCCGGCTTTCGCGATCGGACGGTGATGATGGGTGGTGGAGCAGATCTGCTGCATGGAATAGCCCTCGATGCCAGGCATCTCCTCAGGACGCTGCGGGGTTCGGTAACCTTCGCCGCCTTCACCATCCTCACGGTCGCCCTCGGTATCGGGCTGACGACCGCGGTGGTGACGATCGCCGACCACGTGCTCGTGCGAGGCCTGCCGTTCAGGGATCCGGGGCGACTGGCGAGCCTGTTCGAGCGCGATGAGCTCGGGGCGCTGCGACTCCCGTCGTATCCGACCACTCGGGACTGGAGGCTCGATCCCGGTTTCCGGCAGGCATTCGAAGACGTCACGTTCGTTCGAGGCGATGGCGTGAGCATTCGCGTCGGCGAGGAGGTGGAGAGCTCCGGCGCCGCGTTCGTCTCGCCGGAGTTCTTCGCGATCATCGGCGCCCGGCCGTTCCTCGGGCGCCTGCCCGCGCCCGGGGAATTTCAATCCGGAGCTTCGCCGGTCGCCGTCATCTCGTTCCGCCTCTGGCGGCGGCGGTTCGGGGGAGATCCCGCGGTGGTCGGTCGCGCCGTCAGCATCGACAGCATTCCGACGACGGTGGTGGGTGTCCTCCCACCAGGTTCGGTCTATCCGACCTTCGCCGAGGTGTGGATGCCGATCGCGCAGTACAGGCATCAGGACATTCTCACTCGTCGCGGCCTGCACGTCGACAGCCGCGCGATCGGGCGTTTGCGCCACGGCGTCGACTCGACTCGTGCCGCGGCGCTGACCCGGCCGGCCGGCATCCGCCTGGGAGCGGCTTACCCCGCCGAACAGGCCGGCTGGCTTCCCGCGATGTTCCCCTTGCAGGAGGAGATCATCGGCGGCGTCCGTCCGACGCTGCTGGCGCTGACCGCCGCGGCGGCGGCGATGCTCCTGCTCGTGTGCGCGAACATCGCCGGACTGCTGATCGCCCGGCTCACGACGCGATCACGCGAGCTGGCGGTCCGCGCGGCGCTTGGCGCCTCACGCGCGCGACTGGTCGCGCAGCTGCTCACCGAGTCCCTGCTGCTGTCCGCGTTTGGTGGGTTGCTCGGGACTGGCCTCGCCGCGTTCCTCGTCTCACTCGCGAGAAAACTGCCGCCTGGTCGGATACCCAGAGCCGAGGATCTCGTGATCGACACACGGATGCTGGCCATCGCCGCCGTGACGACGATGATCACGGCCCTGGCATGCGGCGTGTGGCCCGCATGGCGCGCAACCAGCCATCGAGCCATCGAGCTCCTGCGGGCGAGCTCCGCGGGTTCCGGCGGGATGCGCTCCGATGGCGCGCTCAGGCGCGTGCTCGTGACCACGCAGTTCGCGATCGCCCTCGTGCTGCTGGTCGGGTCGGGGCTGCTGCTCCAGAGCTTTCGCCGCGCAGCCGGCGCCGAGCTTGGCCTGGATCCCGTGGGAGTGATCACGTTCCGCGTGCAGCCGCCCGGCGGCGTGTATTCCACGGCCCCGGAAGCGGCGGCATTGTATGAACGGCTCATGAGCGCGACGCGCGCGGTGCCAGGCGTCGTCGAGGCGGCATTCATCAATCACGCGCCATTCGGCAGCGCGGCGATTCCGACCTTCGTCTCCATACCCGGTCGCGCGACGCTCGACTCGTCGAGCCAGGTGTTCTATCGGACGGCGTCCGCGACCTATCTCGCGACGATGCGCATGACGCTGGCCTCCGGGCGGTGGCTGGACGACATCGACATGCGCTCTGCCCGCGCAAGCTTCGTGGTGAACGAATCCATGGCGCGGCGCTACTGGCCCGGCGGGAGGGCGGTCGGCCAGCGCCTCACGGTCACCCGCGCGTCGCAGGCGAGATCGGACTTCGGACAGCCGATCGCCGGAACGGTGGTTGGGGTGGTGAGGGATGTGCGGCAGGCGAGTCGCGACCTGCCGGCCGACGCCGAGGTTTACGTCCCGTACACCCTGGAGACCTGGCCGTGGGGAACGCTGGTGGTTCGCGCACGCAACGCGGCGACGGTCGTTCCGGCACTGAGCGCGGCCGTGCGGTCGGTGGATCCGCGCCTCGTACCCGCGGGTGCGACCGGCCTGAAGGCCTTCACACGACTGGAGACCACGGTCGACGCGAGCCTCGGATCGCGTCGACTCTCCACCTGGGTGATCGCCGGCTTCGCCGGGTGCGCCCTGCTGCTGGCGGCGCTGGGGCTCTACGGAGTCGTCGCGCAGGCCGTCACCCAGCGTACCCGGGAGATCGGCGTGCGCAGGGCGCTCGGCGCTACCGACCGTTCCATCGCCGGTCTGTTCCTTCGCGAATCGGCGCGAATCATCGTGATCGGCACTGCCATTGGTTGCGCCGGGGCGTGGGCCGCGGGGCGCCTTGTTCGCGGGTTGCTGTTCGAGACCACGCTCGCCGACCCGGTCGCCTACGTCGGGACGGTGGTACTGCTGGCTTGTGTTGCGATCACCGCCACCTGGCCTCCGGCCCGACGCGCCATGCGCATCGACCCGACGCTGGCGATGCGAGAGGAGTGATCGTCAGCGCGAGAGCGTATAGGTCGACACGGCGACCTGCCGCGGATCGCTCTCCGAAACAGCCCGCAGCGTGATCCGGGCCGATCGCGCCGCGCCGCTCGTATGCCGCACGTACACCGGGACGTCGGCTGAGGCGCCGAAGGGCAGGGCCGCGAACGCGTTCACCAGGTCCACCGACCAGCCGTCCCCTTCGACGCTCGCGGCCAGCCGGTAGACGTCCGAATCGAACGCCGCATCGCGGCGAAGCGGATGAACGCTGTCGATCGCCGCGCGCGTCCCGGTGTTCGTGAGCCGGAATCCCACCGACCGGCGGTCCCCCGCCATCGCGCCGCCGGACGACAGCGCGACACCGCGGCGCTGCGGCCCTGACCCGTCGAGCGATCGCACCGCGAGCGTGTACGAGAGAATCCCGCGGGCATCCACCTTCCGGTCGACGACATAGAAGTGCAGCCGGTTCGGCCTGTCCTCCCATTCGGCCAGGCTGCCCGACCGCGTGCCGGCGTGAAAGAGCGCGTCGTTCAGCTGGCGGTAGTCGGCGATCGTCCGCCAGACCGTGTCGCCCTTCGGCCGGATGAAGTCGACCTTGTGAATGTCCTCGGGATGGGCGTCGATCGTCCACGCGAAGATGTTCGGCCCGTTCGGCCCGCCGCTGGGGCTCGTCCGGTCCTTGTTCTTCGCGATGAGCACCCCGTTGTCCGGGGTGAACGAGTCGTAGCCGATCCGCTGCACGACTTCCATGGTGTAGAAGTCGTAGTTCGGCACGCCCGCGGAAAGCGGATTCGTTGCCGGCGTGTCCACCGGCGTGCGGTCGTGCGGCGCCGCGCCGTCGAGACGGATCGAGACGCCGGCCACGCTCCCCGGCACGGGATCGACGGCCCGGGCCATCACGTCGACCACGGCGACGCCGCTCCTCGCAAGGCCGTCGCGGCTCAGCATCAGCACCTGGCTGCTGTCCACGAACCCGAACTGCAACCGCTGCCGCAGCATCAGTCCCGCCGACATCGAGCCACCCTCGTTCGGCGGCAGCGCATACCTCCGGTGCGGTCCGAACGGGCCGTTGAACGAGCCGCGGTCCATCAGGTCCCACGGCCCCACGGGCGTGCGACGGTAGGGCGTCGCATACGAGTTGTTGTAGTTGTCCCCGATCGCGAACGCCGCGTGCGCGATCTCGTGGCGGATGGAGTTGATGCTCTCGCCCTGCGTGATGCGCCCGCCGCCGGCGTTGCTCCACGGCCAGACGCCGGCCATCCAGCTCGTCCAGGGCACGTAACGCGATCGCACCCAGCGCGGCTTCGTCGTGTCCGGGTTGCCCCACTCGGGCGTGATGTCCTCACGCGTCTGGAACTTCATCTCCCCGAACTCCTGCCAGATCGCCGTCTCGTCGTAGCCCGCGTACATGCGGACGATCAGGTCGAAGCGCATCGCCAGCGAGTCGCCGATGTCGGCGCGCCAGAGCGAGTCCAGCTCCCGCGCGGCGCTGTTGTCGGGCGTGGAGTCGAACGGAATGTCCGCCGGTGGAAGCCCGCCATACTGGAAGTAGCGCTTCGGCATCCGATACGGACCGAAGGCCGTGACGCTCACGCCGATGCGTCCCCGCGACTGCTCCATCCAGTATTCGTGGATGGTGTGCCCGTAGTTGGCCGGCTGTGGCTCGTTGTAGAAGCCGGCGTAGAACCTGGGGACCTCGGCGCGAGCCACGGGCTCGACGCGTGGGTTCCCGAACAGGTCGGAGCCCTTCGGCAGGGTGAGGACGAAAGGGAAGTCGGAGTAATCGGCCGGGACGATCGCCACCCGCATGGTGCGCTTCGTTCCCGTCCGCGCCGGGTCGGCCCAGTTCACGCCCGGAATCGGCCGGTAGTCCTCCCAGGTCATGTCGTCCTGGTCGCGAACGACCTGTGGGTCGAGCGGGGCGACCGGGCCTGTGCCGTCGGGCGTCGCGCCAGTCACCACGCGCGGCCCGCAGGCCGCAGTCGATGAAAGGACGGCCGCGGCGAGCAGGCGGCGGATTCGGGGAGCGCGCATCGGGAAAGGGTCGGACGGTGAGGCCGAAAGATCGCCTCTTTCGGTCCCTGCTGGTAAGAATCTTGCCGCCGCGGGGAAGGCTGAATTCCTCCACAGGCTCACACAAAGGATCGACCGACATGAATCCGCGCGCATCGAGGCGGGCTCTCGCGATGATGACGGCGCTCGCGGTGGCGGCATGCGCTGATCGCGACCTCACCAGCCCATCACGCGCCGCGGCCGGCTCGCGCGCCGCGGCCTCGGACGCCGGATCGGCGGACGTCGTCCGGCTGCTCCGCCGCACGGAGCGGCTTCCCGAATCGCTTTCGGCCACCGGCGTGATCCGCCCCGAGGGCGGCCATCTCCAGATCGGGCGGGCGGGGCTCCGGGTGGACTTCGCGGCCGGCGCCGTCCCGCGTCCCACGCTGATTACCGTGACCGCGGTCGGCGGCCGGGTGGTCGCCTACCGGTTCGCGCCGCACGGTCTCGTCTTTTCCGCTCCGGTGACGATCCGTCAGAGTCTCCGCGGCACCGAGGCCTGGAAGGATCCTGGTCTTGCCGCGCAGCTTCAGGGATCCTACTTCGATCGTCTTCGCGTCGATGCCAGCGAGAGCTTCGCGGGAGCTCTCGAGCGGCGACCGGGGCGGCTGCGTGATGCCGGACGCCTCCTCGAGTTCACCATCGAGCATTTCTCCGGATATATGGTCTCCACCGGCAAGACGTCGGTGAACGTGGAACTGGAAGTCGAGATCAACTCGCACTGATGGACTCCATCGAGCCGATCGGGCCCGAGTCAGGCTCACCCGATCCAGCGATCTGGCGCCGACGTACCTCGAAGGAGGTCGTCGAGACGAGCGACTTCATCGAGCGCGCCCGCCGCGCCGCAGTTGCCGGCGCCTCGGAAGAGGCCATCGGCTGGTACGAGCGCGCCCGGATGATGCTTGCCGCGCACGGCCCCAGCCCGGAGCTGGCCGACGTGGTCCGGTGGAAGGGAACCGTGCACGCCGAGTGTGGCGACACGTCCGAGGCCGACCGGCATTATCAGGAGAGCGGGGTGATCGCGGCGGCCTGTGGCCACGTCAGGGGAGTGGCGCACGCCCTCAACTGCCGCGCCACCATCGCCCAGCGCCGCGGTGAGCTGGTGGTGGCCGAGGCCATGTTCCACGAGGCGGCGGAGCTGGCGAAGAAAGCCAGGGACGTGCGCCTCGCGTCGATGATCGTGCGCAACATGGGGATCGTCGCCAGCCTCCGCGGCCATCTCGACCTCGCCATCGCCCGCTTCCAGGAGAGCTACGAGCGCGCGAAGGAGATCGGCGACGACGAAGGCCAGTGCAAGGCGCTCAACAACATCGCCACCGCCCACATGGAAGCAGGCCACTTCGCGGAGGCGGAGAAGGCGTACGCCGCCGCCATCAGGATGGCCCGCCGCCGGGGCGACCGCACGCTCGAATGCGGGGCGCGCATCAACCTCTGCGAAGCGATGGTTGGCCTCGGCAAGATCGCCGAGGCGGAGCTGGACTGCATGGCGGCGCTCGGGATCGCCGAATGGCGAGGAGACCGGCTGCGTCGCGCCCAGGGGCTCCGCGTGCTCGGCATCATCGCCCGCAAGCGCGGACGCGACGAGGAGGCGCTGAGCCTCATCGAGGACGCGATGGACCTCACCGACGCCAGCGAGGACGCCGTGCTGGCCGCCCAGCTTCGCTGCGAGCGCGGAGAGCTGGCGCGCGCGAGCGGCGACAGCGCCGCCGCGACCCGCTACTTCACCCAGGCGGCGGACATCTATAGAAGGATGGGCGCCGCGCGCCAGGTGGCGTCGGTCGAGAAGAAGCTCGCCGGCCTGCGCGCCTGATCCATTCCGGCCCACCCGCCGGAGTCCGCGTGACAATGCCCCCCGCGCGCGGTAACATGGCGGCATGCGCACCTTCACCGCCCGCCTGATTCTCGCCGCGCTGTCGCCGGCGTCGCTCCTCGCCCAGGATTCGCGCGTCGAACGACTCGCGTCGGCCTTCCCCGCGATCGACCAGAGCTTCCGCGCCTTCACGGCGCGCGAGCACATACCCGGAGCCGCGTGGGGCGTGATCGTCGACGGGAAGCTCGTGCACGTCGGCGTCGTCGGGAATCGCGACGTCGCGACGGGCGCGCCGGTGGATTCGAGCACGGTGTTCCGCATCGCCTCGATGACCAAGAGCTTCACGGCGATGTCGATCCTCAAGCTGCGGGACGAAGGACGCCTCTCGCTCGACGATCCGGCCGAGAAGTACGTGCCGGAGCTGGCGGGGCTGAAGTATCCGACCACCGACTCGCCGCGGATCACGATCCGGCATCTCCTCTCGCACGCCGAAGGCTTCCCGGAAGACAATCCGTGGGGCGATCAGCAGCTCGCCCGCACCGACGAGGAGATGTCGCGGATGATGCGCGCGGGCATTCCGTTTTCCACGGCGCCCGGGACGGCCTACGAGTACTCCAACTACGGCTTCGCCATACTCGGCCGGATCGTCGCCAAGGTCTCGGGAATGCCGTACGCCGACTACGTCCGCGCGAACATCCTGCAACCGCTCGGGATGAGCTCGACCACGCTGTCGCCGCGGTCGGTTCCCGCGAACCGGCTCGCGCACGGGTACCGCTGGGAGGACGACCGATGGAAGGAGGAAGCCCAGCTTCCCGACGGCGCGTTCGGGTCGATGGGCGGGATGCTCACGTCGCTCAATGACCTCGGCCTCTACGTCGGAGCCCTGCTCGGCGCGTGGCCGCCGCGCGACGGCGCGGAGACGGGCCCGATCCGGCGGAGCTCACTGCGGGAGATGCAGCAGATCTGGCGGCCGGGTGCCACGTCCGTCGTCCGCGACGCGAACGGCATTCGGCTGAACACCGGAGGCTACGGCTTCGGACTGCGCGTCTCGACGAGCTGCCAGTTCGGGCACATCGTCGCCCACAGTGGCGGGCTTCCGGGATTCGGATCGCAGATGCGGTGGCTGCCGGAGTACGGCGTCGGCATCATCGCGTTCGGCAACCGAACGTATACCGGGTGGAACGGTCCCTTCGACGCGGCGCTGGCCGAGCTCCTGAAGACGGGCCGGCTCGAGCCGCGGATGGCCGAGCCTTCGCCGGCGCTGGAAAGGGCGCGCGATGCTGTGACGCGGCTCGCGCTGTCGTGGGACGACGGCCTCGCCAGGTCCATCGCCGCCGACAACCTGTTCCTCGACCGATCGCTCGAGCGCCGCGCGGCGGAGATGCTCACGCTGCGCAATCGCCTCGGCGCGTGCTCGAGCGCGAAGGGCTTCACCTACGTGGAGAACGCGTTGCGCGGGCAATGGATCATCCCCTGCGAGCGCGGCGGGATGCTGGCGTCCATCACGCTCGCGCCGACCATGCCGCCGACGGTGCAGTACATGGAGTTCTCGCCGGCGCCGGCGTCAGGAACGGTGAGCCGGCCGGCGATCTGCGTCGAGCGGTAAATGGACGACATCAGCCGCCGTGCGTTCATCGCCGCGGGCAGCGCGCTGCTCGCGACGGGAGACGGTTTGCTCGCCCCGTTCATGAGAGCGAGGGTGGGTGGCACGCGCGTCCTGTCCGACGTCATGGTCCCCATGCGCGATGGAATCCGTCTCGCGACCGACGCCTACCTCCCGGATGGACCGGGACCGTTTCCGGTCATTCTCGAACGGACTCCCTACGGAAAGACGGTCCCGAGCCGCTCGGAGCGCACGCCGTCGAATCCCGCGCCGCTCGGTCGCGCCGCGGTAGCGGAATTCTTCGTCCAGCGCGGCTACGCGGTCGTGTACCAGGATTGCCGCGGCCGGTACGGGTCGGAAGGCGAATTCGTGAAGTACCTTAGCGACGGCAACGACGGCTTCGACACCTGCCGCTGGATCCTCGCGCAGCCGTGGTGCAGCGGAAGGATCGGGACGATGGGACTGTCGTATGCGGCGCACACCCAGGGCGCTCTGGCGAGTGCGGGTGCGCCGGGCGTGGCGGCGATGTTCTTCGACTCCGGCGGTTTCTCGAATGCCTTTCAGGGAGGCATTCGACAGGGCGGGGCCTTCGAGCTCAAGCAGGCGACCTGGGCGTTCAACCAGGCAATGGAGAGCCCCGAAGTCCAGCGCGACCCGGCCAGGCTCGCGGCGATGCGCGCGATCGACCTGCGGGCCTGGTTCGCCCGCATGCCGTGGAGGCGCGGTGAATCACCGGTGTCGCTCGCGCCGGAGTACGAGTCCTATCTCTTCGAGCAGTGGGAGCACGGGACCTTCGACGCCTACTGGAAGCAGCTCGGCATCTACGCCGAAGGTTTCTACGACCGCTTCCCCGAGGCGGCAATGGTGCACATGTCGTCGTGGTTCGACGCGTACGCCCGCACGGCTACCGACAACTACGTCGCACTGTCGAAGCGGGGCCGCGGCGACGTGCGCCTCATCATGGGGCCGTGGACGCACGGCGACAGGCAGCTCACGTACGTGGGGGACGTGGACTTCGGCGCGGAGGCGACGCTCGATGGGCACGTGGCTCCGACGTTTCTGGAGCTGCGGGGGCGCTGGTTCGACCGTCATCTCCGGGGCATCGGCAACGGGGTCGACCGCGAGCCGAGGGTGAGGCTCTTCGTCATGGGTGGCGGAAGCGGACGGAAGAACGCCGCGGGTCGCCTCGATCACGGGGGCCGGTGGCGCAGCGAGGCGGACTGGCCCATTCCGGATACGCAGTGGACCCGCCACTATCTGCATGATGACGGATCGCTGGGCGAGTCTCCCTCCGATAGCGCCGACCGCCATCGCGAGTTCCGGTTCGATCCCGGGCATCCCGTGCCGAGCATCGGCGGCACCATTACCTCCGGCGCGCCGGTAATGGTTGGCGGCGCGTTCGACCAGCGGGAGGCGCCGCGCTTCTTCGGGTCGAGACCACCATATCCGAGGCTGTCGAGCCGCCCCGACGTGCTCGTCTTCCGGTCCGCGCCGCTCACGCAGGACGTCGAGGTCACGGGCCCGATCAGCGCCACTCTATGGATCTCGTCCGATTGTCCCGACACCGACTTCACGATCAAGCTCATCGACGAGTATCCACCCAGCGCCGATTACCCGGAGGGCTTCGCGATGAACCTCACCGACGGAATCCTGCGCGTGCGCTATCGCGACTCATGGGAACGTCCGTCGCTGATGACCCCGGGCCAGGTCTATCAGGTCGTGGTCGCGGCGTTCCCCACGAGCAACCGCTTTCAGCGCGGGCACTCCATCCGGCTCGACGTCTCGAGCAGCAACTTTCCGCACTTCGACGTGAACCCGAACACCGGCGAGCCGGAGGCCAGGGCGACGTCCGCGCGGGTGGCCACCAATCGCGTGTACATGGACCGGACGCGCCCGTCGCACGTGGTGCTGCCGATCATCCCGCGACGGGAATCACCGCGGTGACCAGGCCGATCGCGAGCAGGACCAGGCAGGTGATGGCGCTCCACTTGAGTGTGAAGCGCTGGTGGTCGCCGAGCTCGATCCCGACGAGGCCGACCAGCAGGTAGGTGGACGGCACCAGGGGGCTCAGGAGGTGGACGGGCTGGCCGACGATGGACGCACGTCCCATTTCCGCCGCCGTGATGCCGTGGGCGGCCGCCGCCTGCGCGAGGACCGGCAGCACGCCGAAGTAGAATGCGTCGTTCGACAGGAAGAACGTGAACGGCACGCTCAGGACACCGGTCACGATGGCCAGGTGCGGCGCGAGCGAGGCGGGGAGCCAGGCGACGACGCTGTTGCCCATCGCCACGATCATGCCGGTCCCCGTCATGATCCCGGTGAGCACTCCCGCCGCGCAGATGACCGACGCGACGGCGAGCGCGTTGGCCGCGTGCGCCTCGAGCCGGGACTTCTGCTCTTCCATCGTCGGGAAGTTGATGAGGAGCGCGATCGCGTACGCCGTCAGGAAGAGCACCGGAAGTGGCAGCACCCCCGCGACGAGCGCGCCGAGCAGTCCGAGGGTCAGCGTGATGTTCACCGGGAGCAGCCGGGGCCGGCGCAGCGCCGCATCGGGTGCGGAAAGCGATTCCCGCGCGAGGATCGCTTCCGCGTCCTCCGCCACCGCCGCGTCGAGTGCGGCGAGGCGGACCCGCTCGCGCCGGCCGAAGTGCCATGCGACCAGGACCACCCACGCGGCACCGGCGAGCATGGCCGGTATCATCGGGACGAAGATCTCAGAGGCGTCGACCCTGAGCGCGCCCGCGGCGCGAGCGGTCGGCCCGCCCCACGGCAGGATGTTCATCACCCCGCCGGCCATCATGATCACCGCCGCCAGCATCAGCCGGCTCAGTCCGAGCCGCTGATACAGCGGCAGGAGCGCCGCCGTGACGATCAGGTAGGTCGTGGTCCCATCGCCGTCCAGCGAGACGACGAGCGTGAGCAGCGCGGTGCCGACGAGGATGCGCACCGGATCGGTGCCGACGAACCGCTTGACCAGTGCCACGACGGGATCGAAGACGCCGACGTCGATCATCAGCGAAAAGAACAGGATCGCGAAGAGCAGCATGATCGCCGTCGGCGCGAGGGCCTTGATCCCGTCGAGCATCATCGGGCCGATCTCCCCACGGTAGCCCGCGAGCAGCGCGAACACGATCGGGACGATGACGAGCGCGGTCAGCACCGACATGCGCCTCGACATGATGAGCGCCATGAAGGTGATGACCATGGCGAAGGCGATGGCGGTCAGCACGGGGCCGATTCTATCGGATTATCCCCGGCGCGAACAGGGCCACGCGGATCTCCGCGTGGCCCTGTCATGTCATGATCGCCCG
>CAMLHT010000055.1 GCA_946479895.1 uncultured Gemmatimonadota bacterium | reverse complement strand
GAGCGAATCGCGCAGCGCCCTGCCGACCGGCGGGATGCGAGCCGCCTGCTGATCGTCGACCGGTCGACGGGGCAACTCGAGCACGGGGTCTTCTCCGACATCGAAAGGCTCATTCCGGCTGGCGACGTCCTCGTAGCCAACCGCAGCCGCGTGTTCCGCGCGCGGCTGCTGGGCAGGCGCGACTCCGGCGCGCCGGCGGAAGTCATGCTGCTGCGCCGGCGGGGCGACGACGTCTACGAGGCGATGGTCTCGCCCGGATCGAAGCTCAAGCCGCACCGCGTCGTCACCTTCAGCGACGACTTCCGTGCCGAGATCCTCGAGACGACGGGCCGCGGCACCCGGCTGGTCCGGCTCGATGCGACATCGGGCGACGTCGAGGCCGCGATCGAGAAGCACGGGCACATCCCGCTGCCGCCCTACATCGAGCGGTCAGACGAAGCGGCGGACACCGAGCGTTACCAGACGGTCTATGCGCGGGAGGCCGGCTCGGTCGCCGCTCCGACGGCCGGCCTTCATTTCACCCCCGAGCTGCTGAGCCGCCTCGAGGCGAAGGGAGTCCGCCGCGCCGAGGTGGTGCTCCACGTCGGAGCGGGCACGTTCAAGCCCGTGGACGTGGAGGATCCGGCCGCGCACACCATGCACGAAGAGGTGTTCGACGTGCCGGCAGGCGACGCGGCGACGATCAACCAGGCGCGCGCGGCCGGGGGCAAGGTGTGGGCGGTCGGGACCACCACCGTGCGTACACTCGAGAGCGTCGCCGGCGTGGGTGGCGAGATCCCCGCCGGAGGCGGAGAGACGCGCATATTCATTCGCCCGCCGTATCGGTTCCGCGCCGTCGACCGTCTCGTCACGAACTTTCATCTTCCGAAGTCCACGCTGCTCATGCTCGTCGCCGCGTTCGCGGGATACGACCTCACGATGCAGGCATACCGCGAAGCGATCGCGCGCGGATACCGGTTCTACTCCTACGGCGACGCGATGGTGATCATCTGACGCAACCTTTCCACTTCACCGTCGAGGTGACCGACGGCCGGGCGCGCCGCGGGGTGTTGTCGACGCCGCACGGCGCGGTCGAGACGCCGATGTTCATGCCCGTCGGCACCCTCGCGACCGTGAAGGCGCTCGACCCGGTCGACCTCACCGGCGCGGGCGCGCAGATGATCCTCGCCAACGCCTACCACCTGCACCTGCGGCCGGGCGACGACCTCGTCCGCGACCTCGGCGGGCTTCACCGGTTCATGCAGTGGGACCGGCCGATCCTCACCGACTCGGGCGGATTCCAGGTCTTTTCGCTCGCGACGCTGCGGACGGTCTCGGAGGACGGGGTCGAGTTCCGCAGCCACGTGGACGGCTCGCTCCACAAGTTCACGCCGGAAAGCGTGATGGAGATCGAGCGCAACCTCGGCGCGGACGTGATCATGCAGTTCGATCACGTGATTCCCGGCCAGAGCGACGAGATCGCGGCGCGTGACGCGAGCGAGCGAAGCATCCGGTGGCTCCAGCGCTGCGTCGACGCGCGCCGGACCCTGCCCGCGCTCGAGGGCCGGCCGCCCCAGGCGCTCTTCCCGATCGTCCAGGGCGGCATTCACGAGCACCTGCGACGCGAGGCTGTCCGCGCGATCAGCGGGATGGGGGACTGGGTGGGCTTCGGCATCGGGGGGCTGTCGGTCGGTGAGGCGAAGCCGGACATGTACCGCATCCTCGAATGCGTGGACGACGAGCTGCGCCCCGACCGGCCGCGCTACCTGATGGGCGTGGGCTTCCCCGAGGACCTCGTCGAGGGGGTCGCGCGAGGCGTCGACCTGTTCGACTGCGTGGCGCCGACACGCATGGGCCGCAATGGAGCCGTCTTCACCCCGGACGGGCGCATGAACATCAAGCGGGCCGAGCACCGCCGGAGCGACCAGCCCATCGACGGGACGTGTGACTGCGTCACGTGCGCGCGTTTCAGCCGCGCCTACCTGCGGCATCTGTTCGTCACCGACGAGATCCTCGGGCTGCGCCTGCTGTCCCTGCACAATGTACATTTCCTCGTTCGCCTGATGCGCGCCGCGCGCGAGGCGATTCGCGCCGGCACCTTCGCCTCGTGGCGAAGTGAATGGACCGGTCGCTACCACTCCCGACCGACGACCTCCGAATGACCGCACTGCTCCTCGCGCTCCAGGCTCCGGCTCCCGCCGCCCGCACCGGCGGCGGCACGATGCTGATCCTCCAGTTCGTGCTCATCATCGGCATCATCTACTTCCTGATGATCCGTCCGCAGCAGAAGCAGCGGAAGCAGCACGAGACGACGATCATGGGCCTCAAGAAGGGCGACGAGGTCGTGACGGTCGGCGGGATCGTCGGCCGCGTGGTACACATCAAGGAGAGCCTCAAGGACGGCGCGACGGTCGCGACGATGACGGACCAGGTGACTATCCAGTCGGGCGAATCCCGCCTGATCGTCGAGCGCGGCCGCATCGCGAAGATCGGCACGACCACGACCGGAGCGCCCGCGGCGTGACCCCGCTGCCGCTGCGCGTGCTCGGCGACCCGATCCTCCGCGAGGAGACGAAGCCGGTCACCGTCATCACCGCGGAGATCCGGCAGCTCATCGACGCGATGTTCGAGACGATGTACGCGGCCCGGGGCATCGGGCTGGCGGCGCCGCAGGTCGGCCGGACCGAGGACCTCGCGGTCATCGACGTCGACGACGAGCCGATGGTGCTCATCAACGCCGAGATCATCGAATCCTCCAGCGCGACGGAAAAGGCGGAGGAAGGCTGTCTCTCGATTCCCGACATCTATGGAGACGTCGTGCGGCCCGAGGCCGTGCGGGTGCGGGCGATGGACCGCGACGGGAACGTGTTCGAGCGCGACGCCACGGGACTGCTCGCGCGCTGCATGCAGCACGAGATCGACCACCTGCACGGCAAGCTGTTCATCGACTACCTCAGCGTGCTGAAGAAGCGCGCGGTGATGTCGAAGTGGGCCAAGGAGAAGGAGAAGTATCCGGGGAACGTGCGGGTGCTCACGGCCGAGGAAATCGCGCAGCACCACCACCGGGACGAGGAGCTCTAGTTGCGCGTCGTCTTCTGGGGGACGCCGGAATTCGCGGCGCCGCCGCTGCGAGCGCTCCTCGGGGAGGGGTTCGACGTCGCGGCCGTGGTGACGCAGCCGGACAAGCCGGTCGGTCGCTCCCGGTCGACCGTGGCCGCGTCGCCCATCAAGCAGATCGCGCTCGAGGAAGGCATCCGCGTCCTCCAGCCGGAGCAGGCACGGTCGGACCAGCAGCTCATCGCCGCATTGCGGGAGATCGCGCCGGACATCTCCATCGTCGTCGCGTACGGCCAGCTGCTGTCGCGCGAGCTCATCGAGATCCCGCGGCGCGGCACGCTGAACATCCACGCCTCGCTGCTGCCGGCCTTCCGTGGCGCGGCGCCGATCCAGGCGGCGATCCTCGCCGGACTCGCCGAAACCGGCGTGTCGATCATGCGGATGGTCCCGAAGCTCGACGCCGGACCGGTGCTGCACCAGCTCCGCACGCCGATCGCCGACGACGAGACGGGCGGCGAGCTGGCGCTCCGGCTCTCCGAGCTGGGCGCGCTCGCGCTCATCGAAGCCCTGGCGCTCATGGAGGCGGAGGTCGCGCGGGAGCAGCCGCAGGACGAGGGCGCGGCCACCTACGCGCCCAAGATCGACCGCGAGGCGACGCGCATCGACTGGGAGAAGCCGGCGGTGGAGGTGGCCAGGCGGATCCGGGCCTTCGATCCACGGCCCGGGGCGTACGCCACGCACCGCGGCGCCGACCTCAAGCTCTTCGGCGCGCGCGCGATGGCGTCGCTGGGCGCCGCCGCGCCCGGAGAGATCACCCTCATCGACGCCAACGGAATGGCGGTCGGCTGCGGCGACGGCACCGTGCAGATCACGAGCGTGCAGCCGGCCGGGAAGCGCCGGCTGGCGCCGCACGAGCTGGCGAATGGCCGGGGCATCGCGGTGGGTGAGCGGCTATTTTGAGCGGTATGGCGAGAGGGGCATCGCAGGACCCGACGCGGGGCGGCGGCAGCCGGCGCGGGCATGGCGGGGATGGAGACGACGAGGGCGGAGTGCGGACGGCGACGCCGTCGGCAATCACCGACACGCGCGTCATCGCCGCCCAGATCTGCGGTGACCTGCGCGCCGGCGAGCTGCTCGACGCCGCGTTCGACCGCCGCACGTCGCGGTTCGACGCGCGTGACCGGCGGTGGACCCGCGAGCTCGTCTACGGATCGCTGCGCAAGCGCGCGATCCTCGATGCCTACCTGCAGGCCCGCGTCAAAGGTGGCCTCGGCCGCATCGATGCGGACCTCCTCGACCTGCTTCGACTCGGAGCCTATCAGCTCCTCATGATGGGCAGCGTCCCGGCGTACGCCGCGATCGGCCAGACGGTGGAGCTGGCGAAGCGACGTCACGGGATCGGCGCGAGCAAGCTGGTGAACGCCGTGCTCCGGCGGCTCGACCGGGACCGCGAGCAGCTCGCGCTCCCGGCGCTGGACGATCCCGTCGAAGCCCTGGCGCTCGAGCAGTCGCATCCGGTCTGGCTCGTCGCCCGGTGGATTGCCCGGTGGGGCACCGACGACACGCGCCGGCTTCTCGTCGCCAACAACGCCGAGGCCCCGCTGGTCGCCCGGCCCGTGCACGTGGTGCGCGAGCAGCTCGAGGCGTCGCTGGAGGAATCCGGCGTCCACGTCGAGGACGCGCCGCTCCTGCGCGACAGCCTCGTGCTCGCGGGGCCGGTCGCCTCGCTCGGCGAGCTCTCGGCGTTCCGCAAGGGACAGTTCCATCTCCAGGATCCGGCGTCGACGCTCGTCACGATCTACGCGGCCGTCAACCCCGGATCGACGGTCGCCGACGTGTGCGCGGCACCGGGCGGCAAGGCGGTCGAGCTGGCACGCACGGCGAGCGCTGTCTTCGCGAGCGACCTCTCGTTCGCTCGCCTCCGGCGCGTGAGGGAGAACGTCGAGCGACTCGAGCTCACCAACGTCTACGCGTTCGTGGCCGACGCGAGGCTCCCCGCCACGAGGGAGGTCGACGCCGTCCTGCTCGACGCGCCCTGCACGGGCACGGGAACGTTCCGCAGACATCCCGACGCCCGGTGGCGCCTCAAGCCGTCGGACCTCGCGGTATCCGCCTCGCTCCAGCGGGCGCTCATCCGGTCGGTGGCCGCCCGCGTGAAGGTGGGAGGACTCCTCGTCTACAGCACCTGCTCGCTGGAGACCGAGGAGAACGACGCCATCGTCGAGGGCTTCCTCCGCGACAATCCCGCGTGGAAGCTCGAGCCGCCCGCGCCCGGCACGGTTCCCGCTTCGGTCATCGATGGCGGCTACCTGCGGGTGCTGCCTCACACTCACGGTGCCGACGGAGCGTTTGCCGCGCGGCTGCGGAGAACGGCATGACCGTCCGGACCAGGCTTCGGCGATCGCTGCCCTATGCGATCGTCATCATCGGTGGCTTTCTCGCGGCGTATCTCATCGTCGCGTTTCTCGTTTTTCCGTCCGGCGTCATTCCGCGCGACATCCGCGTGCCGAACGTGACCGGGCTTTCGTTCGACGACGCCGTGCGCCGGCTCGCCGAGCGCGGACTGCGCGGCGTGAAGGGCGAGGAGCGGTTCCATGCGGCATCGCCCAAGGGGACCGTGCTCGGGCAGATGCCGGCGGCGGGCAGCCGCGACGTGGAGGGCGCGCAGGTCTCGCTCGCCGTGAGCATCGGCCAGCAGTCGGGGAAGGTGCCGGCCATCAACGGCCTCTCGCGCGCCGACGCCGAACAAGCGCTCGAGAACGCAGGCTTCGACGTCGGTGACGTCACCGAGCGGCCGAGCAACACTCCCGCTGGCCAGGTGATCGAGTCGAACCCGCGCGCCGGTGCCGAGGCGACGATCCCGAGCGCGGTGTCGCTGATCGTGAGCGCGGGACCGACCGTGGTGCTGGTGCCGAACGTCGTCGGCCAGTCCGTGGCGCAGGCGCGCCTGCTGCTCGAGGGTGCCGGCCTGACGGTGACCGACGTCCGGACGCCCACCGGTGATCCACTGAACGACGAAACGGCGATCGTCTCGGCGACGACGCCGGCCGCCGGCGCGCAGGTGGGTGCCGGCACCCGCGTTTCCATCCAGGCTTCGCCGCGCTCATGAAAGTGAAAATCGCGCCGTCCATCCTGTCCGCCGACTTCGGCCATCTCGCGGATGAGATCGCCCGCTGCGAGGCCGGCGGTGCCGACTGGATCCACGTCGACGTCATGGACGGCGTCTTCGTCCCGAACCTGACGTACGGCGCCAAGGTCATCGAGACGGTGCGCAGGCTGACCACGCTGCCCCTCGACGTGCACCTGATGGTCATCGAGCCGGAGAAGTACTTCGACGACTTCGTGGCGGCCGGCGCGACCGGGCTGACGATCCACCAGGAAGCCGCGCCGCACCTGCAGCGCCAGCTCGCGCGGATTCGCCAGCTCGGGTGCCTGGCCGGCGTGGCATTGAACCCCGGCACCGCATTGTCCTCGGTCAGCGAAGTGCTCGACGACCTCGACCTCCTGCTGATCATGACGGTCAACCCGGGATTCGGCGGCCAGAAGTTCATTCCCGCGACGTTCGACAAGATCACCCGGGCGCGACGCATGCTCACCGACGCGAAGAGCGCGGCGACGCTCGAGGTGGACGGCGGCGTGAACCGGGACACGATCGAGAAGGTGTGGCGGGCGGGAGCCGACACCTTCGTGGCGGGCAACGCGGTGTTCGCCGCGAAGGATCCGGCGGCCGAGATCCGGGCGCTCCGCGCACGCTGCACGGAACGGGCATGATGACCCGGCGCGGGCAGTGGCTCCTGCTCCTCGGCATCGTCGTCGCGCTCGCGGCGGTCGTCGGCATCACGACCTACGGGCTGCGGGACGAGATCTTCCCCGTGGACGTCGGCGCGAAGGCGCCGAATTTCGAGGCCGTCACCCTGTTCGACCACGAGGTGAAGTCGCTCGAGCGCGACTACAAGGGACAGGTGCTGCTCATCAACGTCTGGGCGACGTGGTGCCTGCCCTGCCGTCGCGAGATGCCGAGCCTCGAGAAGCTGTACCGGGAATTCGGCCCGAAGGGATTGCGCATCGTCGCGATCAACACGGCCGACCCCGACGCCACCGATTCGACCGTGAAGGCGTTCGCCGACGGGTACAACCTGACCTTCGACATCCTGCGGGACATGCCCGCCGCCGGGGCCGACTCGATGATCAAGACCTACAAGATCACCGGGTATCCCGAGTCCTTCGTCGTCGACAGGGAAGGCGTCATCAGGAAGAAGTGGGCTGCCGAGGACGACTGGAGCTCGCAGGGAAACCGGTCCCTGATCGCCTCGCTCCTCGGGTTGCCGGTGCCGCAGCCGCTGCCGGCCATCGGCGACACCGCGGTGCGGACGCCCGCGAGGTAGGTCGTGGCCGACACGCCGCCGACCCTGCCCCCGGACGCGGAGACGAAGCCATCGCGCCGGAAGGCGCTGACGAAGAACTTCGTGACGCGCTTCGTCGAGAACCTCTGGCTCAAGGCCACGGCGGTCGGCGTCGCGATCCTCCTGTGGTACGTCATCACGCAGAAGGAGCCGACGTCCGCGTTCGTGCGGGTACGGCTCGTCCTGCAGCTCGACAGCTCGCTGGCGCTGCGCGCCGAGCCGACGGAGATCTACGCCATCGTGCAGGGCACGCCCACCGAGCTGGCGCGCCTCGAGGGACGGACGGCGACGATCAACCGGGCCATCAACGCGAACACGCCGGACACGCTGGTGGTGAGCCTGAGCCCGGCCGACGTGACGCTCCCGCCCAACGCCGGTGACGCCCAGGTGCGTGACATCCGGCCAAGATCGGTGCGGCTGGAGTTCGTGCCGACGCTGACGCGGCGTGTGCCGGTGCGCTCGCAGGTGCGGGTCACGGGGACCGACAGCGCGCACGTCCCGGGCATCATGATCGACCCCGAGCGCGTCGAGATCAGCGGCCCGCGACTCGCCGTGCTCCGCATCGGGTTCGTGCGCACCGACACGACGACGATCCTGGCCATGGATTCACTGCCGCACCAGATCCCGCTGGACACGACGGGACTCGGGGTGACGGTGAAGCCGGACCAGGTCCGGATTCGCCTCGTCCCGCGCCCACCGACCTGATGCGCGTCCTCGGCATCGAGACGTCGTGCGACGAGACGTCGGCGGCGATCGTCGATGGCGACGATGCCGGCGCGACGCTGCGTTCGCTCGTCATCCTCTCCCAGGACGTGCACCGGATCTTCGGCGGCGTGGTCCCCGAGATCGCCTCGCGCGAGCACCTCACCGCCGTCGTCCCCGTCGTCGAGCGGGCGCTCGCCGACGCGTCGACGGGCCTGGCCGAGATCGATGCCGTGGCGGTGACGAACGCGCCGGGGCTCGTCGGCGCGCTGCTCGTGGGCGTGAGCTTCGCCAAGTCGCTCGCCTTCGCGCTCGGGAAGCCGCTCATCGGCGTGCATCACATGGAAGGGCATCTCTTCGCGGCGTCGCTGGAGATCGGGGACGCCGTTCCCCCGTTCACCGCGCTCCTGGTCTCCGGGGGGCACACCATGATCGTGGACGTCGCCGCGTGGGGGTCGTACCGGATGCTCGGGCGCACGCGCGACGACGCCGCCGGCGAGGCGTTCGACAAGGTCGGCAAGCTCCTCGGACTTCCCTATCCGGGCGGGCCGGAGGTCGAGCGGATGGCGGCGCGCGCCGCGAAGCCCTCGCTCCGCTATTCTCCACCGATGCTACGCCGCGACCAGCGCCCCGACAGCGCCGACTATTACGACGTGTCGTTCAGCGGCCTCAAGACGGCGGTGCTGAACAGCGTCCGGGAGGGATCCCGCGAGGGCCCGCTGCCGGACGACCGCCGCGCGGAGCTCGCGCGCGCCTTTCAGGATGCGCTCATCGCGACCCTGGTGGGCAAGACGGAGCGCGCGGTCGAGGCCTTCGACCGCAGCCGCGTCGTCATCGCCGGCGGCGTCGCGGCGAACCGGGCGCTGGTCCAGGCGCTGCGCGACCGCCTCTCGCCGCGCGGCGTCACCGTCATCGCGCCGAGCTCACGCCTGTCGACCGACAATGCGGCCATGATTGCGCGCGCGGGCCTGCATCGTCTCCTCCGCGGAGAACGCAGCGCGCTCGACCTCACGGCGTTCGCCACCCTGCCCCTTCCCGGAGTCACCCCGGCATGAGCCTGTCCGACCCGATCGTCGCCCACACTTTCGCCTTCAACCTCTGGAAGCTCCAGGTCACGGGCTTCGGCCTGGCGGTGCTGGCGGCATTCTTCATCGCGCAGTACGTCTGCGAGCGTGAGCTGACGCGCCGCGGCCAGCTCGTCGAGGCGGCGGCGATGGGCGACGTCACCTTCGCGGCGCTGATCGGCACCCTGCTCGGCGCGAAGCTCTACTACGTCGGCGTGATCACCCACGATTTCCGCGACCTCTTCACGCGCGGCGGGTTCGTGTACTGGGGCGGCTTCATCGGATCGGTGATCTGCTGCTGGCTGGTGATCCGGTGGAGAAAGCTCTCGTTCCTGCGGTTCGCGGACGTCGCCGGCATCGCGATCGCCGCCGGGTATTCGGTGGGGCGCACGGGCTGCTGGGCGGTGGGTGACGACTACGGGAAGTACTGGACGGGGCCGCTGGCGGTCGCGTTCCCGGAAGGAGCGCCGCCGTCGACCGTGGCGACGATGATGACGCACTTCAACCAGAAGTTCGACGCGTCGTTCACCGACCCGACCCAGGTCGTCACCGTCATCCCCACCCAGCTGGTCGAGGTGGTGCTCGGATTCGTCATGTTCCTGGTGCTCTGGCGCTTCCGCGACCACAAGCACGCGCCAGGATGGCTGTTCGGCGGCTACTGCGTGCTGGCGGGAATCGAGCGGTTCATCGTCGAGTTCATGCGGGCAAAGGACGACCGCTTCTCGATCTTCGGCGGCTTGAGCACGGCCCAGGCGATCGCGATCGGCATCATGGTCGCGGGGATTGCCGTGATGATGGCGCGCCGGAATCGATCCGCGACGGCCTGACCACCGCGAAGCAGGTCGCTATGCGCGGTTGCGCCTGAACCACTGACCAGGCGCGCCGCCGATGCGCCAGTCGCGGGCGACCATCGAGCCGCCGCGCAGCACCTTCGGCTCCTCGACCGTCACGAAGGCCTCGGCGTCGTGCGACTCGATGATGCCGAGGACACCGTCGACCTGGCCTCGCTGGACGACCGACTGCACGATTTCCACGGAGCCGTCGCGACCGAAGCCGGGAAACTCCGTCACGCCGTATCCCCTGGCCCGCAGGGCTTCGGCGATCTCGACGCCCGCGTGCCGCGACACGACGCGGATCTGCGCGACCCCGTAGGCGATCGCCTGCTCGATCGTGATCCCCACCCAGGTGCCGGTCGCGTAGCCGCCGGCGTATCCCACGATGTGGAGGATGCTGTCGAGGTGCTTCACGGCGTTGCCGACGGCGAAGATCCAGATCATGGCCTGCGCGAACCCGAGCAGGGCGGCGATGCCGCGCTTGCCGCGGATGGCGAAGATCACCCGCATCGTGTCGAGCGACACGTCGAAGATCCGGAGCACGAAGATCAGCAGCGCGCCCCACGGAGACGCGAAGAGCGCGTCCACGCTCATGCGTCGCGGCCGAGGCGCTTCTCGAGCGCCTCGACCCGGGCCGCCAGGAGGTCCACCTGCGACGCCGCGGACGCGGGCACCGCCGGCTCCACCACCGGCAGGGCGACCGAGCGCTGCGGCCAGAACGTCTTCAGCAGCGCGAAGGCAAGGAGGATGAGCAGCGCGAGCTGGGCCAGCAGCGTCTCCCAAGTCGGGTAGATGCCGAGCCAGTCCACCGTCGGAAAGCGGATGAAGCTCGCCGGCAGCGCGTTGCCTTCCTGCATTTCCTTGATGCCCTTCCCCATGAACACGAAGGCCATGTAGTAGAGCAGGACGCTCGTCACGCCGAAGAACGGACGGAGCGGGATGCGCACGCCGAACTTGTAGAACAGCGTGAAGATCACCGCGAGCGCCCCGAACCCGACGAGGATGCCCATCAGGATGGGCGCCATCACGTTGTTCCCCTCGTTGATCAGCGCCTGGTAGAACAGCGCCGTCTCGGCGCCCTCGCGGTAGACGGCGAGGAAGGCGACGATGGTCAGCGCGCGGCCCCCGCCGTGCTCGAGGGCGTCGGTGACCTTGGCCTTGATGAATTGCTGCCACTTGGCCGCTTCGACCCGCGAGATCAGCCAGTAGCTGACGGAGAAGAGCACGGCGACCGCGATCAGCATCGTGAGCCCCTCGATGATCTCGCGGCTCGCCGGGATGCTGCCGAGGATGGTCTTGAGGATGATCGCGGTCACGGCGCTCGCCGCGAGGGCACCGATGACGCCGACCCAGATCGACCGCAGGCGCTCGCGATGGCCGGTCTTGAGCAGGAACGTCACGACGGCGCCGATGACGAGGATCGCCTCGAAGCCTTCACGCAGGATGATGAGGAACGACTGCCAGAAGGCTTCCATGCCGCTGCCCGTCGGCTTCGTCAGCTCCAGCACCGACGGCATCGAACCCTCGAGCCTCGCCTGCTCCTGCTCGGCCGCGCGGATGTTGCCGCTCTTCACCGCCGCCTTGAAGCGCGCGAACGTCTGCTCCATGATGAGGACGAGCCCGGGATTCTTCGGCCGCGAGCGCGTCTCGACCGGCTCGAAGGCGATGTACGCGTCGGTGGCTCGGTCGCCAGCGTCGTCGGTCCGGCCGGCGCGGGCGGCGCTCAGGGATTGCTCGAGGAAATTCAGCGACCGCGCCGCGGCCGCCGAGGCGTCCGTGGAATCGGCCGCCTGGTCTCCGGCGGACCGGGTCTGACGCAGTGCCACCGACCGCAGATAGGCGACGATCTCCTGTTCTTCCGTGGGCGTGATGAACCGCATCGCCGGCATCGGAGAGCCCGGCACGCCGTTGCGGATCACCACGGCCATCTCCGAGTCGGAGCGCTGCGCCTGCCAGGCGAAGGTGCCGATGGCCGGCGGGAGCTTCGAGAGCTCGCGGGCGAGGTCGCCGTCGCCGCGCCCGTTCATGCCGTGGCAGCTCGCGCAGCTCTGGCCGTAGAGTCCTTCGCCGTGAGCCGCGTCCACGTTGCGATGCCGCAGCTCCGTGAGGTACGCGATCACGTTCCAGCGATCGGTGGGTAAGAGCTTGTCGGCATAGGCCGGCATGGCGGTACCGCTCACGCCGACGGAGACCTTCTGGTACATCAGCGCCGGCGAGACGGCGCGCATGGTGACGGCGTCACCGAGTGCGGGCGGGCGGGGATTGATCGATGCCGCCATCGGGCCATCTCCCAGCCCGCGGACGCCGTGGCAGCTCGCGCACGACGCGGCATAGATGCGGCGGCCGGAGTCGGGATCGAGCGGGAGGCCGGGCAGGTCGAGCGCCGCCGCGCTCCCCAGCGCCGCCGCGAAGCGGGCCGCGAGCGCCTTCACTTCGGCGACCGGACGCTGCCGATCCACCGCGACGATGATGCTGTCGAGGATCGCCGCGCCACCACCGCGCTCCGAGGGAAGCCGCCCCGCCGACGCTCGCGCTTCGGCAAGGAATCCGACTGCCTCCTGATACTCTTCCCTGGAGACGAGCCGCCCCTGCGCGTCGAGCGCCTTTCCATATTCGTCGGCGGCGATGGCGACCATGCCGGCGATGCGCTGAATGGTCTCGACCTGCGCCGATCCTCGGGCGCCGGGGAGAAGGAGCAGAACTATCACGCCCAGGAGCCGGGCCGTTCGGGATCGGGAAATCATTGCCGATCAAATATATCGGGATTCAAGCCCCGGGTTAGTCCGAGCTCAGCACCACGACCGCCCCGGCGGTATCCCTGCTGTGCGTCAGGGAGACGTGAATGCGGGTCACGCCCAGCTCCCGCGCCCGGCGGTGGGCCGTCCCATGGAGCTTGATCGAAGGGATTCCCCGCGAATCGCTGAGGACCTCGACGTCGCGCCAGGTGATCCGGCGGGCGAGCTCGTTTCCGGCCAGTGCCTTGAATGCCGCTTCCTTCGCGGCGAGCCGGACAGCCGCGTGCTGTGCCGGCAGGGGCTTCCCGCGGATGTAGGCCGCCTCGCTCTCGGAGAACAGCCGCGTGTACATGCGGTCGCCCAGCGACTCGATCATGTGAGCGACGCGGTCGATCTCGACGAGGTCTATTCCGAGTCCGACGATCATCGGCTGAGGATGGGTTCGATCGAGGCCCACGCCTTGTCCGCGGCCTCGAAGACGTGCTGCACGCCGGCGGCCCAGGCCCGCCAGCGACCAAGGTCATCAACGTCGGCAGCGGCGCTGGCGGCAAGGTCGCGCAGATTCTCGAGTGCCCGCTCGAGCCCCTCGACGACGTCGCTCAGCTCGGCCTCGATCGCGCGCTGGCGCGCCGGCACCCCCGCGCTCTGCTCCGTCGAGAACGCGATGATGGTCTCCGCGAGCGCGCGGGCCAGCGGCGCGACGTCGAACGCGGCGATGACTCCGGTCGCGTCGCGCGCGTCCATCGATGCCCGCCGGGCGCCGATGAATGGCGCGAAGAAGCGCGCCTCCCTGTCACCCGGATCCCGGCGCGCACCGCCGGCGCCGCGACGTGAGCCAAGGGCGCGGAGCGCGCGCGTGACTTCGGGCAATGCGCGGCAGGCGGCGAGGAGGCCCTGGCGGAATGCCGCCGCATCGTCGGCGGCGGCCACGAAGCCGCGCCCGTCCCGGCAGGACACGACGACGGAGCCGGCACTCATCCCGACTCCGAGGATCGAGTCGTAGCGGATCTGGAGGGTCTTGTCCCCGTCAGGGGCATCGAGCAGCAGCACGCGCAGCAGGTCTTCGTCGACGAGGGCCGTGCCCGGTCCGAGCCTCCGCCCGCCGAACGAGGCCATCGTGAGCGCGAAGCTGCCGCCCTGCTCACGCATCGCCCACCCTCCCCGTCACCGATCGCTGGCCGGTGCGCTCCTCGAAACGACGGGCGAACGCCGCGAGGCTGTCCGCCGTGAATGCCTCGCGCGGGATTCCCATCTGCGAAATGGCGCGCTCGATGTCGGGCCCCTCCCCTTCCACCTCGACGAGGTCGTCCATCCGCTCGTAGTGCTCCATGCGCACCACGGCGCCGTCGAGCCGGTACTGCCGGATCCGGCGCTCGATCGTCCGAACCTGCCGCAGTCCGAGCCGAGCGAGAATCTCGATCAGGGCAGCCGCCTCGCCGGTCTGGACGCCGATCTCCTCGCGTCGCTTGTAGCCGGACGCGCGACTCTCCGGGCCCTTCCACTCGAGTGAGGTCTGCGTCTCGCCGTCGCTGCCGTGATACTCGCGCACCCGCACGACCTCGTCGCGGGCGGTCAGTGAACCGTCCGGATAGTCGAAGCGGCGGTCCACCAGGCCGCCGACGAACTCCTCGCGCGCGCCCGCGGTTCGCAGCCGGGCGATGAGCGCCTGGGCGTCGGGCACGACGGCCTTCAGCTCGAGCTCGATCATTGGGGGGCGAAGATCGCGTCCATGACCGCGGCGGTATCGGAGAGATCCTCGAACGCCGCATAGGCGCCGCATTCGAGCAGGTCGGCTACCGCGTAGTGGCCGGTCGCGACGCCGATCGCGCGGACACCGAGCGACTGTCCGCACTGCACGTCGGCCGGCGTGTCGCCGATGATGACGATGTCGTGGCCCGACATCTCGTGGCCGTGCTCGTCGAGCACCCGCCGCCGGGCGATCGGGGGGAGCTCGGACCGCGCCTCGTGGTCCGACCCGTACGCGCCGACGACGAAGCGGTCGGGGTCGATGCCGACGGCGGCGAGCTTCGCGCGCGCCCCTTCGACGACGTTACCCGTGAGCAGGCCGAGAATGACGTCGTCACGGGCGGAAAGCGCATCGAGCAGCTCGACGACACCGGGCAGCGTGAATGCCCGGCTGCCGGGACGGCGCAGCTCCTCGGCCAGCAGCTCGACGTAGCGATCGAGCGCGCGGGGCATCCGTGCGTCGATGTGATCGTCGGCGTGACCGGCGGCGCGCTGGAGCTCGCGGACGATCTGCGGATCCGTCTTCCCGTCGAACCGGTGATTCTCCGGTCCCTGGGATCCGAAAACCTCCTGCATGGCCTTCATCACGGCGCGCTTGCCCGCGCCGTCGCTGAGGAGCACGGTGCCGTCGATGTCGAAGAGGACGAGCTTCATGTTCGCGCGAGGACGAGTCCCGACATGATGGACGCCGCGCCGATGCCCTGCCAGATCGTGGGCAGCTCACCCAGGACCGCCCAGGCGACGAGGACGGCAAAGACCGGCTGGAGGTTGGAGTACATCGCCGTGCGCGTGGGGCCGATGACGCGTACGCCGCGATACCAGAACAGGTAGGCGACGACGAGCGCGCCGAGGGCACTGTAGAGGATGGCGAAGTACGCCTTCGCCGGCGCGGCCGACCATTCGGTGGTGAGCATGGCGGGAAACGCGACGGCGACGAGCGGAACCGCGCCACCGACCATCGTGAGCGCCGAGAGCTTCACGCCATCGACGTCGCTCATGTACGGCTTCAGCAGCACCGTGTAGAACGCCCAGCACAGCGACCCGCACAGAATGAGCAGGTCGCCGACGAGCGCGGAATGGCTCTGCACCAGCGCCGCGGCTCCGGAGACCAGGCCGATCCCGGCGACCGACAGCGCGATGCCGATCCAGCCCTTGCCCCCGATGCGCTCGACGCCGCGCATCCGGCCGATGAGCGCGATGAACGCCGGCGTCGCCGCGATCAGGAGCGCCGCGTCTCCCGCCCGCGTCAGCGACACGCCCCGAATGAAGAGGACCTGGTAGACGCCGTTGCCGAGCACACCGAGCGCGAGGAGACCGAGCGTCTGGCGGCGGGCGGGCCACGGCTTCCCGCCCATCGAGCCGATCGCCAGGAGCGTGACCGCCGCGAGCGCCACACGCGCGGCGTTGAACGGGAGCGGCGGCAACACCGTCGTGGCGAACTTCACGACGACGAAATTGACGCCCCAGATCATCGCCATCAGGAACAGGGATGCATCCGTCAACCAAACGCCCGGCCCCGGCTTCGCCGCCGCGGGGCCGGGCGTCACCACTTCACCGGCGCTCGATTCCATGTCGCGGAAACTAGGCGATGCGCGGCGGACGTGCCTATCTTGCGCCATGCACGTTTCCTTCGCGCTCTTCGCCGACGCGGCGAACCTCTCCCAGGAAGGGAAGCTCAACGTTCTCGGCGTCTTCGACGCGCTCCAGGTCGCGACGCTGCCGGCGGTGCATCCGCGCGCGCATCTCGTGGTGCACCTCAAGGGCAGCTCGCTGGACGTGGGGACGCACACGGTCGCGCTCCGGTGGCTCAACCCGACGGGCCAGGAGCTGTGGAGCAGCTCGGGCGAGCTCAACGTCGGCGCGCCGCCGGCCGGCGTCGTCGAGATGGACCTGCCGCTCATCGCCCAGATCGACCTGCCCATGGACGCCGCCGGCGCCTACGTGATGTCGGTGTCGATCGACGGCGATTCGGCCAGCGAGATCCCGGTGCAGGTCAGGACCGCGCAGCAGACGGGG
>CAMLHT010000054.1 GCA_946479895.1 uncultured Gemmatimonadota bacterium | reverse complement strand
CGCCGCGGTTCGGGAAGTAGATGCGTAGCTATGCGACGAACAACGCTTGGCACTCATGTTCAGCCCTCTCACTGAGACCAAGTCGGACTTGTCACCTAACGGAACTGCGTTCTGCTGCGGGGCATGATCATAGGTGCGGCCGGCGAGCGGAGCGAGCAAGGCCGCTTCCTTAGCAACGGCCCCGGCAGCAGCAACGCGGTGTTAGATGACCCGGCGCCATTCAACTCGACTTACGCGCCATGTAGACGGCGAGGGCCACAACGACCGCGACGATTGCGATCGTGGCATAGGGATGCTCTTCAACAAAACTCTTGAATCGCTTGAGACTCCGCTGAATTGCCAGAAGCGCTTCATCGATCTTCGTGGCATCCAGCCAGATCAACTCAATGCCTTGGAGGAACACGAATTGAGCGTGGTCCACGCCCACCTCAACGACCGGGATGATCGGTTTGCCCAGAGCGCGGGCAATACCGATCTCCGTGTGGACGCTTGGACGGTGCTCACTATTCTTGGTTAATAAGACGATCACCGCATCAGCGATGCGGATCTGGTCTTCCAGCTTTTTCGCGAGAGGCGCACCGCCCTGAACGTCGTCTTCAAAAACGTAGGTCGTCACCTCAAGAGGCTGGGAATGCGCGGCCACTTTGCGGGCGAGCGGCTCGTCGGCGCTAGCGTGACTTAAGAAAACACTCGTTGCCATGAGACTATGTCAGATGGGCCGTCTAACGGAAACGCGTTCTGCTGCGGGGCATCAGTAATGATGCGGCAGGCGAACGAAGTGAGCCAGCCGCTACCGAAACGAGCCCCGGCAGCAGCAACGCGGTGTTAGACGCCACGGCGCACACACGATACGGGCGCGGCCTTAGTTGCTACACGTGGTGTCATCGACCGGGCGCCTCTCAGTCATTCTGGTCGCAAACCGGCCCAACTGTCTGGCAAGGTCACCTTCGCAGAGATGATGGGCCGAGTATTTGAAGTTAGCGATTCGCCAGGAGCCGTCGACCTGCCGCATCGCGAGTGTTACGCTGTCCCGCTTCTGCTGATAGCCCTCCCGGGAAAACCGCACCATCACCGTATCTATCGCGCGCCACACATCCTCTAAGCGAAATGGGCCGACGTCGTCCTGCGCGTCCGTAAACGGATCCCAATTCAGATAGCCGGGGCCATCTGAATAGCTCATGTCGCGGAGTAGGAGCGCGAAAAACTCCGGCGTGAACCAGTTCTGCGTGCGCCTTATGTCATCGTTCGACAAGCCAGTTTGGCCATGCTCGCGTAGTCGTTGCATCGCTACAGCAACCGCCTCAGCACTGCCAACCGAATCGCGCGCAGCTAGAGTGTCCGCAGCCCCTTCATTCGATTGCGACCCGGCGCAAGCGATCCCAAGAACGATCAGAATGACTGGTGAGAGCTGGCGAATGCTCATCGAGCGGCGTTTGTGGCGGCTAACTAGTGAATGGGTAGAACGATTATCCAGACCGCCAGACATTACCTGCCCACCGCTCACTCCACAACGCCGTTTCATCCCCTTCCATCGCCAGATAGGGCCAGCCTTGAACACGGGACGTCGTCAGGTAATCCTGCCGACCCGTCCCGAAGGCCCGGAGCATCCCCGGGACCTACAGTGAGTCCGCCGGGCTCCGCACGCCGAGCGCTCCCCGGTTCAACACGTGCGTGTAGATCATCGTCGTCTGGAGGCTCCGGTGCCCGAGCAGCTCCTGGATCGTGCGGATGTCCGTCCCCGCCTCGAGCAGATGCGTCGCGAAGGAATGACGGAACACATGACACGTCACCCGCTTCGTGATGCCCGCTGCGCGCGCGGCCCGCGGCACGGAACGCTGCACCTGCGTCGCATGCAGGTGATGCCGCCGCAACACCCCCGCCTCGTCGAGGAACGTCCGCGCCGCCGGAAACAGGTAGTACCACGACCACGAGCTATCTGCCGACGGGAGCTTCCGCGCCAGGCCGCCCGCGAGACCGGTGGTCCGCGCACCGGTTCGCCGGTCGTGCCGCCACGCCTCGTGCGCGGCGCGTAGCGCGCGCTGCACGTCGGGAATCGTCGCCTCCGCCAGCGGTACCCGTCGGTCCCTGTCGCCCTTGCCGCCCCGCACGACGATCTCCCGCCGCTCACAGTCCACGTCCTTCACCCGCAGCGACACGCACTCGCTGATCCGCATTCCGCTCCCGTAGAGGAGGGCCACCACCAGCCGGTCGGGATTCGTGAGGCGCCCGAGCACCGCTCGGATCTCCCCCGGCGTGAGCACCACCGGCACCCGCCGGATCACGCGCGCCCGCGCCACTCCCTGGATCCGCGTCAGCGGCCGCCGAAGAACCCTGCCGTACAGGAAGCACAGCGCCGCCATTGCCTGGTTCTGCGTCGTCGCCGAAACGCGTTGGACGGCGGCCAGGTCCGACAGGAACGCGCGCACCTCTTCCGCGCCGAGGTCCACTGGGTGCCGCCGGTCGTGGAACAGGATGTACCGCCGGATCCACCCGGCGTACGCCCGCCGCGTCCGCTCGCTGTACCGCGCCTCGGCCAGACTCCGCCGCACCTGCTCCATCAGCCGGTAGCGGCGCGCCGGCTCCGGCACCGGGCCGAGATGGCCGGTCGGGATTCGGGAATACGTCACGCCCGATCATCGGAGGGCGATTCCCGAATCGCCGCACCGATTCACCGCCCACCGCTACAAATCAGCGCAGCTCTTGTTGATCTGGCCGCAGGACTCGCAGATCAGCTTGCACTTGCGCCACGCGAGCCGCGCCGACGCGCAATAGTCACAGCTCTCCTGCACCGCCGCCTGGTACTCGCGCGACTCCGCCGCCGGCGGACGCGCCGACGTCCCGCTCAGCGACTGCGGCGCCTTCGGCTCCCAGCACGGCATCAGAGCACCCTCCAGCGCGCCCCATCCTTCGCCGCCAGATCGATCGCCGAATCCGGCCCCGCCGACCCCGCGGGATAGGTCTCGAGCTGCTTCGGCAGGTTCGACTCCCAGTACTTGAGCAGCGGATCCACCACCCGCCACGCCGCCTCCACCTCGTCGCTGCGCGTGAACAGCGTCGCCTCGCCGATCATCACGTCGAGCAGCAGCGTCTCGTACGCCGGCGCCGCGTGCTCGCCGAATGCGTCCGCGTAGGCGAAGTCCATGTCCACCGACGCCACCTCGATGTCCGACGTCAGCGCCGCCGCCGCGCCGGGCACCTTCGCCTCGAAGCTCATCGACACCCCCTCGTTCGGCTGCACCCGCATCACCAGCGTATTCGGCTGCATCGCCTGGCGCGTCGTTCCCCCGAACATCAGGTGCGGCGGCGTCCGGAACTGCACCGCGATCTCCGAGCTCCGCTTCGCCATCCGCTTGCCCGAGCGCAGGAAGAACGGCACCCCGTTCCACCGCCAGTTGTCCACGTAGAGCCGCAGCGCCGCGTACGTCGGTGTCACCGACTCCGGCGAGACGTCGGGCTCGTCACGGTACGCGGGCAGCACCTTGCCACTCACCTCGCCGACGCCGTACTGCGCCCGCACGGCATTGTCGGGAATCGTCGCCGGCGTCAGCCAGCGAATGGAGCGCAGCACCTTCACCTTCTCGTCGCGCACGCAGCCCGCGTCCATCCGGGACGGCGCCTCCATGGCGGTGAGCGCCAGCAGCTGGAGCAGGTGGTTCTGGAACATGTCCCGAACGACGCCCGCCTCCTCGTAGTACTTCCCGCGCCGTTCCACGCCGACGGTCTCGGACGCCGTGATCTGCACGTGGTCGATCCACTGGCGGTTCCACAGCGGCTCGAAGATCGAGTTCGCGAACCGCAGGACGAGGACGTTCTGGACGGTCTCCTTCCCCAGATAGTGGTCGATGCGATAGACCTGGTGCTCGTGGAACAGGCTGAGCACCAGCGCGTTCAGCTCCATCGCCGTCTCCAGGCTGCGGCCGAACGGCTTCTCGATCACCAGGCGCACCCACGGCCTCACCGACTCGGCCGTCACCCGCGGGGCGAGGCCGCTCGCCGAGAGGTGCTTCACGATGGTCGTGAACACGCTCGGCGGCACTGCGAGGTAGAACATGCGGTTCCGGCGCTCGACCGCGCGACGCGCCTCGATTCCCTCCAGCCGCTGCGCGAGGCCGGCGTACGCCGCGTCGCGCGAGAGATCGCCGCTCACGTAGTGCAGCCGCGGGCGCAGCCACTCCCACACGACGGCGTCCACGCCCCTGATCTCGTCGGACTTCGCGAGCGCCTCGTGCATGGCGTCGCGGAACGAGTCGTCCGTTCCCGATTCACGGGCGGTGCCGAGCACGGCGAAGTCGTCAGGGAGCAGGCCTTCCTTCGCCATCTGGTAGATCGCCGGCATCAGCTTGCGGCGCGTCAGGTCGCCCATCGCGCCCATGATGATCATCGTGCACGGGTCGGCGCCCGTGCGCTTCGGCACCGTGATCGCGACGCTCGGCCGGACGTGGATGCCGGTCAATTGCCCTTCACCGCGTGCCCGCCGAACTCGTTGCGCAGCGCGGCGATCACCTTGCCCGCGTACGTGTCCTCCTGGCGCGACCGGAAGCGCATCTGGAGCGAGAGCGTGATCACCGGCGCCGGCACGTCGAGGTCGATCGCCTCCTGCACCGTCCAGCGTCCCTCACCGGAGTCCGACACGAAGCCCTTGAGCCCGGACAGCGACGTGTCCTTCGCGAAGGCCTTCGCGGCGAGCTCGTTGAGCCACGACCGCACGACGCTGCCGCGCTGCCACACCTCGGCGATCTGGTGCAGGTCGAGCTTCGGGAAGTCCTTCGACGCGTGCAGGATCTCGTAGCCCTCGGCGTACGCCTGGAGCATTCCGTACTCGATGCCGTTGTGGATCATCTTCACGTAGTGCCCGGCGCCGGAGGGCCCGACGTGCGCGTACCCGTCCTTCGGCGCGAGGGCGAGGAAGATCGGCTCGCAATGCTTCACCGCATCCGGCGGACCGCCCACCATCAGGCAGTAGCCGTTCTCGAGGCCCCAGATGCCGCCGCTCGTCCCGGCGTCGATGAACGCGATCCCCCGCGACTCGAGATCCTTCGCCCGGCGGATCGTGTCGTGGAAGTTCGAGTTGCCGCCGTCGATGATGACGTCGCCCCGGTCCAGTGTCTTCACGAGCTCGGCGATGGTGTCGTCCACGGGCTTGCCCGCCGGGACCATGACCCACACCACGCGGCGCGGGCGGAGCTGGCCGACGACACCGGCAAGGTCTCGGGCGGGTGTCGCGCCGAGCTTCGCGTATTTCTCGACGACGTCGGCGGCACGATCGTACGCGACGACCTGGTGACCGTTGCGAAGCAGCCGCTCCGTCATGTTGCCGCCCATCCGGCCGAGGCCGATCATCGCTAGCTGCATGTGTGCGTTGTCCGTTGGTGTGAGATCAGCGCTCGCGCAGGACGGCGCGGGCGGGTGCGCCGTCGAGCCCGGGGAGCAGCAGCGGCAGGCAGATCAGCTCGTACCGCCCGGGAGCGGGCCCGCCCAGCGACAGCCCCTCGACGATCACGACGCCGGCGCCGAGCAGCGTCTTGTGGGTCCGGTGGTGTCCCGACCTGAACTGCTCGATGGAGAGATAATCCACGCCCACCAGCTTCACGCCGCGCCGCACGAGAAGCTCGGCCGCGTCCGGCGCCACGTAGGTGAAGTCCGTGACGAATTCCGCGCTGCGGTTGAACGTCGAGTTCCGCGTGGCGAAGAGCACCCGCTCGACTCCGCCGAAATCGATCGTCTCCAGATGGGCCGACGTGATCGCCATGACGTCATCGGGAAAGCGGATCAGCAGCGCCTCGCCGATGAGCACGTCCAGCGCGATGTCGTCCACCGTCCAGCCGCCGTCGATCATGTGGTGCTGCGCGTCCACGTGGGTGGCCGTGTGCGACCCGAACGAGATCCGCGAGCCGTTCGACGAGGCGCCCGCCTTCATCGCGCTCACCGAGGCGATGTCGATTGGCGGATTGTTGGGGTAGATCAGGCCACCGGTCCGGATGGGAAGCGAGATATCGTGGATCTTCGGCGCCATGTCCCTCCGGTTGGGTGAGCCAGCCCATTATTCTCAGGCACCACGGGCTCCAGCGCCAGCCTTGGCGGAACCCGATTTGCGCGAGCAGGTCAGACCATCCGGAAGGAATCGAAATGCCGACGTCATCCATGAGTCGCGCCGCGGGCGCGCTGCTGTTGCTCACTCTTGCCGCCTGCGGCCGACAGGCGACCGTCTCCAGCCCGGCGGCCGGCGCGCCGGCCGCGCCCGCCCAGTCGGTGTCGGTCCCCGACGGCGAGTCGCTCATCCGCGCGATGCACGCGCGCTATACGGGCAAGTGGCCGGGGACCCTGACCTTCATCCAGACGACGGCGCTGCTCGGGCAGTCCGGACCGACGAGCGACCAGTCCTGGTACGAGGCGCTCTCGCTGCCGGGGAAGATGCGCATCGACTACGGAAATCCCGATCTCGGCAACGGCATCCTCGTGCGCGCCGACAGCACGTACCAGATGTCCGGCGGTCGCGTCGCCCGCGCGATGACGGGCTGGAACGACCTTCTGCTGCTCACCCAGGACGTCTATCACCAGCCGCCGGAGGTCACGATCTCCGTGCTCCGCAGCCTGGGCTACCAGCTCTCACGGATGCGGACGAGCAGCTTCGACGGCCGCACGACGTACGTCGTAGGCTCGACCTCGGTCGTCGATACGGCGTCCAAGCAGTTCTGGATCGAGCGCGACCGCATGGTGCTCGTGCGCGTCCGGGAGAAGCGCGGGGAGAACCAGTACTCCGACATCCGCATCGGCGACTTCGTCCAGGCGGGCAACGGATGGCTGGCGAAGCAGACCTACCAGTTCGTGAACGGCGTGCCGCGCCTGCACCAGCAGGTCTCCAACATCAAGGCCGACGTCACGCTCGACCCGGCGCTGTTCGATGCGCGCAAGTGGCTGGACGTGAAGCACTGGTCCAAACCGTAGGGGAGAGGGCGGAGGGCGGAGGACGGAGTCGACCAGGGGAGGAGCACGGAAGTCCTCCGCCCTCCGCCCTCCGCCCTCCTCTACCGTGGCACTCTCTCCACCATGTTGCCCACCGTATTCGCCAGCACGGCCATGATCGCCACCACCTTCTGCATGTCGGCCGGGTCGATCTTGTCGGGTGTGTCGGCCTCGGTGTGGTGATACCAGAAGTACCGCGACTGATCCGTATCGATCGACAGCACCGGCACGCCGAGCGCGAAGATCGGACCGATGTCCGCCTCCGGGCCGCCCGGGGCCACCGAGTCGGCGCCCACGCGGCGAAGTAGCGGCGAGATCGAGCGCATCATCCGCAGTCCAGCCTCGCTCCCGCCGAAGTTCAGCCCGCGTGGCGTGAACACGCCGTTGTCCGACTCGAGCGCGTAGATGTGATCGGCCAGCTCGGCCCGGTGCGCGTCGCGATAGGCGGTGCCTCCGCCGAGGCCGATCTCCTCGTTGGTCCAGAAGACCACGCGGATCGTCCGCTTCGGCCGCACCCCGAGCTGCTTGATCAGCCGAAGCGCTTCCCACGCCGAGACGCAGCCGGCGCCGTCGTCCATCGCGCCCTGACCCACGTCCCACGAGTCGATGTGGCCGCCCATCACGATCACCTCGTTCGGGCGCTCGCTTCCAACGATTTCGGCCACGACGTTCCGCGAGCGCGCCGGCGGCAGGGTGCGCGCCGACATCTTCAGCCGAACGACCACCCGCTCGCCGCGGTCCTGCATCCGCTGGAGCATCTCGGCGTTCTCCACCGTGATGGCGGCCGCAGGAATGTTGCGCGCGGTGCGTGACGTGTCGCCGTAGCCCATGCCGCCCGTGTGCGGCGTGTCGAGCGAGCGCGGCGTCACCGATCGCACCAGTGCCGCGACCGCCCCGAACGCCTTCGCCGAGTCGGCGCCGCGCGAGCGGTACTGCACCGCCTCGCCGTAGGCGGCGAACGGCACGACGGTCGTGTCGAACGGGAAGTTGTAGACGACGATCTTTCCCTTTGCCTCCGCGCCGCGGCGGCGCAGCTCGGCGAAGTTCCGGACGACGAGCACGGGCGCGGTGATGCCCGCGGCCGGCGTCCCCACGCTGCGGCCGAGGCCGAGCATGTGCAGCCGGATCGGCCGCGGGCTGACGACTTCGGCCGACTCCGCGCCGCGCACCCAGTGCGTGACCATCACCGGCTCGGTGTGCACGTTCTCGAAGCCGTCCTTCTTCATCTCCTCGACGATCCAGTCGATCGCCCGCTCGAGGCTCGGCGCGCCGCTCATGCGGTGCCCGAAGCGGTCGGCGAGCAGCGATAGCCGGCGGTGCGCCGCGCTGTCCCGGAGCGCGGCGTCGATGAGCTGGTTGGCGGCGGGCCGGTGCGCGTCGATGGACGTCTGCGCCGTCAGGCTCGTGGAGACGAGGCAGGCCGAGGCGACGATCAGCAGGCGGTGCATGGTGCTCATTGGCGGATGATCTCCTGGGCCTGCCGCAACACTTCGTCGTAGCAGGCTTCGAGCGCGGCGTTGGTGCCGCGGCACTTGTCGATGACTTCGGCCGTCCAGGCGAAGTAGCTCCGGCGGCGCTCCAGCGTCCAGTCCGGCGGCGGATGCCGCGCGATGTCGCCGACGTTCGCGATCTTGTCGGCGATCTTGATCAGCTTCGCCCGCTTCGAGAGGCCCGGCGCGCGCTCGAGCTGGTGCTGCTTCCGCTGCACGCTCGGCATCGCCATGTCGTCCGTCATCTCGAGGACGAGGGCGCGCACGTCGGGGCCGAACTCCCGCTCGATCTCCTCCGGCGTGGCGTCCGTGTCCTCGACGGTGTCGTGGAGGATCGCGGCCTGGAGGACCGCAACGTCGTCGACGCCCCCGACCGTCGCGATCAGGGTCGCGACTTCGATCGGATGATTGATGTACGGCGCCTGGTGATTGCCTTTCCGCCGCTGGTCACGATGCTTGCCGGCGGCGAAGGAGAGGGCCTTGAGCAGGAGTACGGACGACAGAGGGATCTCGGGACGGGGCCTGGAATGGGAATCCTGCTTCAATCTATCCGCCGTCGCCCGGCGACTAGCCCCTCGCCGCCAGCTGACGCCCCAGCTCCGAGGGGCTCGTCGTCGGCGCCGCGCAGGCGAACGACCGGCAGACGTAGGCGGCGGGCTGTCCGTCCACCAGCGTCCGGCCGGCGAGCAGGGGCACCGTCTCGTCCAGGCCGCCCGCGATGATGAGTGACGGGACGTAGGTCAGGCCCGCCGCGCGCGCGAGCTCCCCGAACTGCCGCTCCGACGGATTGCCGACGATCGCCAGCTCGAGCGAGCCGTTCACGAGCATGTCCGCGACGCCGAGCAGGTGCCCGAATGCGAGCGGGTGTCGCGCCATCGGCTCGGCGAGCGCGTCGACGGCGGTGCTGGCGATGCGGCGCGAGTTGTCGTCGGCCATCATCACGCCGATGCGCGCGAGCAGGTCGCACGCGAGCGAGTTGCCCGACGGATGCGCGTTGTCGGTGGTGTCCTGCGGGCGCACGATGAGCCGCTCGTGATCGGTCGCGGTATCGTAGAACGCCTGGCTGCCCTCGTCCCAGAACGCGCGGACCATCGCGCCCGCGATCGCCCGGGCGCGGTCGAGCCAGCGCCGCTCGAAGGTCAGCTCGTACAGCGAGAGGGCGGCGAGGCCCACGGCGGCCTGGTCCTCGAGGACGCCCATGATGGGTTCCGCGCCCCGCGTCGCGCGGATGACGCGACCGTCGCGAACCCGTTCGCGGAACAGGAATTCGCCGGCGGCCACCGCCATCTGCCGATGATCGTCGCGGCCGAAGGCGCGGGCCGCCTCGGCGATGCCTCTCACCATCAACCCGTTCCAGGACGCGAGCATCTTGTCGTCGCGCGCCGGACGGACGCGGCGCTCGCGGATCTCGTACATCGCGCGGCGCAGCTCGCGCAGCCGCGGAATCCGCTGGGGGTACGTGACGTTGAGGATGTTGGCACCCTCGAAGTTTCCCCCCTCCGTCACCGACCAGTGCCGCCGGAGCGCCGCGAGCTCGTCGGCCGTCGCCCCGGCCTCGCGCGCCGCCTCGTCGAATTCGGCGGAGGTCCAGACGTAGTACTTGCCCTCGTGGCCTTCGCTGTCGGCGTCGAGCGAGGCGTGAAATCCCCCCGACTGGTGCGTCATCTCCCGCCGCACCCAGTCGATCGCGTCCTCCACGACGGTCCGCACCTCTTCGTCCTGCGTCGCCTGCCACAGGTGCACGCCGAAGCGCACGAAGAGCGCGTTGTCGTACAGCATCTTCTCGAAGTGCGGCACGAGCCACTCCGCATCCACCGAGTAGCGGGAGATCCCGCCGCCGAGCTGGTCGTGGATCCCGCCCCGGGCCATCGCGAGAAACGCGTCGCGGGCCATCGTGAGCGCCTGCTCGCTGCCACCGCGCGCCCAGACGCCGAGGAGGAACTCGAGCGCCATCGTCGGCGGGAACTTGGGCGCGTCGCCGAAGCCCGGATGGCGGTGGTCGTAGGCCGCCGCGAGCGCCGCCGTGGCGCGGGTCAGCGTGTCGGGCGTGACGCCGCCCGGCGACCGCGCCATGCGCGTGCCCTCGTACATCTCGCGCACCGACGCGGTGGTTCGGTCGACGGCCTGGCGATTCTTCTCCCACGCGTCGGCCACGGAGGTGAGGATCCGCTGGAAGGACGGCATCCCGTGCCGGTCGGACTTCGGGAAATACGTCCCTCCGTAGAACGGCGTCCCATCGGGGGTCAGGAACATCGTCATCGGCCAGCCGCCGTGTCCGGTCATGGCCTGGACCGCCTGCATGTAGATCGAGTCGATGTCCGGGCGCTCCTCACGATCCACCTTCACGTTCACGAACCGCGCGTTCATCAGGGCGGCCGTTTCGGCGTCCTCGAACGACTCGCGCTCCATCACGTGGCACCAGTGGCAGGCCGCGTAGCCGATGCTCAGCAGGATCGGCTTGTCCTCGCGCTTCGCGCGCTCGAGCGCCTCGCTCCCCCAGGGATACCAGTCCACCGGGTTGTGGGCGTGCTGGAGCAGATACGGGCTGGCTTCCTGCGCGAGCCGATTGGCCATTGTGAGATCAACTGGTCCCGGTCATCGTTCCGGGTGTCGTGGCGTCGCGTATTTCGCTCCACGCCTGAACCCGCAAGCTAGCCCAAGTGACTTCGAAATCCGCCGACCGGTTCGCGCGCGCGCGCAGCATTCCCTGGATCCCGCTTCTCCTCACGGGACTGATCGGCGTCACGGCGCTGTTTCCTGCCGACGCCATCCGTAACGCGGCGGACCTCGGCCCGGTCGCCGACGCGCGGCTGGAGCGCGGGGCCGGCTACGTCATCCTCGGGCCGGTTTCGGCCCTGTTCGACGCGATGACGCTGTTCTCGGTTGGCCAGATCATCGCCTTCACGCTCTGGGCGATCGGCATCTATATAGTGGCGCGCGTGCTGCGCCGGCGCCGTCGCCCCGTGGGCATCGTCCGCGAGGCGGTCTACGCCCTGGCGTCCTTCGCGGGCCTGCTCGCCGTGTATGCCGCCGCCGTCGTCATGCCGCGGCCGATGGCGAAGCTCGTGGTCACCCGATCGGACGTCATCACCGCCGACTTCCATGCCCATACCAGCCACTCGCACGACGGCCGTCCCGGCTGGTCGGCGCGGGACGTCCGTGACTGGCATACGGCCGGCGGCTACAACGTCGCGTACATCACCGACCATCGCTCGATCGAGGGCGCCCGCGAGGGCATCGCGCTCGACTCGACCCTCGTCGGCCAGGAGCAGGTCACCACGCTCCTCCCCGGCATCGAGGTCTTCTTTCACGGCGAGCACGTCAACCTGCTGAACGTCGGGACGCGCTTTCTGGGCCTGACGACCGCCGACCTCATGTCGGTGGACGACACGGCCCTCGCCTTCGCCAGCATCATCGCGACCAACGAACCCATCGTCATCGAGACGATCCCGGGCAACCTCGACGCGATCATCCCGCACACAGGCCCGGGCTCGGCGGGCGTGCGCGCCATCGAGATCGTCGCCGGCTCGCCGCGCGGGATGACGCAGGTGAAGCGCGATCGCGCCCGCATCGTGCGCATCGCCGACAGCCTCGACCTCGCGCTCGTCGCCGGGTCGGACAACCATGGATGGGGGAAGACCGCGCCGGGCTGGACCCTTCTGCGCATTCCGGGCGTCTGGCGGACCTACGCCCCGGATTCGCTGGCGAACCTCATCGACGACATCATCCGCATGGCGGGCCGGCGCGGCACGCAGGTCGTCGAGCGCACCACCGCCAGTGCGTCGCCCGCGGCGCTCGCGTTCACCATGCCCGTCGTCACCTGGACCGTGCTGCGCACGCTCTCGCCCGCCGAACGCCTGTCGTGGCTGGTGTGGATCTGGGTGCCGTTCCTGATCGCGTGGCTCGTCCGCCGCCGCGCCGGAGTGACGTGACGGACGTTCCGGCGGACGACACCGAGACACCCCTCTCGCATCACACCAGCGAGCGAGCGGCCTGGTACGCCGCGCTCGGGGTGATCGCCTTCGCGACGATTTTGCGCGTGATCGTCGGGCTCAGGATGCCTCTCCTCCCCGACGAGACCTACTACTGGGACTGGTCGCGCCATCTCGCCTTCGGCTACTTCGATCATCCGCCGCTGATCGCCTGGCTGATCGCGCTCGGCACGGACCTGCTGGGGACGAACGCCATTGGCGTCCGGATCATGACGATCCTCTCCGGCACCGCCGCCGCCCTCGGCATGACGCTCCTCGCCCGCCGCGTCGCCGGCGCGCACAGCGCGGCCGAGACTGCGATCGTGATCAGCGTGATGCCTCTCGCGTCGGCCGGCCTGGTGCTCGCCACGAACGATTCGCCGCTGCTCGCCTGCGTGGCCTTCGTCCTTTACTTCATCGTCCGCGCCATCCAGGCCGAGCGGCGGAGCAGGGAATCGTTTCGCGCCTGGTGTCTCGCGGGCGTGATGCTGGGCTTCGCGTTCTGGTCCAAGTACACGTCGATCCTGCTGCCGGTCGGCGTGCTCGTGGCGTTCTTCTCACACCGCGCGCTCTGGCCGCGCTTCGGCGAATGGGGACCGTACGCCGCCGTGGCGATCGCGACGCTGATCTTCCTGCCGGTGCTGATGTGGAACGCGCGGCACGACTGGATATCGATGCGTTACCAGCTCGAGCACGGGCTGGGCGCCGGCATCACGCTGCGCGGCGCGTGGCGCAACGAGGGCGACCTGCTGGGTGGCCAGGCCGGGCTCGCGACGCCGATCCTCTTCGTGATGATCGCCGTCGCGGTCGGACAATCGCTTCGGCCGCGCCTCGGCCCAGAGAAGTGGCTGCTCGCCGTGGTCAGCACGCTCTTCTTCGCGTTCTTCGTCTACAGCGCGCTGCGCAAGCGTGTCGAGCCGAACTGGCCCGCGCCGGCCTACATCGGCGGCGTCGTGCTCTTCGCCGCCTGGAAGTGGAGCGACAACGCGAAGCGCTGGCGGGCGGCGGGCATCGGCCTGGCCGGCGTGCTCTCGATCGCGGTCTACCTGCACGCCCTCAAGCCGATCGTCCCGATTCCGCCGCCCAAGGACCCGATCGCGCGCGCCTTCGGGTGGCGCGAGATCGCCGCGGCCGTAAGCTCGGCCGCGCGGCAGCCGATGCCGCCCGGCACGCGCGCCTGGCTGGCCGCGGATCGATATCAGGAGGCGTCCGAGATCGCCTTCTGGCTGCCCGGAAATCCCGAGACCTTCGCGCTCAACCTCGGCGGCCGGCGGAATCAGTACGACCTGTGGCCTCGATTCGTGGATCGCGCCCACGTGGGCGACCGGCTGGTGGTCGCGGTGGACGAGACGGTCGGCGTTCACGAGGCGGTTGTCGCCCTCACGCCGCATTTCGCCAGCATCCTGCGCGGTGAGCTGATCGAGATGCACCGCGGCAACGGCGTGATCGGCTCGCGACGGGTCTACACGCTGGACGGCTGGAAGGGCACCTGGCCCTGAGCGTCAGCCGCCGCGCGCGTGGCCGGCCCGGACCGCGTCCAGCAAGGTGGTCAACAGGCGCTGCTCCTCCGGTTTGAGCATTAAGACCGCGGCGTTGTCAGCGGCGTCGACCTCCGCATCCAGGGCGGTGAGCAGCTTGCGCCCCTCGTCGGTGATGTAGCAGACGACCTGGCGCCGGTCCGAGGTCTGGCGCTCCCTTCGTACGAAACCGGACTGTTCGAGCCGGTCGATCAGCCGGGTGATCCCTGGGGCCTCATGGATCATGCGGTCCCGGATGACCAGGGTGGGCATTCCCCGTGCCCCAGCGCCGCGGAGGATGCGGAGCACGTTGTACTGCTGGATCGTGATGCCGCGTTTCGTGACGATCTGGTTGTAATGCCGCTCGAGGACGGCGGCCGTCCGGAGGATGCCGACCGACACTTCGGCCCCACCGGAATGGAACGGGGCGGCTTGGACGATTTCGTCCCGGAGGGCACTTCGAGGCTCGGCCATCGGAATTTCAAAATATCGGGTAGCGGCGGGCTGAGCTAATGGACAGTTTGGCGAAAGATGACCCATTCGCCCTTCTTCCGGCCTCCGCAGCAGAGCCGGAGCCAGGAGACACTGGATCGCATTCTCGACGCCGCCGAGCAGGTGCTGGCCGAGAAGGCGTTTGGCGAAGCCACGCTCGCCGAGATCATGGAGCGGGCCGGCGTCACGGTCGGCGCGTTCTATCGGCGGTATCCCGACAAGAACGCGCTGCTGCGCCATCTCGACGAGCGCTTCTTCGGCGAGATGATCGCGCGCGCCGACGAGCTGCTCACCGCGGAGCGCTGGCCCTCCGGCAACGCCCGCGAGATCATCGAGCGGCTCTCCCTGGAAGCGGTGGACGTGTACAGCACGCGGCGCGGTCTGCTGCGCTCGTTGTTCCTGCGGGCCCGCACCGACACGGTCCTTCAGCAGAGCGCCCTCCAGGTGAACCGGCATTTCGTCGAGCGACTGCGGGGCCTGCTCATCCCGCTGAAGTCGCAGATCTCCCACCCGGATCCGGAGCGGGCGATCGAGCTGGGCTTCATGATGACCATCGGCGCCCTGCGCGAGCTCGTCGTCTTCGGCGAAGTCTGGCCCTCACCGCCGGCGGCCGGCGCGGCCCTCGCGGGCGAGATCGCCCGGATGTACTGCGGCTATCTCGGGCTTACGTAGTACGGACCGCTCGGCTGTCAGCTCTCGGCTATCGGTGCCCGCCTGCAGCTGACAGCTACAGCTGACGGCCGCTGGCCGCCGCCGCTAGCCGCAGCCGCTAGCCGCTGGCTGTCAGCCCCGGCCGCCAGCCGCAGCCGCCGACGGCTAGCCGGCACCGACAGCCAACAGCCAACAGCCGAGCGGAAAGCCAGCCCGAAAGCCGATAGCTTGCTGTCATGACCGAATTCTTTTCCGCGAACAAGGCAAGAATCCGCACCGAGCTGTTCGAGTTCCTGCGGATTCCGTCCGTCTCCGCCCGCACGGAGCACAACGCCGACACCCGCCGCGCCGCCGAATGGCTCGCGGCGTCGATGACGAAGATCGGCCTCGAGACGAAGATCCACGAGACGCCCGGCCACCCGATCGTCGTCGGCCAGTGGCGCGGCGCGCCCGGAGCGCAGACGCTGCTCATCTACGGCCACTACGACGTGCAGCCGGCCGAGCCCCTCGAGCTGTGGGACTCGCCCCCGTTCGAGCCGGCGATCCGCGACGGGAAGATCTTCGCCCGTGGCTCGGTGGACGACAAGGGTCAGCTCTACCTCCACGTGAAGGCGCTCGAGTCCCACCTCGCGAATGGCGGCAAGCTCCCGCTCAACGTGATCGTGCTGGCCGAGGGCGAGGAGGAGGTGGGCAGCGTCAACCTCGAGAAGTTCGTCGCCGATCACGCGAAGGAGCTGGCGTGCGACTGCGTCGTGATCTCCGACTCGTCGATGTTCGCGCCCGGCCTGCCGTCCATCCTCTCGTCGCTGCGCGGTCTCGCCTACTTCGAGATCAACGTGCAGGGCCCGAGCGGCGATCTCCATTCCGGGATGTACGGCGGGGCGGTGGTGAATCCCGCGATGGCGCTCGCGCGCATCCTCGCCACCATGCACGATGCCGATGGGCACGTGCAGATCGCCGGCTTCTACGACGACGTCCGCGACTGGGGCGACGCCGCGCGTGAAGGCATCCGCAAGCTGCCGTTCGACGAGAAGCACTTCCTCGCCGAGGTCGGCGCGCCGGCGCTCGGTGGCGAGAAGGGCTTCAGCACGCTCGAGCGTCTCTGGGCCCGTCCGACCTGCGAGGTGAACGGTCTCCTCAGCGGCTACACCGGCGAAGGCGCAAAGACCGTCCTGCCGGCGAAGGCCATGGCGAAGGTGAGCTGTCGCCTCGTTCCCGACCAGGATCCGGCGAAGATCGAGAAGCTCATGGACGCGCACGTGAAGAAGGTCGCGCCGAAGGGGGTCACGGCGACGGTCACCCATCTCCACGGCGGCCGCCCGTGGCGCAACGAGCCGAAGGGAAAGTTCTTCGAGGCCGCCCGCAACGCGCTGCGCGAGGCCTATGGCCGGGAGCCCGTCGTCACCGGTGAGGGTGGCTCGATCCCCGTCGTCGGCGACTTCGAGCGCATCCTCAAGGCGCCGGTGCTGCTGATCGGCTTCGGGTTGCCGGGCGAGAACGCGCACGCTCCCAACGAGTGGATCTCGGTCGAGAACTTCGAGAAGGGAATGGTCGCGATGGC
>CAMLHT010000053.1 GCA_946479895.1 uncultured Gemmatimonadota bacterium | reverse complement strand
ACGAGCTGAGCGGGAGGCCGGCGGCCGGGCGCGGTCTGCTCGATGTCGGCGGCGCCCGGCGCACCGGCGGGGGGCGCGGCGGCGCCACGCAGCGCGCCGGGGCCCGGGCGACAGGCGGTTGCGACCAGGGCGAGGGCGACGAGTCGGGCGGCAGCGCGCATGACGGGAAGGGCGAAGGGAGCGCGAATGGCGTTCGCTATTGCGCCAATCGATTGCATATAGTATCCAATGTCCGCCAGACTCGCACGACCCGCAACCCCGCGCGCCCGTCTCCCGTCTCCGTTGCGGAGCGCCCATGCCCTGCTCGCGCCCCGCCTGACGACCATCCTGCCGGCCGCCGCTCGCTGCCGCCGCACGACTTCCCTCCCCCGACCGACGATGCCGCTTGCCGACGTGAGTCACGCCCTGGACGCCAAGATGGTGCTGTTCATTGCCCTCGCCCTGAGCACCCTGTTCTACCTCGTGGTGCTCGTGATGGGAGTGCGCCGTGCGCGGGCCACCGCGCAGGACGCGACGAACCCGACGCCGGGCACGATGGCCACGGGCTTCGTCGCCAACTTCTTCGACACGCTCGGTATCGGCTCCTTCGCGACCACGACGGCGATCTTCCGCCACTGGAAGATGGTTCGCGACGAGCGCATGCCAGGCACGCTCAACGTCGGGAACACCCTGCCGACCATCGCACAGGCCTTCATCTACACCCACCTCGTGCCCGTGGACCCGCGCACGCTCGTGCTCATGATCGTCGCTGCGGTGCTCGGCGCGTGGCTGGGTGCGGGCGTGGTGGCCCGGTGGCCGCGGAGCCGAGTGCAGTTCGGGATGGGTCTCGCCATGCTCGGCGCGGCGGCCCTGATGCTGGCGGCGCAGCTCCAGTACGTGCCGGCCGGCGGTGACCTGCTGCGTCTCGACGGCACGCTGCTCGTGGTGGGATTGATCGGCAACTTCGTGCTCGGCGCGCTGATGACGATCGGCATCGGCCTCTACGGTCCGTGCATGATCCTCGTCAGCCTCCTCGGGATGAACCCGACGGCGGCCTTTCCCATCATGATGGGCTCGTGCGCCTTCCTCATGCCCGTGGCGAGTGCGCGCTTCATCCGCGAGCGCGCGTTCGACCCGCGCGCCGTGGTCGGGATGCTCATCGGCGGCGTGCCGGCCGTGCTGGTGGCGGCGTTCATCGTGAAGTCACTCCCATTGTCGGCCGTCCGCTGGCTGGTCGTGATCGTGGTGACCTATACGGCCATCACGCTGCTGGCCGCCGCACGCCACGAGCGGACGGCAACGATCGCGACCGACGCAGAGGCGGAGACGGCGTCGCTGTCATGACGGGGGTGCGCGGACGAGGGGCGTGGCGGCGGGCGCTGCTCGCCGCCGGGTGTGCCGGTGCGCTCGCCTGCACCGGCATACGGCGCGGCGAGTCGACGCCACCAACGCCCGCGCCGATGCGCGCGATGCTCCTTGCACCCGACGCGCCGTTCTGGCGTGAACCGGCGCCAGCGACGTTCCGGGTGCGCGTCGAGACGACGCGAGGGCCGTTCACCATCGAGCTCACGAGGGCGCTCGCGCCGATCGGGGTGGATCATCTCTACCACCTGGTGCGCGCCGGCTACTACGACGACTCGCGGTTCAGCCGCACCGTCGCCGGCTGGATCACGCAGTTCGGGATCGCCGGCGATCCGGCGGTCACCGCGGTGTGGGCGAGCCGCCCGATCAGGGATGATCCGGTGCGGGCGAGCAACGTGCGCGGCTCCGTCATCTTCGCGATGACCGGCCCCGATACGCGCACGACGCAGGTCGTCGTCAACCGGCGCGACAACCTGAGCCAGGACGCGCAGGGCTTCGCGCCACTCGGGTACGTCGTGCAGGGAATGGACGTCGTCGACAGCCTGTACTCGGGCTACGGCGAGCGCTCGGGCGGCGGGATGCGGGCCGGCCACCAGCAGCGCGTGCTTTCGGAAGGCAACGCCTATCTCGACCGGGAGTTCCCGCTGCTGGATCACCTGATCCGCGCCACCGTCGTGTCCACCGCGCGGTGACGCCACCAGGACGCGACATGGCTCCGTGTGGAGCGGTGCCGCGCCAGCCGACCAGGGGGTGACCGCGCCGGGGATCGCCGGGTCGTGAGACGATCGGGGGATCGCATACAATATCCACTCACGCGACCTGACTTCGAACCCGCCCGCGCGACACGTCGCCCGCGCACGGCTCTCACTCCGCGATCCGCCGTCGGTTCCTCCACTGTCGTCCCGTCCAGCCCGGCATTGCCCTAGGAGACTCTGATGCGACGATTTCTCTCCACCGCCCTGACAGTCGCGGCCCTCATCGTGCCGCGCGCGCCGCTCCAGGCGCAAGCCACCCTCACCATCACCGGCCGGGTCAGCGCGACCACCGGTGAGGCGCTCTCCAACGCCAACATCTTCCTCGCCGGCACCACCGTGGGCGCGGTCTCCAAGGACGATGGCAGCTATGTGGTGCTGGTGCCCGCCGAGCGAGTGACCGGAGGAGCGGCGTCGCTGCGGGTGCGACGCATCGGCTACCGCGACGCCACCGCCGCCATCACGCTCACGGCGGGGAGGCAGACCCACGACTTCGTCCTCACTCCGGCGCCGACGCAGCTCGAGGGCGTGGTCGTCACCGCCCTCGGCATCGAGCGTGACAAGCGCTCCCTTGGCGTGGCGCAACAGACCATCGCGCCGGCGGAGCTCACCGAGGCGCGCGAACCGAACGTCGTCAATGCGCTCAGCGGCAAGGTGGCCGGCGTCCAGATCACGAACAACGGACCGCCGGGCGGGTCGGCGCGCATCGTCATTCGCGGCGCGAACTCGGTGGCGGGCAACAACCAGCCCCTGTTCGTCATCGACGGCATCCCGATCGACAACTCATCCGTCGCGAGCACGGCCTCCGGCCGCAACACCGGCTTCGGCGGCCTCGACTTCGGCAACGCCGCGTCGGACATCAACCCGAACGACATCGAGTCGATCAGCATCCTGAAGGGCGCCAACGCGGCCGCGCTCTACGGCGCCCGGGCGGCCAATGGCGCGGTGGTCATCACCACGAAATCCGGCCGCGGCTCGCGCGGGCTGGGCGTCAACGTGACGCAGAACCTGACGTTCGAGACGCCACTCAGGCTGCCCGAGTTCCAGGATGTCTACGGCCAGGGATCCGGAGGCCTGTTCTCGTACAAGGACGGCAAGGGCGGTGGCATCAATGACAACGTGAACCGCAGCTGGGGCCCGAAGATGGACGGTCGCCTGATCACGCAGTGGTGGAGCGACGGCGTGCCTGCACCCTGGGTGCCGGCGCCGAACAACGTGCGGGACTTCTTCGAGCTCGGTCGCACCTCCACGTCGACGGTGGCAGTCTCCGGCGCCAGCGACCGCGCCGACATCCGCCTCTCGGCCACCCAGCTCGACCAGAAGTCGATGTTCCCCACCAACACGCTGCGTCGCCTCAACACGTCGCTGGCCGGCGGGGCCACGATCAACCACCGCTTCAGCACGCGCGCCAACCTGAATTACGTGCGTGGCGTCGGCCACGACCGACCGGGCACCGGCTACGACGCCAACAGCGCGCTGTTCAACATCGAGATCTGGGGCGGCCGGCAGCGCGACCTGCCGCACCTCCGCAACTACATCAACCCCGACGGTACCCAGAACGGGCCGAACCACACCACCACCAACAACCCGTACTGGGACGTCTACGCCGATCCGAACGACGACACGCGCGACCGCCTCATCGGCTCTGGCTCCCTGACGTTCAAGATCACCGACTGGCTCTCCGCCACCGGCCGCAGCGGCACCGACTGGTACCGCGACTGGCGCAAGCAGGAGTTCGCCGACGGCAACATCGCCGTCGACTACTCGGGCGGGGCGTTCTTCGAGCAGAACCTCTACAGCCGCGAGACGAACAGCGACATCCTCCTCACGGCCGAGCCGAAGCTGAATTCCAAGCTGGGCGTGACGTTCAATGTCGGCGGCAACCTGCGCGACAGCCGCTCGAGCATCGATCGCGCCGGGACGAACCATCTCGTGATCCCGGGCACCTTCAACATCGGCAACTCGGCCGTCACGCCGCAGGTGTCGTCGTTCGAGTCGGTGCGTCGCACGAACAGCGCGTACGGCCAGGCGCAGCTGTCGTGGAACAACTACCTCTTCACCGACATCACGGGCCGCAACGACTGGTCGTCGACGCTGCCGCGGGGCAGCAACTCGTACTTCTATCCCTCCGTCTCGGGGAGCTTCGTCTTCACGGATGCCCTCCCGTCCACGCGCCTCGGGAGATGGCTGACTTATGGCAAGCTCCGCGCAAGCTGGGCGGAGGTGGGCAATGATGCCGACCCCTATCAGCTCGCGATCTCCTACGCCGCCGGAACGCCATTCGGCAGCGTGCCGCGCTTCGGCGTGCCGAACACCATTCCCAACGCCAACCTCAAGCCCGAGAAGACCAGCTCCTGGGAGGGAGGCGGCGAGTTCCGCCTGCTCGACGACCGTGTCACCCTCGACGCGACGTACTACAACAAGCTGACGAGCAACCAGATCATCCCGGCGCAGATCACGGCCGCCACCGGCTTCACGAGCGCGGTGGTGAACGCGGGAAGCATCCGCAACAAGGGCGTGGAGCTGCAGAGCACCATCTCGCCGATCCGGTCGGCGGGCGGCTTCAACTGGGACGTCGTCGTCAACTACGCGAAGAACGACAGCAAGGTGGAGAGCCTCTATCCGGGGCTGCAGACCGTGGTGCTGGGGGCCTACTGGGGGCTCTCGGTGGAGGCGCGGCTCAACCAGCCGTACGGGACGCTCTATGGCAACCCGTACCTGCGGAATGCCGACGGCAAGCTGATCCTCCAGAACGGCCTGCCGCGTGTCGACCCCAACCAGGTGGTGCTTGGCCACTACACCCCCGACTGGATCGGCGGCCTGCAGAACCGTTTCCACTACCACGACTTCGACTTCAGCTTCCTGATCGACACGCGCCAGGGCGGCCGGATCTTCAGCACGACGAAGATGTTCGGCGAGGAGTCGGGTGTCCTGAAGTCCTCGCTGCGCGGGCGCGAGAACGGGCAGACGCTGGCGGAAGGGGGCGGCCTGATCGTCGACGGCGTGAACGCCGACGGCACGCCGAACACCACGAAGGTGACGGCGCAGGCGTACTTCAACTCCCTGTTCCAGCTTCACGAGGCGAACATGGTGGACGCGTCGTTCGTGAAGCTGCGTGAGGCGCGCCTTGGCTACGCCGTACCGTCGCACCTCTCCTCGCGGCTCGGCATCACGACGATGAACATCGCGCTCGTCGGCCGGAATCTCTGGCTTCACGCCAAGGCGCCGGACATCGATCCGGAGAGCGCCTTCGACAACGGGAACGTGCAGGGCATCGAGTTCGTGAACTTTCCATCGGCGCGAAGCATCGGCTTCGTCCTGAATGTCACACCGTGACGAGCCTCCACGACCTTTCGCCAACGATGATCACATGAGACACCACATGATGCATCGCGCGACCCGGGGCCTTGCCCTTGCGGCCGCCGTCGCCGCCTTCGCGGGCGCGTGTGACAACGGCAGGATCACGGACGTCAACAACAACCCCAACGCGCCGGGCACGGTGCAGCCGCAGTTCCTCTTTCCCAACGGCGTCACGGACGTCGTGAGCCGCGCGCGCGGCGGCAGCCTTGACCTGACCCTGACGGCGCTCTGGTCGCAGCAGATCGCGATGGATCGGTTCACCGACGAGGACCGCTACTCCATCCGGCCCGACAACATCAACGGCTACTGGTCTGGATTCTACGCCGGCGGGCTCGAGGACTTCGCAACGATCCTCTCGCAGACGGACGCGACCGCGAAGCCGGCGATCGTGGCGCCGACGCTCGTGATGAAGTCGTGGACCTACGGGCTGATGACCGACCTCTGGGGCGACATCCCCTACTCCGAGGCGAACTCCGGCGACCCGAGCAAGCCGCCGAAGTACGACGCGCAGAAGGACATCTACGCCGGCCTCTTCACCGACCTCGCCCAAGCGAACAGCCTGCTCCCCGGCACCGGCCCGACCTTCGGCACAGCGGACCTCATCTACGGCGGCGATGCCGCGAAGTGGAAGCGGTTCGCCAACTCGCTGCGGCTCCGCTATGCCCTCCGGCTGTCGAAGGTCGACCCCGCCACGGCGCAGGCAGAGGCTGCCGCGGCGATCGCCGCCGGCACCTTCACCTCCAACACCGACAACGCGCTGCTGCGCTGGCCCGGTGACGGCACCAACAACAATCCCATCTACCAGACCTTCGTCACGCGCGACGACCAGCACGTCAGCAAGACGCTGGTGGACATCCTCAAGTCGCTCTACATCTCCACCACCGGCACGGACACGCTGTTCGACCCGCGGCTGGCGATCTACGCCGATCCGATCGTCTCGAGCCCGACGGTCAAGAGGTACGTCGGCGCACCGAACGGCCTGCAGGACGACGACGCGATCGCGATCGGCATCAACAACACTTCGCGCGTCGGCGCCGCCTTCCGCCAGAAGACGACGTCGTCGATTCTCATGACGTACTCCGAGGTGCTGTTCGACCAGGCCGAGGCCGCGCTCCGCGGCTGGATCGCCGGTGATCCCGCGGCGCTCTACAACGCCGCAATCACGGCATCCATGCAGCAGAACGGTGTCCCCGAGGCCACGATCGCCAGCTATCTCGCCTCGCCACGGGTGGCGTACGACCCGACGAACGCGATGCAGCAGATCGCGCTGCAGCGGTGGATCGCGCTGTATGGCGAGGGCACCGAGGCATACGCCGAATGGCGACGCACCGGCGTTCCCGACCTTCAGCCCGGACCGGCGGCGATCACGGTGCCGCACGTCGTCGCGCGCCGCCTCACCTATCCGGTGTCCGAGCAGTCGTTCAACAACGACAACCTCACGGCCGCGGTCGCGGCGCAGGGCGGCGCGGACCTGACGAACCGCGTCTGGTGGGACACGAAGTGACGCGCCGGGCAGCGCCGCTGCTCGGCATCGTTCTGCCCGTGACCATGCTGGGCCTGTGGGTGGCGATCGGCCACGCAGGCCCCAGCCGGTACGGTCACTCCGACCGCGTGGAGCGCCACATGCTCCCCGCGGTCTCCACCGGCCCGCTCGATCCGGTATTCAGCCCCGACGGCCACTGGATCGCCTTCTCGATGCGTGGTGACATCTGGAAGGTACCAGCCGAGGGCGGTGAGGCCATCGCCCTCACCGCCGGCCCCGCGTATCACTTCGAGCCGGCGTGGAGCCCGGACGGCACGCGCATCGCCCTCTCGATGGACGCCGGCGACGGCAACCTCGACATCGGCGTCGTGAGCGCCGAGGGCGGTGCCGTCACCCGCGTCACCACCGACACCGCCGTGGACGTCGAGTCGGCCTGGAATGGCGACGGGTCGGCGCTCTACTTCGTGAGCGCGCGCGGTCGCGGCTTCCACGTCTTCCGCCACGACTTCGCGCGCAATTCCGATTCGCTCGTTACGCCGGAGGCGGGCTCGCAGATCCAGCCTGCCGTCTCGCCGGATGGGCGGCAGCTCGCGTACGTGGCCACCGTGCAGGGGCGTCTCGGCACGGGCGGCATCTGGGTGCGTCCCATCGCCGGCGGCGCGCCAACGCTCGTGCACTACGAGGAAGGCGAGTATCGCACGAAGCCCGCATGGATGCCCGACGGAACACGCTTCCTCTTCGTCTCCGATGCCGTGGGCTCCAACGACGTCGGCATCGTCTCGGTGCGTGGCGGCAACCCGATCCGCCTCACGATCGACGATCGGGACGAGTACTCGCCGTCGCCGAGTCCCGACGGCAAGCGGTTCGCCTTTGTCTCCAACCGCACTGGCGCGACGACGCTGTACGTCGCCAGCATCGGTGGCGGCACGGTGTCGGCGTGGCACGCCGTCCCCATTCACGGGATGAAGCCGCGCGTGGCCACGGGTCGACTGCGCGTGACAGTGCTCGGACCCGACGGCAAGCCCACCGCTGCACGCATCTACCTGCAGGCGAGCGATGGGCGTTCATACGCGCCGGCCGGCGGATTCCACCGCGTGATCTCGGCGACGGAGACGCACTATTTCCAGGCGCCACGCCCGTTCGAGGTCGAGGTGCCTGCGGGCCGTACGAGCGTGGAAGCGATGAAGGGGTTCGAGTATCGGCCGAGCGCCGAGACGGTGGAAGTAGCAGCCGGTACCACGCGTACGCTCACGCTGCGTCTGCAACGGCTGGCCGATCTTCCCGCGGAGGGCTGGTACTCCGGAGACACCCACGTGCACGACCTCCATCAGGGGCGTTTCGGGCTCACCCACGAGGCGTTCTTCGATCAGCTCCTTGCGGAGGACCTGCACCTGACGAACGCCCTGGTGCACATGGACGACTCGAAGATCATGGGGCGGTGGTCGGACCTCACCGGCAAGCCGTCGCCGCTTTCGACGCGCGATTTCGTGCTCCAGTACGCCGAGGAGTTCCGCGGCTCGCTTGGGCACATCGCGTTGCTGGGCATCCAGCACTTCGTGCTGCCCTTCCAGGCGGGGCTCCCGAATTCCGCCTACGCCCAGCCCGAGCTGGACGGCATGTACTTCGACTCGGCAAAGGCGCAGGGCGGCATGGCCGGATACGTCCATCCGTACCTGAACGAGGTGCGCACTCCAGTTGACGGGAGCAACTCGCTCATTCCCGTCGACGTCGCGCTCGGACGCGGGGAGTTCTACGACGTATCGTCGGTGTACTCCGACGAGCTGGCGTCGGACGACATGTATGTCCGGCTGCTGAACTGCGGCTTCCGCCTTCCGGCCACCGGCGGCACCGACAACTTCACCGACGTGTGGCGCGATCCGCCGCCGGGAACCGATCGCGCGTACGTCCAGGTACGTGGCCCGCTCACCGTTGCGTCGTGGCTCGCCGGCATCCGCGCGGGACGGAGCTACTCGTCCACCGGTCCGCTGCTCTGGCTCGACGTGAACGGCCGGAAGATGGGCGACGAGCTGGCACTCGGCTCCTCCGCCCCGGAGTCGGTTCACGTTCGCGCAGTCACGCGCTCCATCGCGCCGGTGGGGAGGCTCGAGATCATCGTCAACGGGAAGGTCGCCGCGACGGTGAGCCCGAAAGACTCGTCGCACCTCGTCTTCGACGGCGAGGTAGCCATTCCGCACGGCGGCTGGATCGCGGTGCGCGCCGTCGGTCCCGCGTCACGCTACGTGGGCGACAGCTACGCCTTCGCCCAATCCACGCCCGTGTACGTGGTGCGGGGTGGACGGCGGTGGACGTCAGCGGAGGACGCCCGCTTTCTCGCCGAGCTCACCGAGTCCATCTGGACGCGCGTGGACCAGCGGGCGCCATGGCGCTCCGCGGCCGAGCGCGAGCGTTTTCACGCCGAGGTCGAACGCGCACGCGCGGTCTACGATCGGATTACGCGGGCGGAGACGACAGCGTCGCGCGAGCGATTGACGTCGAAGCAGAAGCGGTGAGGCACGGGCCCGGCGACCGATCGCCGGGCCCGTGCCTCACGCGATGCGTCGGAGGCTCACGGTTCCGACGTCATGGTGGAACGGTGGCCCGTGGTGGTGGTCCAGTAATCCATCCAGCGCAGACGAATGCCGTTCGTCTTTTCCATCAGCTCCGCGCTCGGGACCTTGCCGTGCTCGACCACCACCACCATTCCCGTGTTGAACTCCTTCTGGGAGTGCTCCACATCGGGAAGGCGCGGCCCTTCGACGGCAATCACGTCCTGCACCGTCACCTTCGTGCGATCGGCGCGGAACATCGGATGGCCATTCCGGTCGTGCCCCGCGGGCGCGAGGTTGCGCAGGATGAAGAAATCCGGCACCTCGCCCGGCGCGATGAAGCCCATCAGGTACAGGTCCAGGTACGACCACCCCGTCGCGGGCACGTAGTAGTCGTCGTCGAGCTGCGTGAAGGTGCCGTCGTAGTTGTCCTGCCACACGCCGCCACCCATGGCTGATGCTTCCACCGGCCGCTGATACGGGAAGGCAGCCTGGGCCTGCAGCCCACGCGCCCAATGGGTGGGACCGAGCGGGATCACCTCACCGTTCACCTTCGCCGAGACGAACGCCGCCCAGCGGTGGCCCATCTCGTGGCCGATCTGCGACATCGCGTAGTCGTACGGCGGGATCCTTCCGTTCGACGTCCGCTCCCTGAGCTCGCGCTCGTAGGCGAGAATGTTGTGGCGATTGCTGTCCACCACTCCGGCCGGCGGATACTCGGCCATCTGATTGGCGCCGACGTAGACCGGCTGGATGTACTGCCACTGGAAGCGTCCATTGCTGCAGAAGCTCGCCAGGTTGCGCTGTTCGGCACCGATGCCGGTGACCGCGCCGCCTCCCGGTCCGCCGCCAAGGGGACCCGTGCTCGAGGTGCCCGCCTCCGGGTTGTCGATGCGGAAGTCGGAGTAGTAGGCCAGGAAATCGAACTTGTCGCCGAGCGCCTTGATCACCGTGCAGGTGAGGTCCATCGCGCGTGGCGGCTTGAGGTAGTGGAAGCTCTCGTACGCCACGGCGTACGGGCCGTCCTGCCGCGTCACGGACGAGAAGTCCACCGCGGCACTGCTGACGCCGGTGAGCCGCACCGGCTGCGGCGCCACCATGTCCACCGGCGCCGCGGCGCCGGGCGCCTGGGCGGATGCGGAGAGGTAGAGCTGCGTACCGGGATTGTAGCCCGAAGGCAGTGTACCGCGAACGGAGATCGTGTTTCCCTGCACCGTGACGGCGGGCTGCACGCCGGAACCCGAGGCGAAATAGCGCGACGCTGAGGCAGCAGGACGTCCGCGCGCACGCGTGCCGAAGATGGTCCACACCACGCCATCCGCATCGGCCGTGCAGCCGCCGGCCGGCTTCGCGCGGGTGAGGCACATGCGGTAGACGATGCCCGCTGCGGCGGAGTCCCTCTCCGGCAGCACCGGCCCCGCGGTCTCGATGGTCGCGTCGAGCATGACGCCATTCGTCGACGAAAGGCGCAGCCGGCGGATGTCGAGGTTCGGTGCGGCGCCGGGCGTGGCACCTGAGGCGATGCTGGCGATCTCGTGGCTGGCGCCGTCGCGGACCATCGGATACACACCGACGATGGCGTCCTGCGCGTGCACGTCGTTGTACGAGAGGTCAATGGTCCCGTTCGAATGCAGCACCGCCTGGAAGCGGTTCACCGTGGGTGTCCAGCTCATGTCCTGGATGCCGCCCGCCGGCTCGGTGAGGCTCCACGTGACGACGGCGCGGTCAGGGAGCTCCTTCAGGTAGCGTGTGCCGTACATGCGCGGCTTGAAGAACACGGCGATCGCCGGGATCGTGTTGATCAGGCCGGGGGCGGCTTCCGCGAGCTCGGCAAACCGATCCACGGCAATGCCGCCGCCGCGATTCCGGTTGTCCCCCGCACTCTGTGCTGCGACGCGGCGCACGCCGGCCAGTGAATCGCCGAAGGTGATGGACCCGGTGACGCCGACGGAGAAGGCGCTCCAGCGGCTTCCGGAGAACGGAAAGCTGATGCGAGACAGCGTGGCCTCGCTGCCGGTCATCGGCGCGCCAACATCGCCGTCCCACTGGAGCGGGAGGCGCTCCACCCGATACCGCGTGCCCTGCGGCGTGAAGCGCAGGGTCTGATGGTCGAGATCGAACAGGCTGGCGGTGCCGAGCGCGCCGTCGTCGAGGGTGAGCACGATCAGCTTGCCCTCGGTGCGCACGGTGCCGATGGAGCGCCCCGGCTCCGGCCGGAACTGCGCCGGCAGACTCGTGGCGCCGAGCGGCAGCAGCGCGAACGCGAGTGCGACGAGCGGAAGCGAGCGGTGGCGAGGTCGTGGATCGCAGGGGCTCATTTCGCGCTCCGGCGCTGTGGAGTGATGTGCTTCGCCCAGAACACGTCCATCGGGATGTGATGATCGGGATAGACGCGCTCGAAGATGGCGTACAACGCGGGGTCGTACGCGCGAAGGTCGTCCGGGCCGCGCATCGGTTGGCCGTCGAACACCTCATCGAAGTTGGACTCGAACCACCACTGCGTCCCTTCCGCCCAGTACTCTGCCGGCGTGTTGATGGCGTAGTGATGCGGATACATGCCGGCTGCCTTTGCGTGCTGGTATGCGGCGAGGATCTCCGCGTACAGCGACGAATCCGCGGTGCGGATGCCGCTCATGATGCCGTGCGAGAACTCGTGGACGAAGATGTTCTCGCCGAAGTACTTCGTGCCCGGGTAACCGAGGATGTTCTCTTCCGTTCCCGACGTGAGCCGGCCCCCCATGCCGCGTGCGCGATTGTTCCAGTATTCGCGATCCGTCATCGCGGCGATGCGGGCATAATTGGCGCGCTCGCCATCGGTGAGGCGGGGATCATCGAGGGCCGGCTTCTTCCAGTTCCGCTGCTCCGGCACATCGAGCGTCGATTCGGCGCGCGCCATGACGGTCACGCGGAAGTGCTGCTCGATCATCTCCCGCCGCACGTCGGGGCGCCGGGCGAGCATGTGGATCATGATGTCGCGGGCGGCGAGGATCGCCGCATCCGGCACCCGTGTCGACGCAGTGATCGGGAGTCCCTCGGCTTCGGCGTACTTCTGGTAGAACGGATCGTAGTGCGCCGAATCAGGCGGCGTCCGGATGGCCGCCCGCGCGTAGTCGGTCAGCAGCGCGTTGGCGGGGATCCCCTGGCCGGCAGGCGCAGGTGCGGACGCTGGCGGAACGCCCGCGCCCGAGGCACACGCCGCGAACGTCAGCACCAGCATGCATCGGAGAGTTCGCATCGTGCTCCTTGAAAGGTCAGGGACATGGGCGAGGCACGGCGGCGTCGGCGGTGGTCGCGATAGGCTGGACGGCATCGCGGTAGCGCGGCGGAGCCTGCAGCGTATCCAGCCGGTGCCGCCACGCGGCTGCGTCGCTGCAGCTCCCGCGCGCCGCATGCAGCTGGACGAGCGCGACGACCGACGGGAAGTCGAGCGGAAAGGCACGCACCGCGGCGAGGTTGCGCGCAATGGCGCCGGCGGTGTCGTGCGACGCGAGGCTCACGAGCGCCGCCTCGCGCTGGAAGCGAGCGATCGCAGGCATCGTGGGCACGTCGCGCGAACGAAAGCGGCCACGCTCGAAGGTGAAGCGGACCGGACTCGTGTCGGCAACGACGCGCATGCCGCGCTCGACGTACGCGGCCGCGCCCGCCGGGTCGTCGACGCGGGCATTCGCGACGAGCGCCGTGATCGTCTCGAGACGGGTGGAGTCCTTGTCGAGCGCGAGGAGCAGGCGGTCGCGTGCCTGGCGGCGCTCTCCAGCCGCGGCGAGCAGGTCCGCCCCGATCTCGCGCACCCGCGCATCTTCCCGGTCCACCGCCTGCGCGGCCTCGAGCGCCGTACGCGCTGTTGCCGTATCGCCGCGACGCAGTGCGATGGTCGCGAGATCGGTCCATGCGCCGATGTCGGCGCGGGTGACGTGCTCGATGCTGAAGCGATACAGCCGCTCCGCGATGGTATCCTGGGAGGCGAGAAAGGCCGCACGCGCCGCGACGGCACCTGGCGTGGAGTACGCAGCGTACGGGTTCGGCGCCGGGATGAGCGAGTCAGCGCGCGCGACGGCAGGCCGCGCGACCTCGAGTCGGCCCGCGGCGAGGGCAATGCCCGCGAGTCGCATCCAGCCCTCCCCAGACTCCGGGTTGGCGGCAACGGCCCGTTCGAGCGTGGCGAGCGCGCGCGGATAGTCGCGCGCGGCGTACACGTAGTCGTCGGCCAGGCCGGCATAGCCGGCCATCACGCGCGGGAACGCCGCGATCGCCCGTTCGTCGGCGGCACTCGCCGCCACGTAGTTGCCAGAAAGCCGCTGCGCCCGACCCAGCTGGGTGAGCAGCTCGGCGCGATCGCCGTAGCGCGCCAGCGCCTGCCGCGCGGTGTCCACGGCGGCCGCGAGCTTTCCGTCGCCGATGAGGGCGCCGATGCGCTGCGTCGTGGCGACCACGGCGTTCAAATCGGTCGCGGGCCGCGTGGCCAGGGTGAGGATGAACCGGTAGACGTCCGGATCCAGGCGCTCGACCTCGGCGCGCGTGTGGCCGCTCGTCCCCTTCTGGTCGGAGAGCTTGGTCTCGCTGATCGCCGCTTCGTACGCTTGGGCGAAATACTCCATCTCGTTGAAATCGGCGTAGGAATCCAGCGTGCGACGCTCGCGCTTCGCCGTGGCGAACAGCCGCGTGATCTCGGCCCGCTGCTCATCGGTGAGCACGGTGCCGTGCACCTGATGCATGAACTCGTGCGAGAGCACGTTGTAGCGGCCGTTCATGGCGTCCCGCACCCATTCCTCTCCGGAGAGCGCGTGGAAGCCGCCCTGCCCCTTCACGTCGTCCCAGAGCCGCAGGTCGAAGGTGCGCGTGCCACGCGTCCGCTCCTTGTCCGGCATCTCCCACATCCGCCGCTCGAACGGGATGAGCCGGAACGTCGCGCCGGCCGTCGCGAGGAGCGGGATGTAGTGGCGCACCGGTGCCACCGCGAGGAGGATGACCTTCTGCAGGTCGGCGTCGAGGCGATCGTAGTCGGGAAACACGTCCCGCAGCCGCTCCGGCTCGGCTGGGCGCGGCATGGCGCGAAATCGCCTGCGCGCCGCCTGCACCGCGGGATTGCGCTGGTCGCGCAGCGCCTTCATCGCCGTGGCTGCGCCGTAGTGCGCGATGCCCAGGTCGGGATACGCCTGTGCCGTGCGCAGGTACCAGTCGAGCGCCGTCCGATAGTGCCCGCGCCGGTAGTGCACCGCCCCGATGCCGAGCATGGCGGCGGCGCTCATGGGATGCGCCATGAGCGCGGCGTGATACAGGCGCTCGGCGCGGCCGAAGCTGCGTCGCGCGAGCGCGCTGTCGGCGGCGGCGAGCGTGCGGCCGAGCGACGGCGGCACGGAGTCGTCGGCGAGCGGCGGATAGCGCCCGTAGCTCGTGATCGACCCGCCGTTGCCGATGTAGCTGTGCGCGCCTTCGTCGTAGGGATCGAGCGCGAGCGCCGCGACCGCTTCGCGGTAGGCCGCATCGACCTGGCCTCCGTCGCGTACCACTCCCGCCCACGCGAGGTGCGCCGCCGGCAAGAGGGAATCCGAGGCGAGCGCCGCCGCAGCGTCCGCCTTCCACTTCGGCAGCTGCTGCTGCGAGTGATAAATCGTCGCACGCAGCAGGAGCGCGGCCGTGAGCGCTGGCTCGCGGCCGAGCAACGCATCCAGGCGCCCACGTGCCGAATCGAGCTGGTTGCGCGCGTATGCGACCCGTGCCAGCCCGAGGGCCGCGGGTGAGGAGCCCGGCTCGACGCGCAGGACGGCGGCGTAGAGCCCGGCGGCGTGGGCGAGGTCTGCGCGCTCGAGCGCTGCGTCCGCCCGAGCGAGCCGCACGGGGATGCTGCGTGGCGCGTGGCGCACGGCGACGGCCAGTTGCTCGTCCGCCGCCGCGAAGTCCAGACGCGACCGCTCGAGGCTCGCGAGTGCGAGGCGTGCATCGACCTGGCGCGGCCGCTCGCGCACGAGCGCCCGGAGCGTCGAATCGGCGCGTTCCAGTTGCCCGACGCGCAGGTACAGCATCCCGAGCGCACAACGGTCTTCCGCGCTGGCCGGGGTGACGCGCTCCAGCGAATCAATCTGCCGCATCGCCGCGCTCATCGTCCGCACATCATCGGACCGGCAGGCAGCGGAGCGCGTCGACTGAGCGAATACCTGAGCCGGAGCCGCCAGGGCCGCGCCGGCCAGTACGAGCCACGGTGCTGCCGGGCGGATGATCCGCCCGGCAGCGACCAGCGTCATTGTGGATCCCACCACACGTGCACGAGCATGCCCGTCAGCCCGGGATCGATGCCGCTCGCCGCGACGGCGTCGGCGTTCGTCGCGAGCTCGCTGGCCGGCGTCATGAACCGCACCGGGATCTGCGGGAGCAGCGCGCCCGCCACCGGCGTGAGCGCCGGATAGCCCGTGCGACGCCAGTCGTCCCAGACCTGGTAGTTCATGAAGTTGATGATGTACTTCTGGGTGATGATGTCGCTCAGCGGGTTCGACGATGCGCCGAGCGACGGGAGCGACGCCAGGTACGCCGCCTGCTCCGCCGCGCTCACGCCGAGCTTGGTCATGTTGGCGGTGATGCCCTCCCGGTACGCGGCATCGGCCGCCGCGGCGCCGGACACGATCAGCCTCGCCTCGGCTTCCGTCTCCTTGGCCGAGGCGTAGCTGATCCAGGTGAGCTTCGCGTTCGGGGCACTGTAGATCGGGTTGACCGACGAGATCGTCGCCGTATCCACCGCGCCGCCGCCATTCGGATGTCCGACGTACCCACCGTTCTGGCGCGTGGGCGAGGCCTGCCGCGACAGCCGCGGGTCGCCCAGTGACTGGAGCAGGTCCACGTAGTGCTTCGCCATCTGGATGCGCGGATCCACCAGCGACTGATAGAGCGGATTCCGCTGGCCGTTCGCGTCATAGTACTTGAAGTCCGGATCGTCCGCGTTGCTCGTGAAGCCGTTCTGCAGCGCCACGAGCGCCGCCTGCGCGCGGTCCAGCTTGTTCTCGCCCGGCGCCGACGAGACGGTCAGGTTGAGCTGCGCCTTGAGCACGTTCGCCAGCTTGAGCCAGCGCGCCATGTTCCCGCCGTACAGCAGGTCATCGGTGCCCGGCACCGCCGTACTCGGCATCCCGAGATCCACGATGGCGGACTCGAGGATGGCGAACACCGCCGTGTACAGCTGCTGCTGGGTGTCGTAGCCGGGA
>CAMLHT010000052.1 GCA_946479895.1 uncultured Gemmatimonadota bacterium | reverse complement strand
ACGGTGCGGATGTTGTTGCCGTAGTCGAAGGCCACCGCGCCGCGCTGCTGCATGGCGAGCATCGCCGTGACGTGGTCGACGATCGAGGCGACCGAATGCCGCACGTACTCCTTCTCGTCCCGCTGCCGCAGGTCGGCCGCCTCGGCGAGCGACATGCCGCGCGGGATGTAGCCGTTCAGCGTATCGTGCGCGCTCGTCTGGTCGGTGAGCACGTCGGGGGTGATCCCGCGGCGAACCAGCTCCGGGAGCACGTCGGCGGCATTGCCGACCAGGCCCACGGAGAGGGGCGCGCGGGCCTGCTTCGCCTCGTCGATCCACCGCAGCGCCTCGTCGAGGCTCGCTGTCTTGCGATCGCAGTACCCGGTCGCGAGCCGCTTGTCCACGCGTGTCTCGTCCACCTCCACGCCGAGGATGGCCGCGCCGTTCATGGTGGCCGCAAGCGGCTGGGCGCCGCCCATGCCGCCGAGACCGGCCGTGAGTACGAACCTGCCGGCGAGGGAGCCGCCGAAATGCCGCCTGGCCACGGCACCGAAGGTCTCGTAGGTGCCCTGGAGGATTCCCTGCGAGCCGATGTAGATCCACGACCCGGCCGTCATCTGGCCGTACATCATCAGGCCGGCGCGTTCGAGCTCGCGGAAGTGATCCCACGTCGCCCAGCGTCCGACGAGGTTGCTGTTGGCGATGAGGACGCGCGGTGCCCCGCGATGCGTGCGGAAGATCCCCACCGGCTTCCCGCTCTGCACGAGCAGGGTCTCGTCGTCGGCCAGCGACCGGAGCGACGCCACGATGGCGTCGAACGCCGGCCAGCTCCGCGCGGCCTTGCCCGTGCCGCCGTACACCACGAGGTCGCCCGGACGCTCGGCGACTTCGGGGTCGAGGTTGTTCATCAACATCCGCATGGCGGCTTCCTGCTGCCAGCCCTTGCAGGTGATGCGGGATCCGCGCGGCGCGCGCACGACGCGCGTTCCGGCGGGGCCGCTGGGCGGGGTCATGGTGGCACTCACTTCATGCTCTCCGGCGTGAACTCGTTCTCGTCGATCGCGCGCGCCAGCGCCTCGATGTCGCCGGACAGCACGCGATCCTCGGCCAGGGTCGGCACGCGGCCGCGCACGATCTCGTGCGCGCGGGCAACGCCACGCCCCGGCCTGAGCGGCGCCCGGAGGTCGATGCCCTGCGCGGCGCACATCAGCTCGATGGCGAGCACGCGCCGCACGTTCCGGACGACCCGCCGAAGCTTGTACGCCGCGGCCATGGCCATCGGGACGACGTCCTCCTTGCTCGCCCCGGTCGGAATCGAGTCGACGCTCGCCGGGTGCGAGAGGATCTTGCATTCGCTCGTCAGCGCCGCGGCCGTGACCTGCGCCATCATCATGCCCGAATTGACCCCGGGCTCGCGCGTGAGGAATGCGGGAAGCCCCTCGTTGATCTCCGGGTTCGTCACCCGGTCGATGCGACGCTCGGAGATGACGGCCAGGTTCGTCAGGGCGATGGCGAGGAAGTCCATCGCCATCGAGACCGACTGGCCGTGGAAGTTGCCGCCGCTCAGCATCTCGTTCTCGAAGACGAGCGGGTTGTCGGTGGCCGCGTTGAGCTCGCGTCCGATCACCCCGGCGGCGAAGTCGATGGCGTCGAGGACGGGCCCATGCACCTGCGGCATGCAGCGCAGGCAGTAGGCGTCCTGCACGCGCCGGTCGCCGTGGCGGTGCGACTCGCGGATCTCGCTGTCGGCGAGCAACTCGCGCAGCGCGGCGGCCGTGGCGGCCTGGCCGAGCTGGCCGCGGGCATCATGGATGCGCGGATCGAAGGCCGTCGGCGTGCCCATGAGCGCCTCGAGCGACATCGCCCCAGCCATGTTGGCGACGCGCCACAGCTTGTGCGCATCCACCAGGGCGAGCGCGGCGACGGCCGTGTGGGCCTGGGTGCCGTTGATCAGCGCCAGGCCTTCCTTGGGCTGGAGAGTCACCGGCTGGAGGCCCGCCTTCCTCATGACGTCGGCGGCAGCGCCCACTCCGTCGCGATGATGCAGGGTGCCTTCACCGATGAGCGAGAGGGCGAGGTGCGCGAGTGGCGCGAGATCGCCGCTGGCGCCGACGCTGCCCTGCTCCGGGATCGGCGGATGCACTCGCGCGTTGAGCATCGCGACGAGGAGGTTGCACAGGTCGGGGCGCGCTCCCGAGTATCCCTTCGCGATCACGTTGGCGCGCAGCAGCATCATGGCGCGCACCTCCGCCTCGGGGAGCGGGTCGCCGACGCCGGCGGCGTGACTCCGCACGAGATTGCGCTGAAGGTCCGCCAGCTTGTCGGGCGGGATGGCGACGTCGGCGAGCTTGCCGAAGCCGGTGGTGACCCCGTACACGACCGCGCCCTCGGCCACGAGCCGGTCGATGGTCCGACGCGACGCCGCCGTTCGCTCCTGCGCCGCTTTCGAGACCGCGACGGGAGCGTAATGGCGGGCGACCGCGATCACGTCCTCGATCCGGAGGGAATTGCCGTCGATGACGACTTCATTCGGCATCGGCGGAATGTAGTAGAGCGAGGGCGGAGGACGGAGTACGAGGGCGGAGGGCGGAGGACGGAGGACGGAGGAGTCGATGACGGAGAGCGCTGTGCGGACAGGACGTCACTTCACGCCTGACACCTCCGCCCTCCGCCCTCCGTCCTCCAACCTCGTCCTCCGCCCTCGTCCTCAGCGCGCCACGACCGTCCTGCTGCGCTTCGACAGCTCCGCGTTGCCCACGCCGTTCTGGTATGCCCAGTCGAAGACCACGAAGTCCTTCGTCACGAACTGTACGCGGAGCGCCGCGTAGTGCGTGCCGTCCGTCTCGGCGAGCTGGAACACGTAGGCCATCCCCGGCACCACCTCGAGCGGGGTCGCGGCGTATCCCGACAGCGGGGCGCGATCCACCGCCGTCAGGTCCGGCACCGTCGTGGACTGATAGGCCCTGAGGGTCGCGCCGACGCGAGCGGGGGTCATCCACACCGTGCCGTCCGCATGGCGACTCAGGGTGAAGTCGGCGTCCGCGCGGGTGCTGGCGACGACCACGCCGAGGATCTTCGGCGTCTCGTCGTTGAAGACGAAGCCGGCGCTGTCGGCCTTCGCCTCGGCCACGTACACGAGGGCGCTCTTCGCGTCGCTGCGCGGCGTATCCACCCGCTGGTTGCTCCAGGTGCTCTCGTGCCCATCGGCGCTGATGGCGCTCACGGCGAAGCAGCGGCTTTCGCCGTTGCGGAGATTCCCGACGAGGAAGGCATCGGACACGGTGGAACCTTCGAAGTACCAGGGCGCCTCGCAGGTGCCCTTTGCCGCGCTCCAGGTGCTGGAGTACACGCGATAGTGGTCGAAGACGCCGGCCGTGGAGTTCACGGCGTTGTCTTCCCAGCGCAGGTGAATGGCGCCGTTCAGGGTGGTCGACGTCAGGCCCAGCGGGGCCGGCAGGCGAACCGTGAGGTCGACGATGACCGTATTGGAGCGGCCGAGCTCCTGCCCCTGGTCATCGAGGGCCACGACGTAGTACTGGGACTGCGGAACGCCGGCGTCGTGGAACGTCGTCGAGGTCGTGGTCGCGCGGCGAATCCATCCCGTGGAGCCGGAGCGTCCGTAGACGTCGAAGACGAGCGCGCGATTGCTCGAGGGCGGGTCCCAGGTCAGCAGGATTCCGAGGGGCACGTTCGGATCGCCGCTCGGCGCGAGCTGGAACGTGAGGTTGGTCGGGTCGTTCGGGTCCAACGGCGCGGTGCCGTCGACCTCGCAGGCTGCGAGGCCGGCCAGCAGGAGCAGCGCGAGCTTCTTCATACGGTCTCCGGGATGGGGATCCTGACATCCCGAATGGCACGACCTGCGCCACGTGCCGTGAGCCGCGAACTCCTTGTGGGGGCGCAACTTGGACCGAACGGGCGAAGCCGTTTGTCCTGGATTGTGGACGCCTTCCTGATCTCTGCTTAGAACGGAACGCCGGACCGGATGCTGTTCCGGTTGTAGTCGAACTTCAGGTCCGGCTGCGCCTTGAGCCCGATCGAAAAGTTGAAGGCGAAATTGCCGTTCGGGGACTGCGAGAAGCCGAAGATCGCCCGCCAGTCATGGAGGTCGCGCTGGAGATTCACGACGTGGCTCGCGAACTCATGGCGCTGCACGTCATAGTTGGTCTGCCACGCCACCGTCCAGCGGGGCGTGAGGTTGAAGCCGAGGTTCGCGCCGATGTTCATCGTCGCCGGGACGTTGTAGACCGGCGCGCCGATGACGTTGAGTCCCCCCGGTGGCTCCGTGGGGCTCAGCCGCTCCTGGTTCATGCAGCTGTCGAAGATGAACCGGTCGCCATTGGCGCGCGTGCGGCATCGGGCTTCGGCATCGAGCGTGATGACCGTTCCGCCGCGCGGCGGCCGGCGACGCGCCGACGACAGGGTCAGGCCCAGCCGCCATCCGCCGGAAGGCGGAGTCACGAAGCGCTCGCCCGACGTGCGGGCTCCCGCCACCGGCTGGGCCGCGAGCTCCCGCGCCAGCGCCTCCTGCTGCGGCGTGATGGCGGGGTCCATCGGGACGACCGGGGCCTGCTGCGCGGGGGGAGCAGCCTTGCCGAAGAGCTTCGTCAGCACGGCGAAGGGATTGGATTCGCGCGAGAAGGTCACCGAGGCGGACGTGTTCTCGCGGTACGGGCTGAAGACGGCCGTGTCGCTGCTCGTGCTGCCCTGGAAGAGCGAGTAGTCGCTCGAGAACTGGACGCCCGGCAGAAGGTCCGAGCTCACGCTGTAGTTGAAGCGCTCGGTGGTGAGCCCGCGCCACCACTTGGTGCTGGTCACCTCGGGGGCGTGGAGGCGCTCGAAGTTGTAGCTGAACGACGACATCGAGAGGGAGATGACCTTCAGCTTCGTGCCGCCCCCCCGGGACGAATCGCCCGCCATCTTCGCCTCGAGTGACGTGTTGAGGCCGAAGTTCACCGCGTTCTGGCGGAGGGCGGCGAGGTAGCCCTTTCGCGACTGGCGCGTCGCGAGGAGGTACTCGTCACTCACGCTGCCCTCGGGCGCGTAGGAATACCCGATGCTCGGCGTCAGGGTGTGGCGGAGGGCGGCGAACGGCCCGAAGCCGCCGAACAGCCCGTAGATCGTCGGTGTCGCCGACAGCCCGTAGACGAGCCGCTTGGACTGGTGCACGAAGCGGCCGTTGGTGCGCTCCGACGCGACCCAGAACGAGCCCGGGTCCACGTTTCCGAGGGTGATGCTCGGCGCCAGGTTCCAGCGGTTCTGGCGCAGCGGCGGCAGCTGGAACGTCGGCGTCCAGTCGATGCGCTCGTCGTAGATCTCCGAGAAGACCTTCGTGTCCACCGAGTCGCCGGTGTTCAGGTCGTAGATCTTCACCAGCTCCGGGAACTTGTTGTGCGCCGACGACAGCGTGAAGGCGTTCGAAAAGTCCTGGTTGAAGATCTTGAGCGGCGAGTTGAAGGAGATCTGGGTGGAAGTCTGGCTCCGCTTGAGCGAGTCGACCGTGCCGCCCGGGCCGTAGCGAAGCTGGAGCAGTCCCGGATAGTCCAGGTTGCGCGACTCCGACGACGTGAACGAGAAGGACGGCGTCCAGGTGACGTGCGATCCCATCTTGATGGGCACCGTCGAGACCTGGAAGGTGGGGAAAGTCTGGTCGACCTGCGGACGCCCCGGGTACTGCTTGCGATTTCCGCCGACGGAGACCGACGCCGGCCCGAATTTCCGCGAGTAGCTCGCCTGCGAGTAGATCGTCGCCAGCGACTGCACCGGGTCGAAGGTGTTCTGGCGCTGGATCGTGGTGTTCGTGACGTAGTTGATGTCGAGCCGCAGCTGCCCCTCGTGGGAGAACTGCTGCGCGTGCCCCCAGCTGACGCCGAGGTTGCTCGTGCCGTTGCCCTGGGCGGTGTAGTTCGAGCGGAGGCTGCCCGACATGAACCGGTTCAGCCAGTTGTACTGCCATTCGGCGTTGTACTTGATCCACCCCGGATCCGACGCGTTCGATCCGCCCGCGCCGCTCCGCCAGTCAACCCAGGTGGTGGCGTCCATGTAGTCGTTCAGCGCCCAGTAGTACCCGAAATTCTCGATGTTGCGGTGGTACGTGGGGCTGTTGCGCACGATGTCCGAGATGCCGAACCGGGTCGTGAGCAGTCCGCTCACCCGGCCCGACTTCACGTTCTGGAAGATGAAGGGCAGCCAGAGCGTCGGGACGTCACCGATGTAGAGCACCACGTCGCGGGCGATCACGGTGCCGTTGGCGGTCCGCTTCATCGTCCGGCCCGAGAAGTAGTAGTCCGGCACGCTGTCGGGGCAGCTCGTGATGCGGCCGCCGCGGACGAAGATCGTCGCCTTCCCCGCCGTGGTGTCGATCTGGGCCGCGCCGGCGTTCACGTAGAGGAACCAGTTCTCGCCGTTGTTGAACGGCACGTTGGCCCTCGTGAACTGCGAGCTGCGATTGGCGGCGTCGTAGCTGACCTGGCCGCAGCCGCGGATCGGCGCCTCGGTGCTTCCGGGCAGGTTCAGGACATAGCAGCCCAGGTTCGTGGTCGTGTTCGTGCGCTGGTTGTAGTAGATGGTGGAGTCGCTCACCATCACCTGGCCGTTGCGATCGACGGCGGCCCGCTGGGCGGCGCTGGCATCCAGGCGGAGGTCCTTCGACACGGCGTCGTAGGTCGCGCGGGACGCCTGGAAGCGCGTCACGTCGAACCCTTCGCGGGCCGCGAGGGCCTTCATGACGGAGTCGGGCTCCGGCCAGCGGACGGTGGCGGTGTCGATGCGGGTCGTGTCGCGCTGAAGGGGCGCGACCTGCCGGGCGAGCGAGTCGCGTCGGGCGAGGGAGTCCCGTCGAGCGAGAGAGTCCCTGAGGGCCGCGGAATCGCGCGCCGTGAGAGGCCGCCGGGGCGCCGGCGGCGTGACCTGCCCCGCCGCGATCGAGCTCACGGCCAGCACGAGCCCGAGTGCGCCCGCGAGCGTCCTCATACCGTCGCGGCCAGCTCCTCGGCGTCCTTCCGGGCGCGGCGCCGCCGCTCGATCACGAACGCGATCACCACGCTGACTTCGTAGAGCAGGTACAGCGGGACGGCGAGGGCGATCGTGGCGATGACGGCATCGCCGGGGGAGATGATGGCCGCCCCGATGAAGATGAACAGGACGGCGAACTTCCGGGACTTGTTGAGCGTGTGCGCGCTGAGGATGCCGAGCGCGCTGAGCGCCACGAGCAGGAGCGGCACCTCGAAGGCCACGCCGAAGGCCAGGGCCAGGTTCGTCGCGAAGCTGAAGTACTCGCTGGCCGCGTACATCGGCTCGAGGGTGTCCCCCACCAGGCCGTAGAGCCACTTGAGGCTCATCGGGAGCACGTAGAACCAGGCGAGCGCGACGCCGGCGAGGAACAGCAGCGCGGCGGCAAAGAGCACCGGGACGACGACCCGCTTTTCCGGCTTGTGCAGCGCCGGGGCCATGAATGCCCACAGCTGGTAGCCGACGATCGGGGCGGCCACGGTCAGGCCGATGACGAACGCGATCTGGATGCGGATCGAGAACGCGTCCATCGGATGCAGGATGACCAGCTTGTGCCCCTTGAGGAACGGCAGCAGCGGCGCCTGCAGGATGTCGATGATGTTGAACTTGAACGAGCAGTACAGGCCGATCGCGAGCCCGAGGCAGACGCCGATCAGCGAGTAGATGATGCGCCAGCGAAGCTCCTCGAGGTGATCGAGGAACGGCATTTCCCCGCTCGAGGACTTTGGGATCGGCATCTGTTGGTTAAATCAAACCGCCGGAACAGCTATTTGCAGGCGGGACGCGAGCCGAGTCGGTCGAGGGCCTGGGCGAATACCGTGCTCTTCGGATAGTCACACACGACCTTCGCATACAGCGGCCGGGCCTCGTTCTGCCTGCCTCCACTCCGGAGCATCTCCGCGCGCTTGTAGAGTGACGTCGCGGCAAAGTCGCTCTTCGGATACTTCTCGATGACGAGCCTGTATACCGAATCGGCCTTTTCCGGGTTCCCGTCCTCGCCGCACTTCACGTACGACTCGGCGATCGAGAACTGGGCCTCGGGGGCGTCCTGGCTGTCCGGATAGAGCGTCAGGATCTCCTGGAAGGCGCGACGGGCGGCGGCGCAGCTGCCGTTGATGATCATGCTGCGGCCGTTGACGAGCAGCGTGGCCGACCCGGGCGTGCCGGCCGGAGGAGGTGCCGCAGCCGCGGTGGTGTCCTGGCCGGCGCCTGCGGGCGGCCGCGTGGCCTGCTCCATCTGCGCCCGGGCAAGGGCGGCTCCGCGGGCGTTCTGGCGCGCGATCTCGCGAACCTGGTCGAGATCCACGCTGAGGGACTTCAACTGCTCCTTCGTCGCGATGTCGTTGGCCGAGACGCGGGCGGTCAGGGCCTTGAGGTCATCGCTGGTGCGCCGCTCCAGGTCGCGGGTCGCGCTCGCCTGGATGGCCGCCAGACTGGCGACCGCCGCCGCGAGCGAATCGCTCGTGCGGCGGTGCGCCGAATCCGACCGGGCGACGCTGGCGCGCGTCACCCGCAATTCCTCCTGCAACAGCCGGATGTCCCCCTTGGTCGCAAGACAACCGGTCGCGCTCAGCGCCAGGAGCGAGCCAGCGATCAGGCGGGACGTCATGCTCACGGGCGGCGCAGCGGCGATCCGCCCGCGGTGATCTCGAACTCGGCGCGGCGGTTCTGGGCCCAGCACGACTCGTCCATCGTCTGGCAGAGCGGACGCTCCTCGCCGTAGCTGACCAGCTCGATCCGCGACGCGGCGACGCCGCGGGCGGTGAGGTAGTCGCGGGCGGCGGCGGCGCGGCGCTGGCCGAGCTGCAGGTTGTACTCACCCGAGCCGCGGGCGTCGGCGTGGCCGGCGATGCGGATCGTCAGCGCCGGATTCGCGTTGAGGATCGGGATCTTCGCGTCGAGCGCCTGGCGGGTGTCGTCCCGGAGGTCGGCCTTGTCGAAGTCGTAGTTCACGACCTGGGTGATCGTCGCGCGCATCGCTTCGGCGTCGCGGGCAGCGGCGGCCGCGGCCTCGTTGGCCATGCGGATGCTGTCGGCCACGAACTGCTGCCGCTGGCGCGCGAGCTCATTCGCGCGGCGGATGCTGTCCTGGCGCATCTCCTCGCGGCGAGCGCGATCGATGCTGTCCTGGTTCACGGTCGGGACCGGGGTCGGCGGCGGGGGGGGCTGCTTCTTCGCGCAGGCGCCGATGATGGCGGTACCGAGGGCGAAGGTGATGACGGCGGCGCGTCGCTGATAACTCATGAGCGATCCTCTTCGGTTCTGGTGGAGAAGGGGGAACTCGAACGCAAACTACTAACGAACGATCAACCGGGGCGACCACGCCCCGTACTTGGCTCCGGACTGATTGGTCAGCTGCCTCGTCACGCCGGACCGGGTGTCCATGATCCACAACTGGTCGGACCCGCTCCGGTTGGAGGTGAAGACGAGGTGCCGGCCATCCGGCGCCCACGACGGGCTCTGGTTCTCTCCCACGTCGGTCAGGAGCGTCGCGAGGTTGTCGCGCATGTTGACCGTCATGATCTGGAAGTTCCCCGCCACCCGCGACTGCAATGCCACCGTGACGCCGTCCGGGGACCAGTCAGGCTCGCCGCGATAGCTCGTTTCATTGAGGTCGCCGGCGATCTGGGTGATCCACACCGGGTTCGACCCATCGGCGTCGATAATATACACCTCATTGTGGCCAAGCCGGTCGGTCATGAACGCGATGCGGCGTCCGTCCGGGCTGAACGACGGACTGCTGCTGATGCCCCGCCCGCGGTCCACCTGATATGGCTCACCGCCGGACAGTGGGATACGCCACAATGTGGAGTAACTGTCGTCGTCGCTTCGGGCGTACAACACGCTCGCGCCGTCCCGCGCGAAGATGGGAGTGGTGACCGACGTGTTCCAGATCTTTTGCTGCAGCACGCGGGTCTGGCTCGAGGCCAGGTCGGTCATCAGGATCCTCGCGTTGGTGCCGTAGGTCGCGTAGACGAGCCGCGAGCCGGACGGATCCCAGGCCGGCGCCGTCGCGTTCGAGTCGGCCGGGATCTGGACGTCGTTGGCCCCGTCGCTGTCCACGATCCGCAGGGTCTGGCCGCGCACGTAGGCGATGCGGGTGGCGGCGATGCCGCGCGGGCCCTCCGTGATCAGGGCGACCGCCGAGTCCGAGGCGGCGTGCACGGCCATCCGCCAGTCGCGTCCGAGCCCGTTCGCCGGCAGCGAGAAATCCGCGGTGGCCATCACGCGCCGCTTCGCCACGTCGTGGATGCGCATCGAGACGCGCGCCTGCGTGGCCGTCATCTCGACGACGTACCCGGTGCTCAAGCCGGTGAAGAAGTCGTAGCTGACCCCCTTGAACCGGTCGTAGAAGAGCGCGTTGTCGCCGGTGCGCAGCCGCACCATCGTCACGCGGTCGCTGTAGTTCAGGTCGCGGTGCACGATCTCGAGGAGCGAGTCCGCGTAGGGGCCGCCCTTCACCGGCAGCACGGCGACGGTGCGCAGCGGATCGGGCGCGTAGACGAGGCCCGTCCGGAGCGTCACTTCGCCCTGGGCGGCGGCGATCGCGGGGAGCGCCACGGCCAGCGCGGCGAACATCAGCAGGGACTTCTTCACGGTCTGGAGATCGCGGGGTCGAATTTGAAGATCACGGTCAGCGCGTCGTTCTTGAAATCAGCGGGGAGCGGCCCGAAGAGCTTCCGGTTCGCGACCGCCTCGATCGCGCCCATCGCGGCGTTGTCGAAGGTGTAGCTGCCCGAGCGCGTGAGGAGCTTCATCTGGTCGGGATCGACCGAGCCGTCCCGCCGGATGATGAACATCACTTCGGCGCTGAGGTTCTTCTCGGTCGTGCGGAACTGTTCGGCGATGCGGTTCACGATGTTGCGCTGATACGCCGGATACGGGAACTCGGTTCCCCCGAGGTCCACGTTGGCGAGGTCGGTGCCCTTCCCGCCCGCTTCGCTGCCGGCGGTCGGCGCGTTCTTCGCCGACTTCGCGGCATTGGGCGTCACGGTCGCTTCCTTCACCGGATCCTTCGGTCTCGTCTTCGTCGTCGTCGGCGCGGTCTTCGGCGCCTCGGGGACCTTCTCGGCGGCGCGGGGCGCCTGCGTCGTCGGCGTCTCGGTCGGCGCCTGGACGACGCCGACCGCCACGTTGCCCTGCGGCGCGGCGACCATGAAGGTCCGCATCGGCACGATGCGCGGTCCCGGCTCCGCGCCGACGCCCGTGCGCAGCAGCAACAGCACCGCGATGACGTGCAGAGCGACGGCCCCGAAGATTCCGAGGGTCACGTCGCCGGTGGACGTCTCGCGGACGGCCGTGCTCACCGCGGCGGCTCCGTCACCGGGTTGAAGACGAAGCCGATGTCGGTGATCCCCGCCTGGTTGATCGCCGTCACGACCGGCGCCTGCACGCTCCACTTCACGTCACCGTCCACCTGGAGCTTCACCGACTTCTCCGTGCTCCGGCGCGCGACGCTCCCGATCGCGCTCTGGAACTGGGCGAGCGACATCGGCGTCTCGTTGAGGAATATCCGGCCCGTCCGGTCGATGGACACGGTGATCCCTCCCGTCGCCTCGATCGGCTTGGCGTCGGCCTCGGGCAGCCGGATGTCCAGCCCTCCGGTCATCATCGGCGCCGTCAGCATGAAGATCACGAGCAGCAGCATCATCACGTCGATGAGGCTGACGACGTTGATCTCGGCGTTGAGGTGCATCTGCTCCTTCGCGCGGCGCCGCCGCATGTCAGACCAGTCCCTCGCGCACGAGCCGGGCGATCACCGAGGTGCCGAAGTTGTCCATCAGGAGCTCGAAGCGGTTCAGTCGGTTCGCGAAGATGTTGTACCCGAAGGTCGCGGGAATGGCCACGGCCAGGGCCGCCGCCGTGGCGATCAAGGCCTGGGCCACGCCCGGCGCGACCGCCGTGAGATTCGCCGATCCCTTCGTCGCGATGCCGAGGAAGGCGTCGATGACGCCGAGGACGGTGCCCAGGAGGCCGATGAGCGGACTGACGGACCCGATCGAGGCCAGCCAGGGGATCAGCCGGCCGAGGCGGTCGCGCTCGGCCGAGGCCTCCGACTCCATGAGGAGCTGGAGCGTCTCGATCTGGGTGCCGCTGAGGGTCTCGGTCGTCGCGCGCTTGATCTCGACCGACTCGCGCCCGCCCGCCTTCACGTTGGCGGCCTGGGTGTCGGTCACGAAGTGCATCGCGCGCAGCAGCAGTCGCGAAAGCGCGCTCGGCTTCGACTGCCGGGCGAGCGCTCCGGCCTGGTCCAGCCGCGTCGTCTTGTCGAAGTCGGCCGCGAACTTCCGCGCGCGCGCGTTGGCGTTGGCGATCTGCCGCCAGACCACGAACATCACCGTCCAGCTGATCAGTGACAGCAGCGCGAGAAAGGCCAGCACCGTCTGGGTCATCACCCCGGCGGTGAGGATCAGCTCCGTGGGCGTCGAGGGGATCGCGCCGCGCGCCTGGAGGATCAGGGTCGCTGAGATCACTTAATTGACTCGTCGTATCGAATTGTGGATTACTGCGGCCCGCGAGAGGCCGGCGAACGCTTCGCTCGTGCTACTTCGTCTCAGACTCCGGAGCGGCCCCGGAGGTTTCGGATTTCTTTTCCGATTCGAGACCGAATAGATAGCGAGCCGCGTCCACGATCCCGAGGCCACGGCCGTTCGCGGCGGCGGCCTTGAGGCGCACCGACGGCTCGTGCATGAACTTGTTCATCATCGAGCGGGACAGTCGCTCGATCGCCTCGCGATCCTCCGCGCTCAGGTGCGAGAGCTTCTTCAGCGCGTCGCTCACTTCCTGCTCGCGCAGCGAGTCCATGCGCGAGCGGAACTGTGTGACGACGGGCACAGCCTCGAGGCCGGCGAGCCATTCCCAGTACCGCTCGGTCTCGGCGGCGATGAGCTGCTCGGCCGTCGGGAGATGGGAGCGGCGGCGCTCGAGGCTCGACGCGATCACCGCCTGGAGATCGTCGATGTTGTACAGGAACACGTTGTCGAGCTCTCCCACCGCCGGATCCACGTCGCGCGGCAGCGCGATGTCGAGCACGCACAGCGGCCGGTCGCCGCGCGCGTCGAGCGACGGCCGGATGTGATCGATGAGCACGATCGGATGCGGGGCCGCCGTCGAGCAGAGGAGCAGGTCGACCTGCGCGAGCTGCGACCAGCAGTCGTCGTAGTGCATGGCCGTCGCGCCATGGCGCGCCGCGACTTCGGTCGCGCGCTCGAAGGTGCGGTTGGCGACGATCGCCGTGCGGACACCCTCGCCCGCCAGGCACTCGAGCGCCAGCTCGGCCATCTCGCCCGCCCCGAGCACCATCGCGCGCCGGCCGGAGAGCGAGCCGAAGATCTGCTTCGACAGCTGCACGGCGGCCGAGCTGACCGACGCCGCGCCGCGGGCGATGGATGTCTCGCTCCGGATGCGCCCCGAGACCTGGAGCGCCGTCTGGAAGACGCGATTGAGCACGGCGCCCGACTGCGCGCGCGAATGCTCCCAGGCGTCGCGCACCTGGCCGTGGATCTGTGCCTCGCCGAGCACCATCGAATCGAGTCCGGCCGCCACGGAAAATAGGTGCGACACCGCCTCGCGGTCGCGGAGCACGTATCCGTGCCCGGAGACGTCGCCCCCGGCGCGCTCGGACATCAGCTGCCACACCGCCTGCGCGGCATCGCCCTCGCCTTCCACCAGATAGAACTCGGTCCGGTTGCAGGTCGACAGCACCACGGCCTCGCGCACCGGCGTCATCTCGCCCAGTCGCGTGACCGCCGCGCGCGCCTCGGCGACGGAGAATGCCACCTTCTCCCGCACCTCGACGGAGGCGCCGCGATGGCTCAGCCCGACGACGATCAGCGCCACGACGCGATCCTCGATTCGACCGTCCCCTTCTCCACCTCGGCGCAGAACTCGCGGCCGACGAGCTCGGAGGAAGCGCGCTTCCAGTCGTCGCGCCGGCCCGTGGACAGCAGCGACTCGCGCAGGCCGCGCAGCGCCCGGATCGCCGACGCGTAGCGGTGATCGAACTTCCGCGCGATCGCCGATCGCACGGCGGCAGCGACCGCGGGAGCGCGTCCCGCCGAAACGGCCACGGTGAGGTCGCCGGACCGATGCACCGACGCGGTCACGAAGTTTCCGTACTCCGGATCGTCGACCACGTTCACGAGGCAACCGATCGCCAGCGCTTCATCGGCGATGCGACGGTTGAGCGCCGGATCGTCCGTTGCCGCGACGACGATGGCCCCGGCGCGGGCGTCGCGGGACTCGTAGGGCCGCTCCCGGAAGGCGAGGCCCGGCTCGGCGAGCGCCATCGCGCGGAGCTCGTCGGCGATCGACGGCGCGATGACCTCGACCCGCACGCCGCCTTCGAGCAGCGCCTTCGTCTTGCGCGTCGCCACGGCTCCGCCGCCGACCACCACCGCGGTGAACCGCGAACCGTCGAGCATGACCGGAAACACCGTCACAGGAACTGCCCCGTTCCGGGCAGGGAAATCCGGAACGCCACGTATAGCAGGATGACGGCGACAAAGGAGACGCTGGAGTAGATGGCGGCGCGCCGGGCCTGCCAGCCGCTCAGCACGCGGCCGAGCGCGATCCAGCTCACGGCGATCCAGGCCGCGGTGCCCCAGACGAGCTGCGCCAGGTTCAGCTGCTGGTACGCGACCGAATAGGTCGCGGCCAGCACGACGCCGATCGTCAGCGCGAGCCAGCTCGCGATGGCCGCCAGGTGGTTCACCCGGTCGAGGGTGTCGAGCGGGGGAAACACGCGAAAGACGGCCCCGAAGCGGCGCGACTTCAGCTCCCGGCGCTCCACGAGATACATCGCGCCGGCCGCCGCCGCCGTCGCGAAGGTCGCCATGCCGGCGAAGCTCAGCGCGATGTGCGAGAAAAGCCAGACGCCGCGCACGCCGGCGGCTCCCGCTCCGGGCCGCAGTCCGAGGCTGATGGCGATGATGGTGACGATGGCCGCGAGAGGCGCGGCGATCAGCGTGAGCGTGACGTCACGGGCCGCCAGCTCGACGATGAGCAGCGTCAGCGCGATCAGGAGCGCGGCGAAGGACAGGGCGGGCCCGAGGCCGGTCAGCGGGGCGACGGAAGCGCTGATCCAGTACCCGACGAGCCCGGCAGCGTGCGCGACGACACCGGCGCCGAGCACGGCGCACAGCAGGTTGACCGGCGCCTTCAGCGGCCGCGCGAAAGGCGTCACCGCAACGGCGACGCTCCCGATGTAGCAGGAGATGGCGAAGAAGTGTGCGAGCGCGATCATGATACGCGTCGCAATCTAATTCCACGCACTGGCCTCCCGACCCCTTCGGGATCGGGAGAATGTCTGCTACTGCATCTTCGCGATGATGCGGACGCCGGTGCCCTTCTGGACCCGCGGCTGGTCGAGGCGCGTGATCCTCGCCGACGCCCCGAACGGCGTCACGCGGACGATCTGCGCCCGGCCGACCTTGATCTCCGGCGTGGCGTACTCGCCTTCCTCGACGGCCTTCTTGCGCGCCTGGAAGAGCTCGACTTCGTCCCCGGCCTTCACGCCGTCGGTGGCCGTCAGCGAGAGGAGGATGAAGTAGTCCACGCCCGGAAGGACGGGCTCGTCGGCGACCCAGCGCACCTCACCCTCCCGGCCGTTCCGGACCGGCGTCGGCATGCCGACGATGGAGAGCGCCGAGCTGTCGAACGGCATGAGCCGGTCGCGCTCGTTGACCTCGCCGAACATCGTCGAGATGCGGGCGATGGCCGCTTCGCCGTTGACGGGCGGGCGGATCACTTCGACGATCCCCGTCGGGACGATCACCTGGCCGACCTCCTCGAGGAGCGGGCCGTTGTGATAGGCGAGGTAGAGCTCGCGCTCCGGCGCGACCGATCCGGTTGGCGGGGCGATGAGCACCCGATCGTTCAGCTGGAACTGGCTGCGCTGGCGCGCTGGCTCGATGCCCGGAATGTCGGCCGATCCGAGGATGCGGCCCCAGACCGGCGGGCCCTTCACGCGGTCGATCCACGGCGCGCGGAGATAGTCGCCGAAGCGAACGGGACTCGCCGGGCGGGCCGGCGGGGTCGCCGCGACGTGAGTCGTGTCACCCGGCGCGGCTCCGAGCGGCGATACGGCGACCGCCTCCTTGCGCGCGAACGACGTCGGCGCCCGGGGGCGCGGCGGCGCCTGCGCGGTGTCCAGGGCCGCGGCGGTCGGCGGGGTGATCTCCACCACGCCCTTCCCCGGCTCGGCCAGGCCCGGCGTCGGCGTGGTGACGTAACCGGGCAGCTTCAGGATCTCGCCCGGATAGATCCAGTGGGGATCCTCGACGATGTCGGTGTTGAGCCGGTACAGCTCGGGCCAGCGGAAGGCATCGCCGAGGTACAGCGCTGCCAGGTCCCACAGGGTATCGCCCTTCTTCACCGTGTGCGTCTTCGGGGTGGTGACCGCTTCCTGCGCGATCACCGCGGCGGGAGCGAGCACCATCAGGCCGATCGCGAGGGTCGCGACGCGGGCGCGGGGGGAACGACGATTCCGGGGAGCAATCATGGGATGTCCAGTTTGACTGACGCCTGCCGTACCGCATGTGACGAGGCACACACCGGACTGGCAAAAGGAGGCCTGCCCGGGTGGCCTACCGTACAGGACGACGAACCCGTCAAACGGTCATACCGGTGGGAGTGGGAGTGGGAGTGGGGATAGAGCGGCCCTCACTCCCACTCCCACTCGCACTACCACTGTCTCAGAACGGCAGGTCGTCGTCCTCGTCCGCCAGGGCGCCCGGGAAG
>CAMLHT010000051.1 GCA_946479895.1 uncultured Gemmatimonadota bacterium | reverse complement strand
GTCTTTGGCGCAGAAGAAGACGGAAATGACGGAACGGACCGGGTCGAGTCGTTGTTGAACGCAGTTCCGGTCCGTTTCACCTTTTTCCGTGCGAAGCGGGGCGGACTATCCGCAGGAGAGCGCCTCCCACGGCGAAAGGAAATCATCGCCGGCACGCTCCACCCCTTTTTGGCACAGCAGAAGACGGGAACGACTGAACGGACCGTGTTCGAGTCGTTGTCGAATGGAGTTTCGGTCCATTTCACCTTTTCCGTGCGAAACGGGGCGGACCATCCGCAGGAGAGCGCCTCCCACGGCGAAAGGAAATCATCGCCGCCCGGCGGCGGGCGAGCGCGATGCCGCGGATCCGATCCGACGCGAAGATGACGCTCGCATTACGAGTCCATTAACGGGCTGGTGGAGCATTCGGGCCGCCGTCAGGTTCTGCATCACGGACCTCGCGGGCGTGGTTGCGGTCGAACTTCCGACGGCGGAGCGCATGTACTCGACCTGTCTCTACTGCAAGGGCAAGCTCGGCGCGAACGACATGCTGGAGCGCTTCCCCGTCGGCAGGCGCATCGCCTTCGACGCGGCCCGGGGACGGCTCTGGGCCGTCTGCGGCGAGTGTCGCCGATGGAACCTGTCGCCGCTGGAAGAGCGCTTCGAGGCGATCGAGGATTGCGAGCGGCTCTACCGCGGCACGTACACCCGGGTGTCCACGGACAACATCGGGCTCGCGCGGATGCGCGACGGGCTCGAGCTCGTGCGCATCGGCGCGCCACTCAGGCCGGAGTTCGCCGCGTGGCGATATGCGGGCGAGTTCTTCAGCCGCCGCAGCCGGTCGTACGTCCGGGCGGGCGCGACCATGCTCGGTGCCGCCGGTGCCTCGGCGACCCTCGGTGTCGCGCTCGCCCCGGTCGCCGCGGCGGCGGGCGCCATTTCCGTGGTCGCCCTTCCCGCCATCGCGATGACGATGGTGAGCACCACGGTGCTCGGGAAGGCGATGGCCCAGGACTACATGGACTACGAGCGCGTGCTCGGACGATTCAACGTCGACGGCCACGTCCTCAACGTCCGCGCGAAGCACGCGCGGTCCATCGAGCTGGGCTTCCACGACGACCAGGACGCCGAGCTCGGACTCCAGCACGACCGCGGGTGGACGACGTTTCGGGGCACGCGGGCGATGCACGCGACCGCGGTGCTGCTGGCCAACACCAACCGGGGTGGCGCGTCGAGCGGCGTCGTGGAGTTCGCCGTCAGCCAGATCGAGCGCGCCGGGGACTCGCGGGGCTATCTCGACGCGGCATCGCGTCGCAACGGATGGCGGGGGCACCGCCCGGTGTCGGTGCTCAATGCGTTCCGCAAGCTGGGCCCGATGAACCTCACGTCGACGGAGCGGCTGGCCCTCGAGATGGCGATGCACGAGGAGACGGAGCGCCGCGCCATCCAGGGAGAGCTGCTCGCGCTGAAGGAGGCGTGGGCGGAGGCGGAGCAGATCGCGGACATCGTGGACGGAATGCTCACGCCGCCTTGAGCGGCTGCGTCCGCCGGCACAGAGGGTCAACACGGAAAGGTCTGATGCCGCAGATGAAATCAGATCCCGTCTGGGCGCGAGGATGATTACCTCCGCGGGTGACAAACAAGAACATTGGGATTGTCACTCGCGCGCCTCACCTACCCGGGCGCGTTGACCGGATCCGATCCTTCCGTCTTTTCAGATCTTTCCGCGTTGGCCCCTCTGGCCCTGCCGCAGTAGGGGGCCCTCAGTCGCCGGCCTGCGGATCCTGGCTCTTCCCCGCGAGGGAGAGCGTGAAGTGAAAATCCGAAATGTGCATCCCCTCGCGCAGGTAGAACTTGTGCGCGCCGTGCCGGTGCGTCCCTGAATCGAGCTCGAACGCCAGGCAGCGGTGATCCTTCGCGTACTCGACCAGCCAGCGCAGCAGGGATTTCCCATGGCCGGCGGAACGCGCCGCCTCGTCCGTGACCAGGTCATCCACGTACAGCAGCCGACCGGTGTGGAAGTTCTCGATGATGCGGAACCCGGCGACCGCCACGACCCGGTCGTCGAACACCCGCATCGCCAACTGGAATCCCGTGGCGTGCATCCGATGCACGGTCGCGACGAACTGCTCCTCGACCAGCTTCGGCCGGAGCTGGCGATACACCGGAAAGCACGCGAGGATGTCGGCGTCGGAGATGGCGAGGCGATGTGACATCGTCAGCGCTCGAGCCTGAAGCCCGGGACGAGGTCGGGGCGCTCGGGCGCCATGCCGATGATCCACCCCGTCGCGTACATCCACTTCGTCATCCGCGTGAGCTTCGCGATGTCGATGTTCTCGGGGTTGTCGCGCGGCGTGTGGTAGTCCGGATGCAGCAGCGTGGAGAACATGATCGCCGGGATCCCCGCGCGCGCGTACGGCAGGTGATCGCTGCGGAAGTACCAGCCCTCGCGGTGCCGCGGGTTGTCCCAGCTCGTGTCCACGACGAACCTGCCGGTCATCGCGTTCGCCCGGTACGCGGCGGCGACCAGCGCATTCGAGTTGAGGTGCGGCGGCTGGACGCCGAGCAGCGCGGCGGAGTCGGGGTGATTGCGGCCGATCATGTCGGCGTTGAGCACGGCCACGATTTTCGACTTCTCGACGGTCGGATGCCCGGAGTACCAGCGTGAGCCGAGGAGCCCCCGCTCCTCCGCGCCGTGCCAGACGAACAGCGCCGTGCGGTGCATCGGCTTCTTCGCCACCGCGCGGCCGATCGCCAGCAGCGCCACCGCCACCGACGCGTTGTCGTCCGCGCCGTTCCAGATGGAGTCGCCATTCACGTCGTACCGCACGCCGTCGTGATCCTGGTGGCCGCTGAAGAGGACGATCTCGTCCTTCTTCACGCGGTCGGTGCCGGGCACCTTCGCGACGATGTTCACGCTCGGATACGTGAAGCTGGCGACGGCGAGCTGCAGCGAGAGACGGGCTCCGGGCTCCCGCACCATCGGCGTCAGCTCCCGGCTGACCCACAGCGACGGCACCTGGCGCTGCGCGTTGCCGCGGCCGCCGCCTCTCCCACCGGCATTCGGTGACGCGTTGGCCGAGTCGATCCCGTAGCTGCCACGGATCCGCTGCTGCACCGTGCGGAGGAACGCGTCGTCGAACTCCGGCGCCGCGCCGCTCACGAAGATGATGGCGCTCACCCCGCGCGACACGAGGGAATCGGTGCGCTGGCGGATCGCCAGCGCGCTGAAGGGACTCTGGTTCTGCGGCGTCACCTGCGCCGTCACCGCCGGCGCGATCAGCTCGGCCGCCACCACCTTGCCCGTGAGGTCCATCGCGGCGAGGTCGGCGCCCTGCGCGGCTCCCACCCAGACGATCGGCTGATCCATCACCACGGTCATCGGCGCGAGCACGATGACGTCCTTCCAGAGCGTGAGGCTCCGGTCGCCGATCGCGACCCGGCTGGCGTCGCTCGTTCGCGTGCGACGCATGGACCACCACTGGAAGTAGGAGCCGTCGTCGCCGGCCGGCAGCAGGCCGGCCTCGCGGGCGCGATCGGCGACCCACATGGAAGCGCGCATCTCGTCGAGCGTCCCGGCCTCGCGCCCCCGCATCGCGTCGCCCCCGAGCGCGAACATGTCGCGCCGGAGGTCGGCTTCGGTGATCGCCGCCAGCGCCGGCGGCGTCGGGCCGGACGCTCCGGTCCTGGCCTGCGCGGCCGCCCCGGTGCCGGAAGTGACGATCAGGAGAGCAACGAGCGTCCGCGTATTCATTCTGTGTCCTGTCAGCTGATGATCCTGCCCAGCGCGACACCCAGCACGCCGAGCACGAGGAAGACGGCGGCGACGAAACCGACCGTGGCGGAAAGAATACGGGCTGCCACGAGCCAGCGCACCGTCGGCGTCGGATCGGCACGCTCGGACAGCTCACGGTCGGCCATTCCCCAGGCCCCGAACGAGAGGAAGCAGAGACCGGCGCTCGAAAAGAGGTACCAGACCGGCCCCTGCGCGAGCAGCGCCGACGCGGCGACGACGAATCCGACCACGGCGTCGGCGACGAGACGGGCGTCGGATGCCCCCCGTGCCCGGCGGGCGAGAAAGTCCCACAACGATACTTCGGCGCTGTTGTTCACTTCGACCGCTGCCATGTGACCTCCCGTGTCAGGCACGACCTTCTGGAATGCTCCCGGTGGCGGCTGAGACGGCCGCGTGATGCCGGGTGTGTACCGTGATCATCCGCTTCAATGGAGTGCCACGTATTCCGGCGAATGCGCGCCTCCGCCGCAACGCGACGATCGACCGCAAGCGTACCGTCCGGGCCTCCGGAGCGATCATGACGGGATTGTATGGGATGGGGAGTCGAATCCAGCCGGTCCGGCTGATACTATAGGAATATGGTGGACCCCGCTCGGAGTGGCCGCAACGCCGCGGCACTCGCGATTCTCGCGCTGTCGGCGCTGGTGCTGACGCCTCTCCTCTTCGAGGGAAGCATCGCGCGCCAGCGCCGGGTCTACACGGTCACCCTCGATCCGGCGCGCGAAGCCGCGTCGGACGTGCGCCTCGCGCTCGCGCGCGAGGTCGGCGCCATTCGCGGCTATCTGCTCACGCGAGACCGCGCCCTGCTCGCCGAGTATGCGTCGGCGCGGACGGCGCAGGACAGTGCCCTCGCGAGGCTGGCGGCCGTGAAGGGTCCGGACAGCACGCTCCTCGGGCTGGCGAGTCGGCTGGCCGCGGCCGCGTACGACTGGAATCGCAGCAACGACGACCTCGTCGCCGGTCGCCAGTCGATAGAGGCGGCCATCGATCGACTCGGCGAACAGCAGCAGAAGTATCGCGCCGCCCTCGACGAGGGTGAGACGCTCGAGAAGTTCATCGGCGACGAGGTGGGCGCGATGCGCGAGCGCGTCTCGGTCCTCGAGCGTCGCTGGGCGCTCGCCTCGGTCGCGCTGGCCGCCCTCGGCGGCGCCGCCGCCCTGATGGTCCTGCTGATGATGCGCCTGTCACATCAGCAGTCCACGCTGGCGCGGACGGACCCGCTGACGGGGCTGTTCAACCGGCTGGGCTTCGAGGAGCTCGCGACGCGCGAGCTGCTCCGCGCGCGCCGGAACGGCTCGGCGATCACGCTGGTGACCTTCGACCTCGACGGATTCAAGCAGGTGAACGATGCGCGCGGTCACGCCGCCGGCGACCGGCTGCTGCGGGCAGTCGGCGAGGCCATCCGCGCCGCCGTTCGCGAGATCGACGTCGCGGGCCGGCTCGGGGGTGACGAATTCGCCATGCTCCTGCCGGACAATCGCGCCGAGCCGCCGGAGCGCGCCGTGGAGCGCGTGCGGAAGGTCGTCGCCGACGCGCTGGTGCGTGGTCAGTGGGGCGTGACCCTCAGCGTGGGCGCGGTGACGGCTCGCGGCAGCGATGTCAGCATCGGTGAGATGACGCAGGCGGCCGACACGCTGATGTACGAGGTGAAGCACACCGGCAAGGACGCCATGAGCCACCGGATACTCGCGGCGGACGAGGGCTCAGATCGTCCAGCTCCCGTGCACCAGTCCGACGACGTACCATCGCGGGCCTGACCGCTCGAGAACGATCCACAGGCTCCGCCAGTCCATCCCGCCGTAGCGCGGATCCGTGCCCGGCGTGTTGAACTCGACGATCCGCGCGCCCGGATACGCCTCGCGGATGTTGTTGATCGAGTTGCCGGTGCCCATCGGAGCGGAGTCGACGGCCACGCGCGGCGCGGACAGGAGGTCGAAGTCCCGCACGAACTTCGCGAAGTACTGCCGGAAGGTCAGCCTGATCGGCTCACCCGATCCGTCGTAGCTGCCCCAGAGCAGCGAATCGGGGCTGGTGGAGAGCACGCGAATCTGCTCGCGGCTCAGCCGCCGGTCGGTCGCGGTATCCACGCGCGAGTAAGGGCTGAACCGGATTCCCTTCTCCGGGTGGGCGAGCCCCGCGAGCGCGCCGAAGTCCGGTGCGGCGATCACGGCTGCCACGCGGCGGGCTGCCGGCTCCGGCGATTCCGACGCGCAGGCACCGATCAACACGGCGGTCGCCACCGGCACCACGCGCATGAGACGGCGAGAGAGGTTTTCCATTGCCGCAAGCTATGTCGTAGGTTTTCCCAGCCCAACGGAGCCCGGTCCTGAGCCCACTCGCCTCGCCCACCACCCGCGCGAGCCGCGCGCCACTCTTCGCGCTGGCTGCCCTCGTCGCCGGCCTTGCCGCCGGCATCCTCGTCCTCCGCTCCGGCTCGTCGCCGGCGATGGCTGCCGTCCGGTTCGTCGAGCCGGTGGGGACGATGTGGGTCAACGCCATCCGGATGACGGTCATCCCGCTCATCGTCTCGTCGCTGATCGTCGCCATCTCGGGCGCCGGTCCGACGATGGCGAGGCAGCTCGGCCTGCGCGCGTTCGCGGTGTTCTTCGGGCTGCTCGTCGTCGCCGCCATCATCACCGGCTTCGCCGCGCCGCTGGTGTTCGAGTATCTCGTGATCGACCCCGAGGCGTCGCGGCTCATCCGGGCGAGCGCCGCGCCGTTGGACGCGCCGGCGATGCCGTCCCTCTCGTCCTGGTTCGTATCGCTCATTCCGGCGAACCCCATCGGGGCGGCGGCGGATGGCGCGATGCTGCCGCTCGTGGTCTTCACCATCGTGTTCGGGCTCGCCGTCGGCACGCTGAACGACGCGCTGCGCCAGCCGGTCATCGACCTCTTCGCCGGAATCGCCGCGGCATCGACGGTCATGGTCCGCTGGATCCTGGCGGCCGCGCCGGTCGGGGTGTTCGCGCTGGCACTGGCGCTCGCCACCCGCGTGGGGACGGGCATCTTCGGCGCGGTGGGCTTCTACCTCGTCGCGCACGCGGCGTTCTGCGTGGCGGTGATGGTCTCGCTCTACGTGATCGTGATGGTATCCCGCCGCGCATCGCTGGGGACCTTCGCGCGGGCGGCGCTCCCCGGCCAGGTGGTGGCGGCGAGCACGCGCACGTCGATGGCGGCACTGCCCGCGAACCTCGAGGCCGCCGATTCCGTCCTGCGCCTCCCGCGGGCCAGCTCGGCCTTCACCCTTCCGCTGGCGGTGTCGCTCCTTCGCCTGAACCAGCCGGTCTCATGGCTGGTGATGGCGCTTTTCGCGGCGAAGCTCTACGGCATCGACCTTCCGGGCGCAACGATCCTCTCGATCGTGGTCACCTCGGTGCTGATGAGCTTCAGCGTTCCCGGCATCCCGAGCGCGAGCCTGTTCGTCGTCGCGCCGTTCTTCGTCGCGGCGGGGATTCCGGCGGAGTCGATCGGCGTCCTGATCGCGCTCGATCTCATTCCCGATTTCTTCAAGACTCCCCTGAACGTCACGGGGCATCTCGCGGCCGCGACGCTCATCAGCCCCAGGAATGCAGGGACGCCGATGGGCGAAGCCGTGTCGGTTCCAGGTGACGCAATGCGCGAAGAGAGAGGTGTTGGACGCGACAGTGCCGCTTGAAACCCGGCGACGTTTCAGATCACCATTCGACCGGTCTCATCTCCCGATCCGCCGCATCGGGTACACCGTCACGCGCTCGGCGCCATCGGGACCCCTGGAGAAGATCCTCGCCGTCCACGCATCGCTGCCCTCGCGGGTGAACGTGAAGTGATGGCTCGGATCGGGATCGGCACGGAAGTCGATGCCCGCCGAGTCGATCCGGGACGCGTGGTATACGACGCTCCCGCCGGAGTCGATCACCGCGCCGCCACGGAAGACCCATCGCGCGCTGTCGGCCTTGGTCTTCAGCGTCGAGTCGGTGTGGCCGCCCATCGCGATCGTCGAGTCGTCGACGAAATGATAGGTCTCGTGGAACAGCGCCCCGTTCGGCATGGTGCCGCGCCATGCGCCCTCGAGCCAGCGCAGCTTTCCGAAGTCCGCGAGGGTGAACGTGACCGGCGCGGGCGCGGCGGGCGTGCCGGGGGCAGCCGCCGTCCCGGAATCCGCCGGCCGCCCGCTGTCCCTTCCGCACGCGACGAGCGCGCCGAGCGCGGCGACACCGAGCCAGTGCGCCGCTCGCATCAGACCATTCCCGTCCGGATCGCCAGCAGCACCTTGTCGGTGAAGCGGTCGATCTCGTCGAGCGTCGTGTAGACGTTCGGCGTGATCCGCAATCCGGTGAACTCGGGATGGTTCATGCCGGCGGTGGAGATCTTGTGGTTGTTCCAGAGCCAGCCGTTGAGCTTCCCCATGTCCATGCCCTTCACGTTGAACACCGCGATGGCGCCGTTGGTGTTCGGCCCGAGGGCCGTCAGCAGCTCGACGCGGTCGCTCTCCTTCAGGAGACGATTGGCCCAGCGGTCGCGGAGCGCGCGCAGCCGCGCGATCTTCCGCTCGGCGCCGATGCTCCGGTGGAACGCGAGCGACACCGCGATCGCGTTGTGGTTCGCAACCGGGTGGGTGCCGATCTCCTCGAACTTCCGGATGTTGCCGTCCTGCCCCTGGTTCTGCGCGAACAGCGGCCACAGCCCCTTGATGTTGTCCCGCTTCACGTAGAGCAGGCCGGTGCCGATCGGCGCGGCGAGCCACTTGTGGAGGCTCGCGCCGTAGAAGTCGCCGCCGAGGTCGTCGCGCGTGAAGGGGAAGTGGGCGAAGGCGTGCGCGCCGTCCACCGTCACCATCACGCCGTGCCGGTGCGCCATGTCGGCGATCTTCTTCACCGGGGCGATGTAGCCCGTCATGAAGCTGATGTGCATGACCTCGATCACCCGGGTGTTGGGCGTGATCGCGGCCTCGAACGCGCGCACGACGTCCTCGTCGGATTTCGGCGGCGTGTCGAGCCTGATCTCCTTCACCACGATGCCCTCGCGGAGCGCGCGCTGCTTCCAGCCGTTCACCATCCGGCCGTAGTTCTGGGTGGTGACGATCACTTCGTCGCCGCGCTTCAGGTTCAGGCCGTGGACGACGGTGAGGTTGGACTCGGACGCGTTGCGGGTGATCGCCATCTCCTCCGGGTCGCAGCCGAACTCCTTCGCGAGCCCGTCGCGCACGACTTCGATGCGGGGCTCCAGGAGCCGGGCCATGTGCTCGACCGGCGATTCATTCGAGAAGCGGATGTCGCGGACGAGCTGCTCGATCGCGACCTCGGGGGCGGGACTCGTGTAGCCGTTGTTGAGATTGACGATCGTGTCGTCGAGCGCGAACGCCCGGCGGATCGTCCCCCAGTACGTTTCGTCCTCGGAGAGGGCCAGCGGGGCCTTGCTGCCGGCGATCGCCGCCGCCTCGGAGACGCGGCGGAACGCGGATGAGTTCAGCACCGGCGTCGCGACACCGGCGGCGAACATGGTCGAGACGAACTGGCGGCGGTCGGTCATCAGGGGCTCGCGGTTCGGGGGTGAGCACAATAGTGCGTCATTCCCGGCCCCGGGATAAGCCCTCGCCTCCCGCCTGGACGGTGGCGTCCATCACCGCGACCGTAGCCGTGGTCAACCACCGACTGGGGCAAGCAGCCAGGCAACGGTGGCCGTGGCGACGAGGTCGCCCGACTCATCCCGAAGCTCGGCCGCGAGCTCGAAGCGCGTGTCCGCCGTGATCGCCGGAAGCTCGCACCGGCACTCGGCGGTGATGCGGCCGCGGGCCTTCTTCATATAGGTGGTGGTCAGGCCGGTCACGATGCCCCGGGTTCCCGCCGGGAGCGACATCAGCATCGCCGTCCCGCTCGTGACTTCGGCCAGGTTCACCAGCGCGACGGCGTGAATCGAGTCGAGGTGGTTCCGGACGGCGCGGTGGTCGCGAAGTGTCCACTTCGCGTAACCCGGCCTCAGCTCGACCGCGCGCGCGCCGATGCTCCCCGTGTACGGAGCCGTGCGCCCGATGATGATGCTGAACAGCGTCCTGCCGCCCGGCCTGGTGGACAGCCTGTTCCACCATTTCTGCACGGCGGCTCCCGGGGCCTCGAGTTTTCTCGGCATCAACCGGCGACGGTCATGCGCGCGGGATGGTCACGGTGAACGCGCTGCCCTTCCCGACCTCGCTCACCAGCGTGATCTCGCCCTGCATGCCATGGGCGAGATCTCTGCTGATCGCGAGTCCGAGCCCCACGCCCTCCTCCGTGCGCGTCAGGCGGGCATCGACCTGAACGAACGGCTCGAAGATGCGCGCGGCCTGCTCCGGAGGAATTCCGCGACCCGTGTCCTCCACCGTGATCGCCACGGACTCCGGCGCGGGCTCGCACGACAGGCGCACACGGCCGCTGGGCGGCGTGAACTTGCTGGCGTTCGTCAGCCGGTTGAGCAGGATCTGCTGCAGCTTCTCGGCGTCCGCGACCACCTTGAGGTCAGGGCTGCACAGATCGACCTGGAAGTCCAGCTGGCGATGCTCCATCTGTGGACGGACGAGCGCCTCGCAGGACGACAGGACGTCGATCAACGACACCGGATTGAGGTCGTACTGCGCCGCGCCGGCCTCGACACGCGTGTAGTTCAGCACCCCGTTGATGAGCCCGAGCAGGTGGCGCTGGCTCTTGCGGATGCGGATCAGATACTGGCGCTGCTGCTCCGTGAGCGGACCATGCACCTCCATCTCCATCAGCTCGGCATAGCCGTCGATGGCGTTGAGGGGCGTGCGGAGCTCGTGACTCATGACGGCGAGGAAGTCGGACTTCGCGCGGTTGGCCGATTCCGCTTCCCGGCGGGCGTCCTCGGCGACTGCGAGGAGCCGGGCGCGCTCTTCGGCGTCACGCAGCCGGTCGGCGGCCGCCTGCTCGACCGCGCGCCGCGCCATCACGTGGTCAGTGACGTCGTAGCCGTGGACGAACGCGCCTGACCGGCTGCCGTCGGCTTCGACGATGGCCTGGTAGATGAAGTCGACGTAGCGATCCTCGGGACCACGGCCGCCGCGATTGGCGAAGTGCACGAGCGCTTCGCGCCCCACGAACGGCTCGCCGGTGGTCACCACTCGCTCGAGGAGGTCCCTGAATCCCTGCGACGCAATCTCGGGGATCGCCTCGAGCAGCGGCTTGCCGATCACGTCGTGACGCCCGATGAGGCCGAAGTACGCCTCGTTGGCCATCTCGATGCGGAAGTCCGGGCCGCGCAGCATCGCGAAGAACGACGGTGCCTTCTCGAAGACCTCGGACAGCCGGGCGCGCTCCACCTCGAGCTCGTGATTGATCTCGCGCAGCCGCGCCTCGGCGCGCACGCTCGCCGTGACCTCCTGGCAGATCACCAGGCATCCCGCGATGTCACCCCGATCGTCGCGCACGGGGCTGTAGCTGTAGGTCCACCACGCTTCGTCGAGGACGCCCTCGCGCTCGATCGGCACGAGCGTGTTCTCGAACCAGTGCGACTCTCCACGCTCGAGCACGCCCTCGATCTGCGGCCCGACGGCCGGCCATACGTCCGTCCAGAACTCGCGGCCCTTCGCGCCGAGTCCGCGGGCGTCGCGCGTCGATCCCAGGCTCGGAGCGAACGCGTCGTTGTAGATCATCACGAGCTCGGGGCCCCAGAAGAGCAGGATCGGGTTGCGCGACGCGAGCAGCGCGCTCGTCAGCGCCCGCAGGCTCAGGGGCCAGTTCGTCACCGGCCCGAGTGACGTGCGCTCCCAGTCGAACTGCCGGCAGCGCGCAGCCAACGCCCCTTCACCGACAAAGACGGGATGACCCGTCTGGGCGGAGGACAGCCCCTGGGCGGCCGCGGTGGTCAGTTCCTTGGCGTTGGACCCCATCGATGCAGAACCTACTGCCGAGACCGGGTACGCGCAGGATGCCGAAATCGCCGATAACGTTCGCCAGCGCCCGACTACCCTCCAGGCCGCGTTTCCGGCCTCGCCCGCGACCGGAAGGGCCCCCATGGCAAGCCCGACCGGCTCCAGACTGTCCGCGGTCGGCACACGCTCTGCCTTCGTGAACGGATGATGAATCGCCGAGAGATCATTCGCGAAGACCTCGAGATCACGACGCCCGGTGAGCAGGTCCCCGGCATCCTGCTCAGGCCGCGGGGTGACGGGCGCCGCCCCGCGGCGTTGCTCCTCCATGGCCTCAGCTCGAGCAAGGAGCGCATGTCGGAATCGATGGGCCGGGCGCTCGCGGAGCGCGGGATCGCGTCCCTGGCCATCGATCTGCCGCTCCACGGCGCGCGCGAGGGAGACATCGCGACGCTCTCCCCGCTGCGGCCATTCGCGATCGTCGGGAAGTGGCGTCTCGCGCTCACGGACGCGACGGCGGCGCTGGACTTTCTCGCCGTTCATCCCGGCATCGACGGCGCGCGGCTCGCGCTCGTCGGCTATTCACTCGGCGCGTTTCTCTCGGTGCAGCTCGCGGCCAGTGATCCGCGCGTGGACGGAGTGGTGCTTGCCGCCGGCGGCGACCTGCCGGACGATCTGCCCTTCGAGTCGCTCGTGCGGGGCATCGCCGATCCGGTGAAGTCCATCCGCCGCCTGAACACCCCGATCCTGATGATCAACGGCCAGCTCGACCGGACCGTCACGCCGGCCCAGGCTCGCCGGCTTCACAAAGCCGCGCCGGAGCCGAAGACGATCCGATGGTATCGCGGCGGACACTGGCCGCCGCAGTCCGAGCTCGACGCGGCGGCGGACTGGATCAGCGCGAGGCTGGCTTCGCCTCGCCGGCGGGCGGCCGGCTGATCGCCGGATCCACTCCGGTCGATCCGAAGTAGTCGAGCACACGCTCGCGGGCGCCCTCCCGCGTGTACGCATCGGGCACGCGAGTCTCCACGACCCACGCGATCACCTCGGCCACCTCGCCGGCGCTCTGCGAATAGGGGAGCTTCCGCGAGTCGATTCCACCGTGAAGGGCATTGAGGCCGAAATCCGTGCGCACGACCCCGGGAGAGACGAGCGACACCTCGATGCCCGGGTGCGACGCCTGGACCTCCTCGCGGAAGGTGGCGGTCAGCCCGTTCAGGAAGTGCTTCGCGCCGACGTAGGCCGAGCGAATCATCGCGAACGGGATGCGGCCGAGCATCGAGGAGATGTTGATGATGTGGCCGTCGCCACGCTCCCTGAAGTGCGGCAGGATCTCCTGCATGCCATAGAGCGCGGACTTGATGTTGACGCGCATGACGTCGTCGATGTCCTGATCGGTCAGCTCCGATGGAAGTCGCGAGATGCCCTGGCCGACGTTGTTGATCCAGACGTCCACGCGCCCGAATCGGGCGATGGCTTCCGCGACGACGCGGCGGACTTCCTCGCGCACGGTGACGTCGGCGACGACGGCGTGCGCCGCTGCCCCGCACCGCTTGGCGATGGCGTGGAGCGCCTCCGGGCGTCGGGCGACGAGCACCACGCTGTACCCCCTCGACGCCAGCAGCTCGGCGGCCGCGGCGCCGATGCCGCCGCTCGCGCCGGTGATCACCACGGTCTTCGTCATGGCCCGCCCTACTTGTGGTCGGCGTTGTGCGAGGTCACGCGCCAGATGGTGTCGCCGGCATCGTCCGCGATGAGCACGCCGCCACGCGCGTCGACCACGACTCCGGCCGGGCGGCCCTGGGCATCGTCATCGTCATTCAGGAAGCCGGTCAGCAGCGGGATGGGCTGGCCCGACGGCTTGCCATTCGAGAACGGGACGAAGACCACGCGATAACCGCTCCGCGGCACGCGATTCCACGAGCCGTGCTGCGTCACGATCATGCCGTTGTGGAATCGCTCCGGGAGGGTGTTGCTGGTCGTGTAGGCCAGCCCCAGCGCGGCCGTGTGCGGACCGAGCGCATAGTCCGGAGTGACGGCTGTCGCCACGAGATCGGGACGCTGCGGCTCCACTCGCGTGTCGACGTTCCTGCCATGGTAGCTGTACGGCCATCCATAGAAGGCGCCGGGCCTGACGGCGGTCATGTAGTCGGGCGGCAGGTCACTGCCCAGCCCTTCGCGCTCGTTCACCGCCACCCACAGCGCGTCGCTGCCGGGGACCCAGGTCATGCCGACCGGATTGCGCAGCCCGGACGCGTACGTCCGCTTCGCGCCCGTCTTCACGTCGATCTCGAGGATCGCCGCGCGATCCACTTCCTTGTCCATGCCGCGCTCGCCCCAGTCGCTGTTCGAGCCCACCGACACGTAGAGCTTCGACCCGTCGCGACTCGCGATCAGCCCGCGCGTCCAGTGGTGGTTGATCGGACCGGCGGGCAGGCTGGCGACCTTCGTCGGCGACGCGGTGATCTGGATCTGGTCCTTCGTATAGGGGAAGCTCACCACCGCGTCGGTGTTGGCGACGAAGAGCGAGTTGCCGACGAGTGCCATGCCGAACGGCGAGTTCAGGTTCTGGAGGAACACCGACCGCGTCTCGGCTTCCCCGTCGCCGTCGGCGTCACGGAGCAGCGTGATGCGATTCGCGCTCGGGCCACCGGCGCCGCCCTCGTGCATGAACAGGCGGAGGAACCAGTTGCGCACTCCCGTGCGCATCTCGGGACGTTCCGGCGCGTTCGACTCGGCCACGAGCACGTCGCCGTTGGGCAGCACGTAGAGCCAGCGGGGATGATCGAGCTTGCGCGCGAAGGCGGTGACCGAGGTGCCGGGAACGGCGACGGGATGGTCCTTTCCAGACCATCCGACCACCTTCGCGACGTTGACCGTCGGAATTCGCGGAGGCGAAGGCGCGGGGATGGTGGGCGTCGGTCCGGAGACGGCGGTGAGCGGCAGCTTTGCCGACGATGCGCAGGCGCCGACGACGGCGATGGGCAGGATGCGCCAAATGCAGCGCAGACCTGAGCGCTGGTACCAAGCGAAACGACTCATACGATATGTACCCTGATGGGGTGACCGTGTAACACAGCGGTCTCAGGCAAGAATCGGGCGCTGCAGCGGAAGCCGCTGGGCCGGCGCTAGATAGACCCTGCCGGCTGGAGGCGTACCTCGACGAGGGGGCCGGGCCCGGAGTGACACTCGTCCTGCATGACGGTCACCGTGCGCTGCTGCTCGACGTATCCCGGCTTCTTCACCGTAAGGGAATACACTCCACCGGGGACCCTGTCCTCCGTCCACGAGTAGTTGGCGCCCGCGGGCTGCACGGCTTCGGAAGTCGTGACGGAGTCGTAGAAGGCTCCCCGCCTGAGCACGAGCGTCGCCGCCTGGAGAGGCGTGCCTGCCGCGTCCAGGACGCGAACGCCGATGGTGTTGTTCAGCTGGTCCGTGCAGACCAGCTGCACCGGCTCGCGGCACGAGGCGAGAGCCGCCCCAATGATGACAACGGTCGCCATTCGCGCGGAAGCATTCATGACACTGAAACCCCGGGACGTCGAACCTCAGTCACTTCCGTCGCGCCGGGGCGCCCGTTACCTTCCGTTCGTGCCTGCCAATCTCCGCCGCAACCATCATGTGCATCTCCATGCCCTCCACGGGTCGGGGACGCACGCGCATGCGGTGTAGAGTCAGCCAGTAGCAGCCGCGCACGTTTTCCTCAGGCCCGTCAATCGCGACGGGCCTTTTTTGTTGCCTGGCCCGGCGCGCAACCCCCGACACTTCCATGCTTCGCATCGCCATACCCAACAAGGGGCGTCTCGCCGACGACACCCGCCAGCTCTTCGATGATGCCGGACTCGACGTCCGCGCGCGCAGCGAGCGCGCCCTCTCCGCGTCCCTCGGCGGCGTCTTCGAGGCGATCTTCGTTCGCGCCCAGGACATTCCGGAGTTCGTCGCCGACGGCGCGGCCGACGTCGGCATCACGGGGCTCGACCTCATCACCGAGTCCGGCCGGTGTCTCGCGCCGGTGTCCGACCTCGGCTTCGGCCGGTGCCGCCTCGCCGTCGCCGCGACCGAGGACTCCGGGATCACGCAGCTCGGAGACATTCCGCGCGGCGCCCGCGTCGCCACGAGCTTTTCGCGAACGGCCGAGCGCTTCTTCGCCGACGCCGGGCTCGACGTGAGCCTCGTTCCCGTCTCCGGCGCCGCCGAGATCGCGCCGCACCTCGGCATCGCCGACATCATCGTCGACCTCGTGTCCACCGGCTCGACGCTGCGGGTCAACGGCATGCGGGAAGTGACGACGATCCTCGACTCGAGCGCGCGCGTCGTCGTCCGGGCCGCCGACACCGAAGGCGACGCCACCACCCCGCGCCGTCGCGCGATCGACGACCTGGTCTCGGCCCTCGACTCGGTGATCCGCGCCCGCGGGCAGCGCTACGTCATGGCGAACGTGAGGCGCGAGCAGCTCGCCGAAGTGAAACGCGTCCTGCCCGGCCTCAACGGCCCGACCGTCATCGACATTTTGACCGAGGAGCGCCAGCAACTCGGCGCTGCGGGGCGGACCGAAGGTCCGGGCCGCGGCAACGGCGGTGAGTTCGTGGCGGTGCACGCGGTGGTGCCCGCGGCCGGCATCTACCGCACGATCAGCGACCTGCGCTCGATCGGCGCCGAAGGCGTCCTCGTGACGCGCATCGAGAGGCTCGTCCCGTGATCGCCCTTCGCTTTCGCGGGCCCCTGGCCGGGCTCTCCGCGCAGGATCGCCGCGCGCTGAACGACCGCTCCACCTCCAGCGATCCGGCGATCACCGCCGCGGTCGCGTCCATCGTCGCTGACGTGCGAGCCCGCGGCGACCTCGCCCTGCGCGACCTCGCGGCGCGATTCGATCCGGTGGTGCCCGACGCGCTCGAGGTTCCGCGTGACGTCCGCATCCGCGCGCTCGACTCGCTCGACCACGCGCTTCGGCGCGCCATGCAGCGCAGCGCCGACAACATTGCGGCGGTGCACGGCGCATCCATGCCCGGCGTCATCGAGGTGAGGCCCGAGCCGGGCATCGTGATCACGCGCCGCCCGGATCCGCTCGCGCGCGTCGGGGTGTACGCGCCGGGCGGACGCGCCGCCTACCCGAGCAGCGTGCTGATGGGCGCCGTACCGGCGCGCGTCGCCGGCGTCGGCGAGGCCGTCGGCGGCACGCCCCCGCACCCGGACCAGCGGGTG